>JAACFJ010000021.1 GCA_009937505.1 Gammaproteobacteria bacterium
GAACGCTGAAGAACGAAGTTCTCGAGTCGGGCCTGAGCATCCCGGCGCTGATCAGGACCGCATGGGCGTCGGCCTCGACGTTCCGCGGCACCGACATGCGCGGCGGCGCGAACGGCGCGCGGATTCGCCTCGCCCCGCAGGCCAGCTGGGCTGTGAATGATCCGGATGAACTCGAGAAAGTTCTGCGAGTCCTCGAGCGCATCCGGACAGACTTCAACCGTGCACAGCGGACTGGAAAGCGCATATCGATGGCGGACATGATCGTGCTGGCCGGTGACGCGGCGGTAGCGCGTGCTGCGAAAAAGGCTGGTCATGACGTTGCGGTGCCGTTCACGCCCGGGCGCATGGACGCAACACAGGAACAGACCGACATCGCGTCGTTCGAGGTACTCCGCCCGAAGGCGGACGCGTTCCGCAACTACTTCGGCGAGGGCAACTACCGGTCGCCGACAGCCATGATGGTCGACAAGGCAGACATGCTGACCCTGACCATTCCTGAAATGACCGTGCTGATCGGCGGCATGCGGTCTCTCGGCGCCAATGCGGGTGATTCCGAACACGGTGTATTCACCGACCAGCCGGGCACCCTGAGCAACGACTTCTTCGTGAATATGCTAAGCATGGACACGGCATGGACGAAGTCGTCGAAAGAAGCGGGCGTCTACGAGGGCCGTGATCGTACTAGCGGCAAACTCAAGTGGACGGCCACGCCCGTAGACCTCGTATTTGGGTCACACGCCGAATTGCGTGCCATTGCCGAAGTCTATGCAGCAAACGGCGGAGAAGAGAAGTTCGTAAACGACTTCGTCGCTGCATGGAACAAAGTAATGATGCTGGACCGCTTCGAAGTGGCTAAGAGCCATCACGGCAAGGCGGTCGCAAGCCGTTGAATGCCAGCTGGCTGAGAGCTGGATGAAAACAAACGGCGGCGCATATAGCGCCGCCGTTTCATCTACAAATAGGGGACAGTGACTTTAAGTGCCAGGCGAGACACCCCGTTTCCGGTTCGCCTGGCACTTAAAGTCACTGTCCCCGTTGTGTGGGAGGCTGGCAATGGCTCGATCACAAAAGTTCTGGAACCGGATCGCGGAAAGGTACGCGAAAAAGCCGGTAGGCGACGAAGCGGCCTATCAAAAGAAACTCGCCATGACCCGCGAATATTTCCGACAGGACATGGAGGTGCTCGAAATCGGCTGCGGTACTGGCTCGACCGCGATCGCGCATGCGCCGCACGTAGGGCACGTTCGTGCGACGGACATCTCGGAGAAAATGATCGAGATAGCGAAGCGCAAGGCGGCCACGGCCGGCGTAGAGAACGTGACGTTCGAAGCCCTTGCCATCGAGGATCTCGACGTAGCTTCCGAATCAGTGGACGCCGTGCTGGCGCTCAGCCTTTTGCACCTGCTCGATGACAAGGAAGCGGTCATCGCCCGAATCCATGACACTCTCAGGCCGGGCGGGATCTTCGTCAGCAACACGGTGTGTCTCGGCGACAGCATGAAATGGTTCCGGTTTGTCGGACCGATCGGCACGTGGCTCGGTATCTTCCCGCTCGTGCGGATTTTCACCAGGACCGAACTCGAGAGTAGCTTCAGGAGTGCCGGGTTCGACATCGAACATGCATGGCAGCCCGATAAGAGGGTAGTCTTTATTATCGCCCGTAAAGCCCGTTGAATAGGCCGCGAATCACGATACAAGGAGAGTGCCGATGCGAGCGACGACTGATCTCTACGACGACTTTGAGGATTCGTGCGAGACCTGTTCCATCCAGTTCAGGGATTTCGGGGGACGTAATGCTTTCTTCGGCAGGATTCGAACCGTCAAGTGCTTCCATGACAATGTCCTGTTTCGTGAGCTGCTGAACGAACCCGGCGAAGGCGACGTCATCGTTGTCGATGGTGGCGGTTCCACGGCGATAGCACTGATGGGCGACATGCTCGCGGCGAGAGCGCGTGATAATGGCTGGGCGGGCGTCATCATCAACGGTGCCATTCGTGACTCGGCTGAAATCGCCGGTATCGACATCGGCGTCAAGGCGCTCGGGGTAAACCCCGCCAAAAGCGAAAAAAAGGGCGAGGGCGAAACGGACACCGAGCTGGAGTTCGGTGGCGCCCGTTTTCGGCCGGGCCACTGGGTCTATTGCGACGAAGACGGAGTTCTGGTCTCTCCCGAAAAGATCGAGTGAAACCGACTTTTCATGTCAACGTGACAGTCGCTGCGTCATTACTCGCTCTGGAGCAATGAAAGCATCGACCCCGTGAAAGTACCGCGCCCACGGGTACGTGTCAGCACTTAGCCCCCTGTGGCTTACCGAAATTGGGCTGGTGAGGCCATGCAGGTAGTATTTTGGTTCCCGCCGTCGAATTCCGGAGTCCACCAACATCGCCAGCCCTAGCGTAAGACGCCACAGTACAGGCTCGCACCTGGCGATTGGCAACTGGAGTCCGTCGGAGCAGGTCTGCGAGCTTGCGGGTATCGTCCCTGGCGCAAGCACCGACGAGCTGCTTTACAAGCTGCTGGCCGCCCTTGCGGCGGTCCTGGGCGCGCGACGGGCATACGTAACCGAGAATTTCGACCCCGGCATGTCCCGTACCGTAGCGTCCTGGGAGGAGGGCAAGCCCGGCCCCGTTAGAGAATACGCCTTGAGTGGTACGCCCTGTGCGGCGGTTATGCGCCATGGCGTTCAGGTAGTCGATTGTGAGCTGAGCAGGCGATATACGCTGGACAAGTCCAGTATCGGCTACGGCTGCGAGAGCTTCGTCGGCAGCGCGATCGTCAATCGCGGAGGCACTAAAATTGGCCAGATCTGCGTGTTCGGCACCCAGCCGCTGCAGGACACGGAGATGGCCAGCGCGCTGGTATCGCTGGCCGCGGTCAGGGTCTCTGCAGAGCTGGAGCATCGTCAGCAGCAGGCAGCGCTCGCACGATCCGAAGCGTACTCCAAAGCAATCGTCGCGACGGCTGCCGAAGGCATTGTCACGCTTGACGCCCAGGGGCGGATCGAATCCTTTAACCGTGCCGCGGAAGAGATGTTCGGCTACGCTGCCGAAGAGCTGATTGGCAAAGACGTTAATGTCCTGATTCCCGAACCCTATCGCAGCAAGCATACCGGCTATGTAGACCGGTACGTTGCCACCGGTGAGGGCACCATCTGCGGTGCCGGCCGTGAGGTTCCGGCCCTGCGCAAAGACGGTACCGAGTTTCCGATCTACCTTGCTGCAAGCGAAGTGCTGCTCGACGGCGAGCAGTGCTTCGCCGGAATAATGCGCGACATCTCGGAGCAAAAGGCGGCCGAGGAATCTCGAGTCTCGGTAGAGCGCCGATTTCGTGCCGTATTCGAACAGCGGCATCAGCTTGCAGGGATTCTGAACGTCGATGGTACGGTCCTAGAAGCCAACCAGAAGTCACTGGAATTTGCAGGACTCGAACGCAATGCCGTTCTGGGCCAGCCGTTCTGGGCGACACCGTGGTGGCGTCACTCGCCCGAAATGCAGGAGCGCATCCACGACGCCGTCAAATCGGCAGCGGCGGGGGAGACCGTACGATTCGAGGCAACCTGCCTGCGCAAAGACGGACAAATGGCGATCCTGGATTTTTCGGTACGGCCCATCCCGGATGCGGAGGGGGAGACCGTCTTTCTCATAACGGAGAGTCACGACATCACGGAGCGCAAGCTGGCGGAGGAGGAAGCACGACAACACCGTGCTCGAGTCGCACATGTCGCGCGGCTCAGCACCCTCGGGGAAATGGCAGCCGGTATTGCACACGAGATCAATCAGCCGTTAACGGCCATATCGCTATTCGCGCAGGCTGGGAGGCGCCTGGTCGACTCCGGTGATTTCGAGCGAATTAGTGAGGTTTGTGAAAAGCTCAACGAACATGCGCTGCGGGCAAGCGACGTTGTCGAACGCATGCAAAAGATGGCGAGAGAAGGCGAGAACGTCAAGGAAACTGTTGACTGCAACGACCTGCTCGAGAGTGCCGTGAAGCTTGCAGAGTCCGAGGCAAGAATTTATGACATCCAGATCAAGTTCGAGAAGGGCCCGAACCTCTCCCTGGTGTCCGTGGATGGGGTACAGATTCAGCAGGTGGCGCTCAATTTGCTGCGCAATGCTATGGAGGCGATGATCGCGACGGGCGATGACGATGAAAGGTCAGTGTCGATTCGAACCCGGATGCTCGATGGGGACCAGATCGAGGTCTCGGTCAGTGACAGGGGGTGTGGGGTACCGGATGACTTCGCCGACAGCCTGTTTACCCCGTTTTCGACGACGAAATCGTCCGGCATGGGCATGGGCCTGTCGATCAGCCAGGCGATCATCAGGGCACACGGCGGCAGTATCGGCTTCAGCAACAATGATGGCCGCGGCACGACATTCTGGTTCACGCTTCCCGCAATAGAGCGAGAGACTCGCCATGAGTGATGATCAAACAGTCTTTATCGTAGACGACGACGAAGGGGTACGCGACGGGCTCAGTTTACTGCTGGCGACGGTTGGTCAGCCGTGCGAGCTTTACGAGGGCGGCCAGGAGTTTCTCGACGCGTACGACGACGACAAACGCGGTTGCCTGGTTCTGGACATCCGCATGCCGCGCATGACCGGCCTGGACCTGCAGAAGAAGCTGCTCGAAACAGGATCCTCGCTACCGATCATATTTATTACCGGACACGGTGATATCCCCATGGCTGTCGAAGCGATGCGTCGTGGTGCGCTGGACTTCATCCGCAAGCCGTTCAGGGAACATGACCTGCTGGAGCGAATTAACGAGGCATTGAATCTCGATGAAGATGCTCACAGAAAGGCGCTCAACCGCAAGGACCTCGCTAACAAATTGTCGTCACTCTCGGAACGGGAACGGGAAGTATTCGACCGGGTCGCGGACGGTCAGATGAACAAGGTAATCGCCGCGGATCTCGGCATAAGCGAGCGGACCGTCGAGGTTCATCGTGGACAGGTAATGAAGAAGCTCGACGCCCGGACACTGGCTCAACTGGTTCGCATGAAGATCGAGCTGCAGCTCGTCGAGGAAGCAATCTAGTCCGACCGTTGTCGGACACGGGGCATCCGCAGAAGGTTACGCGGTAGTCCCAATATCGCCACGGAGCGCGCTGAGCCCATACTGTGCTCTCAGTCTTGTTCAGCTTCGAGTAACAACTCGTGACGCGCGACAACTTTGTCGTCCATATAGTGGATCCGGACCAGGCGATCGGCGACGGACTGGCAACGCTATTGGGCACCTACGGCATTGACGTGCTTTCGTATCCGGACGCCGAGTCATTTCTCAAGTTCTGGCTTCCACGGCGCCCATGTAATTGCTGCCTGATCTCCGAAGCAGACCTGCCGGGCTTGAGCGGTCCTGCACTGCTGCGGGAACTTCGCGAGCTGAGCGTCGAAATTCCTGTCTTGTTGTTGGTTAGTACGTCCTCTCCCGAACTGATCGAGGTTGCGCGCAGCTCGAGCCAGATCGGCGTTATCGAGAAGCCCTGCGTCGATCATGCGTTGATCAACCGGGTCCTGAGACTCAGAGAGGAGACGTGACCGGCCAGGACAATGCCCCGCGTTCGGAGAAGAATAACTGGCCACGGCATGCGCAACGATCCCGTGGTGTCTGTACCTCTGCCACGGATGTAATGCCGTGATCGCATCAAATGCCCAACCAATCGCGACGAAAAAGCTCGACCGTACGCGTCGGCATCGCCGACAAGAGCCCACTCGTCCGTGCGGGGTTGCGGCACCTGTTCGAGAACGACGAGCGATTCGTCCTGGTTACGGTCCTGAGCCACCCGGCTCGCACCGCGCCGATTACCGGATCGATGAACTCACCGACTTGCCGGCGGTCGTCGCCGGGCATTCTACTGGCCAGGCCGTCACCTGATCGGGCGGCCGGGGGTGAACGTTCAATCGCGCGAGCCTGGCGGAATTATCTGCTGACCTTGTTGACGTCAATGACGTTCGGGCGTTGTAAATCGCTTGAATATGTCCGCAAGGGATACCGAGGCAAGATCTCTGAATTCACCGGCGTCGAAAAACGAGCCGTGGCATGAGCCGCATTTTTCGTACCAGATGTGCGTTTGCGTCGGGTCGACCATGCGCAACATCGGTCCGCCGCAGCGGGGGCAGCGGTAGTGGTCGATCGCATTCTGCTGCTTGCCGGTCTCGGCCTTACCGATATCAATGGATGCGGCTACTTTTCGGTTCCGCAGCCGCTCCAGTTCACCGGGATCGAACCAGAGTCCGTGGCACGTGGAGCAGCGATCGATCTGCGTGCCGTCGACGTCGATCTGCTCCATGTCTGAACGGCACTTGGGACAGCGCATGGCCCCGGACCAGTACATGCCGGCACCGCTGGTGCCCATGCCGACCGTGTATCGCGGCGCAGCCTTTTTCCCCCCGGCCTGTGCGGCGGGATTACGGTGACGGTGGAATAAAAGCACGACAATCATGGTAACCGTGAGCAGACCGAGCAGAACATAAGCCTCCACGTAAGATGCCTGGTCAGAAATGATTCCATAGAACTTGGAGCCGGCCGAGGAACCGAGGTTGGCGAGCGACATGTAGATTGCGAACTGCGTCGCGGAGTTGGCGCTGGAACAGATCGCCATGGCAAGGGCTATCATGCAGACCATGGTCACCGGCCCCAGCAGGATCCAGGCCGAGAGCATCACCTTGACGTAGAGCGTGTCCTGCCAGAGGTACTGTGTTTCGGCCAGAAGGAAGGCGTGTATCGCGACCAGCGAAATGGTCAGGACCAGCATACGCTTTGCGCCGAAACGATCGATAAGTGGACCGAGTGCCAGCGCGACCCCCGCGCCAGCAAGTCCCATGATGGCAACGAGCTGTGACCACTGCGGCGTTGTAAATCCGAAGAGTTTTACGGCCGCGATGGGCATTAGCGCGTGCCCGTATCCGCCGATCATTCCATCGAAAAGCATGATGACCATCAGGATCAGGCTGACGCGCGACCACAGGACCGTGTTCAGTCCCTTGAGTAACGTCGCGAACGTGGTGCCGGTCCGAGGTTCCGACGCTGCTTCACCACGGCCCCAGGGCAGTCTGCGCTCGCCATCGCGCTCGAGGACCAGCATGAAGCCGACAAGAATGATGGCCGATATCGTTGCCGCAACGAGAGCCGTTACCCCGAGACCGAAGGTAACGAGCAGCACGCCGGACACGGCGGAGGAAATACCCCAGCCGGCTGCCTTGCCGAATGCCATGAATGCGTTAAGCCGACCCTGCTCCTCCACGGGGGTCAGGTCGATCGACATGCCATCCACCGCGACGTCCTGCGTTGCGGCGAAGATATTGATCAGGACACCGAGCAGCATCAGGAGCCCGATTTGCTCGGCCGGTTGCTCCACGAATACGAGGCCGAAAAACGACAGCGTGAGCCCCAGCTGCGCCCCGAGTATCCAGGGCCGGCGGCGGCCCATGGCCAGGAATTCGTAGCGATCCATGAACGGGCCCGAGAGCAGTTTGAATGCCCAGGGCAGCACGATCACGGCAAGAAACGAGGCGATTTGCCCGGCGCTTACACCCTGGCTCGCAAGCCAGGCCGGTATCGCAATAGCCAGCAGGCCATACGGGATGCCCTGTGCGAAATACATGATCGACCCGGTTGCGTAACGCACACGCGGGCTGTCAGCCAGAATCAGGTTGATCGCCATTTTGTTGTTCTTGTTGTCGAGCGCCTCGCGATATTACCGCGTTTAGCGATCAAAGGCACATGCCTCGTTCCAACCCGATGTCTGATCGGCCCGTTCGCCGACGACCCCGCGAATACTCAACCGTCAACGTTTTCCGGTGTATCGCCGGGGATACCATTGCGGCCGGGCGGCAGCCCGGATCGTCAGGCGCCCTGCCAGTCGTGGCCCACCTCGAGACACTCCTCGACCAGCCACTTGAATTCCGTGAAGTCGTCCACGATTGCATCCGGCTGGTAGGGGTGTGCAGCCGTTCCCGGAAATATCTTGTTGATCCAGGCGTGATCCCAGCCGGTGCCGTTAAAAAAGACGGACGTGATTCCGGCACGCTTGGCCGCGATGACGTCCGTCGTACTGTCACCGACATACCAGCAGTTGGGAGCGGGCTCCTCGCCAAGGTTCCCGAGAGCCTTGAGGATCGGGTCGGGGTTGGGCTTGCGCCGGCCGCTGTCGTCACCGCATACCGTTGTCTCGAACAAATCGAGCCACGCACCCCCGTCGACGATTGCAAACTCGCGTTCGAAAAACTCCCGGTCCCGGTTCGTCAGGATGCCGAGCCTGACGTCGAACGCGTGCATTTCGAGCAGCAGGTCGAGTTCACCGCCTTCCAATGGTTGTACGTCGCCGTAGTGGTTACGGTACGCGGCATTGAACGCTTCGTGCGCAACGTGCTTGGCGTCCTCATCCCCGCCGAACAGGACTTCAAATATGTCGGTCCGTGAAATTCGGCGCTCCGCCTTGATTTTCGGGTGCAGCCGCTGGTGCGCACGTACGTAGTCGACGAGGCGCGCGTCTTCCGGCGTCTTGGCCTCCTCGTGAGAAATCAGCGCATCCATGAGGCCGAGTTGGGGCAGTTGCGGCAGCACGTCGTCGACGGCGTGATACATAGCGTCGAGCGTATCGACGAGCGTCGCATGCCAGTCGAACAACACCACGCGTGGTGCAACCAACGCTCGAGCTGCTTCATCCAGTTCGCGTAGCATCTTTCTTCCGTGCAGCAATTCCCGTTCACGTGACGACCATACAGCCTGCTGCGGTGACACGCCTTTATGATAGCGGGATATTTTCGCCACGGGCCGTTTTTCGGACTCGAAATGGCATCGCCAATAATGAGAGTATTGAAACCGAACCGAACCGAATTCCGACTCCGACGGTCCAAGGACTAATGCTGCGAACCCTGTCCATTATCTTCCTGAGCCTCCTGATTGTGGCCTGTACGCCCGCGCGGCCCGTCATCGACGAGCAGATGATGCGGATCGATGGCGACATGCCGGCTGATTTCAGCGGTTCCTGGGAGCGGGACTACTCGCGCGGTGACGATGTCAACCAGGTGCTGCGGGATATCTATTACTACCTGAGCCGGACGTCGGCAGACCGGGCTTACACGACACGGCCCGGGCCCGTGCAGCCGTCGTCCCGGGACATGGCGTCGATAACGGCGCTCGCGCGCCTGGCAGAACTCATCACGCGGCCGCAGGTCCTGACGATTTCGCAAAATGACCAGGAGATCACGGTGGATCGCAAGGACGATTTTTCCCTGCTGTGCGCGTTCTATGATGGCGTCGCCAAGGGCACGGAAAGCGACTACGGTACCGAGATCTGCGGCTGGGACAGTGACCAGCTCGTGTCTCACCTGATACTGCCGGAGGGCTTGCAGGTGACGCACCGATTCACCGTGTCCGAAGACCGGCAGCAGCTGCGTGTGGTAACGACGGTCTCGTCGAGTACCGCGCGTGTGCCGTTTACGTTGCAACGTTTCTACAAGAAATTCGAACGATTGCCGCCGGATTTCAACTGTATCGAGACGCTGAGTATGAAGCGCGTCTGCAGCACCGGCGAGATCGAGCTGTGACGGGCAAGTCCGGGTTCCTGACCGTAATGGTCATTGGCTGTCTGCTGCTGCAGCAGCCGGCGGTCGGTGAGGTACGCGACGTCGCAGTGCTCAACGTCTCGATATCGGTATTCGACCCGGGGGTGCCGGACGATCGTTCGCTCCATCGCGACCTGCAGATCTTTCCGCGTATCCGCGAAGTCGAGGCAAAGTTCCTGCCGTTCGTACTTCGCGAGACGCTGGTCGGGAGCGGCGAATGGGGCGCTGTAAGAGTCGTGACAGAAGCCGATTCTGCCGCCGAAGTCGAGATCAGTGGTTCGATAATCCATTCCGATGGTGAACGCCTCGAAATCCGGGTTCGCGCAGTCGACGCGACAGGGCGCGAATGGTTTGACCAGGCTTTCGCGAGCCGCCTGGTGCAAGGCGAGGACGATGGCGTTGCAGACGCCGGGTCCGGACAAGCAGGGCTTTACGCAGAGATCGCGCAAAGCCTGCAAGTGGCCCGGGATCGGCTGGACGATCGCGCGCTCGGGCGGATCATCGAAACCTCCTTGATACGCTACGCGATTGAGCTGGCACCATCCGCGTTCGGGGAATACCTCACCGAAGACGAGAACGGAATGTTCTCGATCGAACGGCTACCCGCGCGAAACGACCCCATGCTCGACCGGATCGAGCGCATTCGTCTGACCGAGTACGTGATTACCGATAATGTCGACGCGAAATTTCGCGAACTTCACGAAGAGATCGCGTCCACTTATGCGCTTTGGCGCGAGTACCGGCTCAAGTCTATCGAGTACGACGGGCAAAACGCCAGGCGCGCCGAGGAGACCCGGTCGGAGGCGCCGCGCGGCAGTTACGAGGCGATCAAGAACCTGTACGACAACTATAAGTGGGGCAGGGTAACGGCGCAGGAACAGGATCGATTGGCAATTGCATTCAATAATGAAGTAGGGCCGGTCGTTGACGAGATGGAGTCGCGCATCGCTGATCTCGAGGGCTGGGTCGATGCCAAATACGCCGAATGGCACAGGCTCCTGGAAGAGCTGTTCGAGGTCGAGGCGGAACTGAATCGCGGCGCCGCTACGGATTCGTAGGAGCGCCTCTGGAAGTGCGACCCGGCCAAGCTCCGATCGCGCTTGGAGAACCGCTCCTGCTAGCCGATGTCGACGAGTTCGATATCGAAGCTGAGCGTCTGGCCCGCGAGCGGGTGGTTGGCGTCGACGGTGATGGTTTCTGCGGTTACACCAGTTACCATGAACTGCGTTACCTGGCCATCGGGACTGCTGCTCTGCAGCGCCATACCTTCCTTGGGATCGAGATCGTCCGGCAATACGTTGCGCTCGACCTCCTGGACCAGCTGGTCATGGCGCGGACCGTAGGCCTCGTCCGGTTCAATACGAACGCTCTTGCTATCGCCGACCGACATGCCTTCGACGGCCTTGTCGAAGCCGGGAATGACCTGGCCGCTGCCGACTTCAAATTCGAGTGGATCCCGGCCTGCAGACGAGTCGAACTGGGTGCCGTCGTCGAGGGTGCCGGTGTAGTGAATTTTTACCGTGTCTCCGGATTTTGCGTGGCTCATCTGAGTGCTCCAAAGTTTCGAGAATAGGCTTCTGCGGCCAGGGGCAGACGTGCGCGGCACCAATGGAAAGGGCCCCATCGGGGCCCTTTCTGGTTCACGCGGATTCGAAGGTCACAGGGCTACGATGTTCGATGCCTGCGGCCCTTTCTGGCCCTGCGTGATCTCGAATTCGACCTTCTGGCCTTCGACGAGCGTCTTGAAGCCGTCGCCCTGGATCGCGCTGAAATGCGCAAATACGTCGGGGCCGTTCTCCTGCTCGATAAATCCGAAGCCCTTGGCTTCATTGAACCATTTCACAGTACCTGTTGTGGTAGCCATAGTAATTTCCTGATTAATCCAAAAAAATAACAGCCCTGTCCGAGGGCCGGTTTGACTGAAAGTATTGCTTGTACTTATGAAATACCGGACGAGGTACTACGGAAGAAACTTCTGAAGGGACTTCGAAATGGTGTGCATAGTGAAAAGCGAACTTACAGGCACTCATTAGTATAGGCCGTTCAAGCCCTGAGTCAAGACTGCGCGTCCCACAGCGCGGCGAATTCGCGCGGCGAAAAAGTCTTGTTTTTCAGTAGCTCGCGCGCTTTATGGATTCCAATCGAGCGCGTCTTCCTCGACCTCGAGACGAACCCGGCTCCACGCAACGCTGATGTCGTCGGGCTCCCCGCTGACCCCCAGCTTGAAGTTGCCGAGATTGAGTTCGTCGGCCGGGCGCATCAAGAGCTGCGCCATGCTTTGCGCCGCTTCGTGCGTCTCGAGCATGCGCGACTGCCAACGGCCGAATACCTTGGGATTGTCGGCGTAAGCCTCGGTCATGCCGGTTCGGATAAACGGGAACATGACGCAGCAGGAACTCACCATGTCCGATGCGCGGCCGAGGTTGACGCGCAGGATTTCCGGGAGCCGCAGCACCGCCCAGTTGGCGACGACGTAACCCGGTACGGCGATGCCGGGCTCGATGGCCTGCATCGACGAGACGTAGACCAGCTGCAAGGGTGTCTTGTGATACAGCGCTTCGCCCGCCCACAGGTGTGTCCACGACACAAAGCCGTCGATCTTCGTGTCCATCACGAGGCGCGATTCCCGCAGGTTGTCCATGAACGACTGCCGCACTCTTACGCGGCGTTCCGCGCGACTCTCGCCCTCTATTTCGGGCAGCGCCCGGCCGAATCGATAGCCCTTTTCCGAAAGCCCGGAGTTGCAGACGATGATGTCGGGGCTCTTGCCACCCATGTGCTCGATGATATAGCTGCGCGAGGCCCACAGGTCGGAGAGGCTCGTCACATCGGCCTGCAGTGCAAACGCATCGACGCCGCGATCGCGTATGGCGTCGACGAGGTCGAAGCCGTCCCTGTAGCTGCTGTGGAAATGGACACCGACAGCGGCAGCACCGTTAGCGGCTGCAGCAAGGGCCAGTGCCTGGCCGATTCCTCCGTCCTTCCCGGAGCCCGTAATCAGCACTCGTTTGCCAGCAAAGGCGGAGTGATAATTTTCACCAAATTCGAACTTATTTATATCCGCCGTGAATGCCATGGTGCGTGCCTCCTTCAACGTCTCCGCAGCACAAGGTTACCTCAGATAGCGCCATACTTGGGGCGGTCTTAGCCGATGGTCTAAAGCGAAATAGTCACGCTCGCCGAAGATGTCCTGTCGAGGAACCTGGTGGTGCCGGGAGGAAGATCTCGGCGGTTCATCAGAGTCGGCGCAAATAGAATTGGCGCCAGGGGCGCGACCCAGTACGCGATTCTACGTAGCGCGATGGCATCGCAGAGGTGACATCATGTTCGACAGGCCTTTCCCCTGAGAGGAGGGACGGCATGAACAACGCCGCGGGGGCCGACAACGGCCTCGATCTCTATGTCATTGCGCAGCACCAGTTCGATCGGGCCCTGTCATGGATCGATGACCTCAAGTCCGGGCTCATCGACTACCTCGTAACGCCCAAGCGCACCGTGCACGTGCGCTTTCCGATCTACATGGACGATAATTCGGTGCAGACCTTCCACGGTTTCCGGGTTCTGCACAACACCGCTCGCGGGCCCGGAAAGGGCGGCATTCGGTATCACCCTGACGTAACGGAGCACGAAGTCGCGGCGCTGGCGGCACTGATGACGTGGAAGACGGCGCTGGTCGACGTGCCGTTCGGTGGCGCAAAGGGCGGCGTCGTATGCAATCCCAAGGAACTGAGCCAAGCCGAGCTGCGCCGCATTACGCGGCGGTTCGTGATCGAGCTAGGCGATGCGATCGGGCCCTATACCGACATTCCGGCCCCGGATGTCTACACCAACGAGCAGACGATGGCCTGGATCTACGATACCTTCGACGTGTTTCACAGGGGTCAGAACAATCGCGCCGTTGTAACGGGCAAACCGCTGCGCCTTGGCGGGTCGTTGGGTCGCGATGCAGCAACCGGGCGCGGCTGCCTGAATGCCACAGAGCGCTTTCTTGAACACGGTATCTGCGAGGGCTTCGAGAGTGTCGCGGGCCTCAGGATTGCGATCCAGGGACTCGGCAATGTCGGGTCGAATTCGATGCGGCTCTTCCACGAAGCGGGCGCCAGGATCATCTGTGTGTCCGACTCACAGGGCGGTGTCGCCGACGTGGACGGCCTGAACCCCGACGAGGTGCTGGCGCACAAAGCCGAGAACGGCACGGTTGTCGGACTTCCGGAGACGAAAACGATTACGAACGAGGACCTGCTGACCTGTGACTGCGACATCTTGATACCGGCCGCGCTCGAGTGCCAGATCCTCGAGGAAAATGCCGGCAGGGTCCAGGCGAAACTCGTGGTCGAAGCAGCGAACGCGCCCGTGAGCCCCGAGGCTGATGAGATCCTGCAGGAAAGGGGCGTCGTCGTGCTGCCGGATATTGTCGCAAACGGAGGCGGGGTGATTGTCAGTTACTTCGAATGGGTCCAGAACCTGGAAAACCAGCAGTGGCCACTCGACGAGGTGGAGAGGAAGCTGAAGCACAAGATAGAGGCGGCGGTGGACGCGATCGTCGCCCGCTGGCAGCACATACGCGACAAAAACAATCGCGGTGACGGCGCATCGCCAACACTTCGTGATGCGGCGCTCGTCGAGGCCATACGGCGATTGTCCGAGGTGATCCTGCAGCGAGACATCTGGATGTAGCCGGCCGGCCTATTTGGATCAGTGCCTTACTGGTATCCTCGTGGCTCGCATTTCACGGGCGACAGCGCGTTTACGAGGCTGCGACGCTCTTGACGGGGACTTGCTATCCACCCATTGCTGCACAAAAAGCCGCGGATTGCCTGGCTGGTTGGTCTCTTGCTCGCTGCCTTGCTGACCGGCGTGATCTACGCGCCAGGACTGTCCGGGAGCCTGTACCTGGACTCTGCCAAGCTCTACCAGGTTGAGCAGGTCTACCGGGAAAAAGGTGCCGACGTCGAGCTCAAAGATCTCGCGTTTGCGAGAGAGTTTGGTCGTGTAATTCCGCAGCTTACCTTCTACCTCAATACAGCGATCGATGACGGCGTGAACCCGTACGCGATCAAACTGACAAACGTAGTCATTCATGCATTCAATGCGATGCTCGTCTACCTGTTTTCGTCTTTGCTGCTGGATCGGACGCGGTATCGAGAGCGGCGGCATCTTCTGGCGGCCGCGGCGGCGCTGGCCTGGTTGATATCGGCCGTCAACGTGAGTGGCGTTCTTTACGCCGTGCAGAGAATGAATCAGCTGGCGACCTTGTTCTCGCTCGCAGCGCTGGTGTTCTACCTCAAGCTTCGCGGCGCGCAATCGCTGCGCCTATGGTCAGGCTCTCGACTACTGGCACTTGTTGGCGGCGTCGTCGCACTGGCTATTGTCGCGTACGCGTGCAAGGAAAATGCGCTTCTCATTCCCGTGTTCATCGTGCTGATCGAGTGGTATCTGTTTCCGGACCTGCCTGCGTGGCTTCGAACGAGAGCCGGTCTCGCTGCAATGATCGCGGCGACCGCGCTGCTCGTAGTGCTGCTTGCCTGGTTACTGCCTGGCAGCGGTTTGATCGATTACAGCGCTCGCACGTTTACGTTGGAAGAACGCGTGCTGACAGAGGCTCGAATCCTCTGGATCTACATGGCACAGCTGATTCTGCCCAGTTCGACTGCCACGGGTCTCTACCAGGACGGCATCCCGGTTTCGAGCGGGCTCTTTTCGCCGCTATCTACCGCGGCGGCTGTTGCAGGTATCACCGGGCTGATCGTGTGCGCAATTCGCTATCGCGGCCATGAAGCGGTCGGAATCATTGCGTTCGGGATCGCGTTCTTTCTCGCCGGGCATCTCCTGGAAAGCACCGTGTTTCCGCTGGAACTCTACTACGAGCATCGTAACTACCTGCCGTCGGCGGGCTTGTACCTGTCCTTTGCCGTATCCGCTTCCTGGTTGCTGCGGGATATACGGCGTCCGTATGCAATCGGGATTGCGCTGGTCTACTTTGCAGGCGTCGCCTATGTTGCGCATGCGAAGGCCGTTACCTGGTCGGATCAGGGGCAGGCTTTTCGGCTCGCAATGCAAAGGGATTATCTTTCGCCGCGGGCGGCGAGCGGCATCGCGCAGATTCATCTCGAGGAGGGCAGGACCGGCGCGGCCATGGAACTCCTGGACAGGGTCATAGCCGAGTCTCCTCACCAAGCGCTGCGGGCGAGGCTGCAAAAGCTGTATGTGCAGTGCGCGATCGGCGCGTCGCCGGATAAGCATCTCTATGCAGAGCTTCCCAAGGTGACCGGTCGGGAACTCGATATCGAGGTATCCCAGGCGTTGTCCAACGTCACAACCCTATATGTGTCCACCGGTTGTGGCGCGATCGATGTCGACCGGCTGATACCGATACTGGCGTCGATATCCGAGAACTTGCGCGCAGACCAGCGTTCGTCCTGGCATATCGATTACTACGTCGGCCAGCTATATTCGACCTACGACAACCAGCAAGCGGCGGAGTGGCTCGAAGCGCGGTTCCTGGGCGGGGAGGAATCCGCGGGCTGGGTGCTTGTGGAACTGCTGGAGCGAGACCCGAGTATTCGCGTCGCTCCGGATACCGTCGCCGCTCTCGACATCCTCAGATCCCGCGGACAGTGAGCTGACTCAGGGCGTCTCACACGGTCCCGAGCTTGCGGAGCGCCACGAACATCATCGCCACCGAAAGCAGGACAAACAGGATACTGATTGCCCTGCGCATCGCGTGGGGTGAGATCTTTCCCTGCAGCCGCGGCCCGATCTGGCCTCCGACGGTACCGCGGCCCAGCCACCGCTCTTGACCAACTGAACGACCAGCGTCGTCGACGCGAAAACGACCGTGGTGATCACGACCAGCACGGACGTCGCCGCGGCTACAGCGATCGGCAGGCCCTTGCGCGTCAGCTGCGAGATCGTTACTTCGCCGATGCCCACGGATACCATACCGGTCAGGAACGCCCCGATTCCGGTCAGCAGTTTGCTGCGTAGCCCGAGCCGCGGCATCTGGTAGCTGTAGGAGTGTCCTTTCGAATCGACGATCGTGCACAGTTCCATCGCGGTTGTCGCGGCCGCGTCGGCGCGCGTCGGCGGCCGGTTGCGCCACATGACGATCGACAGGACTGCAATGAGCACTGCATAGCTCGCGAGCAGGACGCTGTCGTGTACGATACCTGCTGTGAGGGCACCTGCCACCGCCACCGGCACCGACACCAGGATGATCCGCGTAGCCAGGCGGTAGTCGATCAGCTTGCGGCGGTAGTAGCCGACGAAACCGGAGAGGAAGCCGAAGGTCTGCGTGATCAGCGCGGTTCCGATGGCCGCGATCGTCGACCCCAGCACGTACTCCGGGCCGAGCAGCGGGAAGACAAGGATGAAAATCGGCGTGAACAGGGCGGCTCCGCCGATGCCGCTCAGCATCGCGCAGGTTGCGACCAGGATCGAAGCCGGAAACATGAACCAGTAAAGCGTGAAATCCATTACCTTATGCAGGACACTTGCTCGGAGTCCCCCCGATACGCGCAGCGGGAGAGTATTGTCCATGCACGACCGGACGGCAATGTTTCGGGTGGCTAAACGCCGCTAGGGGTTTGCCCCAATAGGCCGGCCGGCAGCAGGGGGGCAGCATTGAATTGGAATTGACCGCTACCCGGGAAGCCATGAATCGCATGAAAAAGAAGCTCGTCTATTCATTCGCCGAAGGTGACGGCAAGAACAAGAAACTGCTTGGCGGCAAGGGTGCCAATCTGTGCGAGATGACTCAGATCGGCCTCAATGTGCCGCCGGGATTCGTGATCACGACGGAAGCCTGTCTCGACTATCTCGTGGCGAACGAGATTCCGGCCGGGTTGATGAAGTCGATCAGTAGCGCGATCGCAGAGCTGGAGGTGGCGACGAGCAGGAAATTCGGTGCTGCCGACAATCCGCTGCTGGTATCGGTCCGCTCCGGTTCCGCGCTATCGATGCCCGGCATGATGGACACGATACTGAACCTCGGGCTCAACGACGAGACGCTCGCGGGCCTGATCGAGCAGACCGGCGACGAGCGCTTCGCCTATGACGCCTACCGCCGCTTCATACAGTTGTTCGGCAAGGTTGCCCTCGGCATCGAGGATGAGAAATTCGACGAGCACTTCAATGACGTCAAGCAACGTGCGGGCGTCAATGCCGACGTCGGCCTCGAGGCAACGCATCTCAGGGAGATCAGCGAGAAGTTTTTGCTTGTGGTTCGGCAGGAGACGGGCGACGAGTTTCCCCAGGACGTGATGCGCCAGCTGCAGCTGGCTGTCGAAGCCGTGTTCCGGTCCTGGATGGGCAAGCGCGCCATCGATTCTGCCGTTAACGTCTGCACGATGGTGTTCGGCAACATGGGCAACGACTGCGCTACCGGAGTTGGGTTCACGCGTAACCCCGGGACGGGCTGCAACGAGATGTTCGGCGAATACCTGACGAATGCGCAGGGTGAGGACGTCGTCGCCGGGATCCGGACGCCGAAGCCGCTCACGGAGATGGAGCAGGAGATGCCGGAACAGTACGCGCAGCTCGTCGAACTCCGCAACAAGCTCGAAACACATTACGGAGAAGTGCAGGACTACGAGTTCACGATCGAGAAAGGCACGCTTTATTGTCTGCAGACGCGCAACGGCAAGATGAACGCGGCTGCGAAGGTCAAGACGTCAGTCGACATGTTCAGTGAGGGGCTGATCAGCAAGGACCAGGCGCTCCTGCGGATAGAACCCGAGATCCTCGAGCAATTGTTGCACCCCACTCTAGATCCGGACAGCAGTGATGAGCCCGTTGCCCACGGGTTGCCCGCATCCCCGGGTGCTGCATCCGGCAAATGCGTGTTCGATGCCGATCTCGCCGAAAAGCTCGGCAATACCGGCGAGCAGGTCATACTGGTACGGGAAGAGACGCGGCCCGAGGATATTCACGGCTTCTTCGCCGCCGAGGGAATACTGACCAGCCGTGGCGGCAAGACGTCACATGCGGCTGTCGTCGCGCGCGGCATGGGCAAGCCCTGCGTTGCCGGGGCGGAAGGCATCGACGTGGATGTTGCATTGAGAATGGCCCACGTTGGCGGCCACGTAATTCACGAGGGAGACACCATTACCCTCGATGGCGGCACCGGAGAGGTTTACCTGGGAGCCATCCGGACCCTGGAGGCGGACTTCTCCGACGACCTGCGGACGCTGCTGGAGTGGGCGGACGAGACCGCCGATCTCAAGGTCATGGCAAATGCTGACACTCCGGATGCGGCCCGGCGGGCGCGCGAGTATGGCGCCATGGGCATCGGTCTCTGTCGCACGGAACGCATGTTCAACGCGAGTGATCGTCTGCCCATCGTTATCGACATGATCCTTGCCGACAATGCCGAAGACCGCAAAGCGGCGTTGAACCGGCTGTTGCCTATCCAGCGCGCCGATTTCATCGACCTGTTCACCGTCATGTCGCCTGATCCGGTTACCGTGCGCCTGCTCGATCCGCCAATGCACGAATTCCTGCCGACCGAGCAACAACTGCTGGAAGAGATCAGGACGCTGAGCCTTTACCGCGACGTCGTGCGCGGGCGTGAAACCGCGCTGGCGACGATGGTCCAGCCGTCGCCACTGCCCGAGCCGTTCAGCGAACTCAATGAAGAGATCGTTATCGATGCAATAAGCACCAAGGAGCGCATGCTGAAGAAGGTGCGGGAGCTCCAGGAGACCAACCCGATGCTCGGTCACCGCGGTGTGCGATTGGGTATCACCTATCCCGAGATCTACGAGATGCAGATCGAGGCGATCCTGGAAGCAGCAGCCGAGTGCGCGAAGAACGGTATAAAGGTGCAGCCGGAGATCATGGTGCCGCAGGTCATCACGTCCGAGGAACTGCAGCACGTGAGGCGCACCGTGGACCGCAGGACGGCGCAACTGAAGAGGGAGTTCGGCGAGGCCGTCGATTTCAGGTTCGGCACGATGATCGAAACCGTGCGCGCCTGCACCCGCGCAAGAAAACTCGCGGCGAGCGCCGAATTCTTCTCGTTCGGAACCAACGATCTTACCCAGGCAACCTTCTCCTTCTCCCGCGAGGACGCCGAAAACAAGTTCCTGCCCATGTACAACGACTCGGGGATCCTGCAGGACAACCCGTTCGAAGTGCTCGACGTGCAAGGTGTCGGGCAGCTTATCAACATGGCCGTCTACAACGGCCGACAGGTCCGCAGCGACCTCAAGATCGGAATTTGCGGCGAGCAGGGCGGGCACCCCGAATCGATCCGGTTCTGTCACCACGTGGACCTGAATTACGTGTCCTGCTCCGGGCCGCGGGTTCCGATCGCAAGGCTCGCGGCGGCGAACGCAAAATTGCTGCAGGAGGAGTACGTCGCCTTCCAGCGTTGAGCAATGAACCGTCCTCACCCGGTCGAGCCATGGCATCGCAAGGATGCGGCCACCATCCTGCGCTCGCTAGGTACGTCTCCAGACTTCGGACTGAGCGAGCGTGATGCTCGCGTAAAGCTCGAGGAGATCGGCGCAAACGAGATCGAGCGGCAACGCGGACCTGGCGTACTGCGGTTGTTTGGGCATCAGTTCGCCGACGTGATGATCGTGCTGCTGATTGCAGCGGCAATCATTGCCGGATGGCTGGGCGACGTGATCGATACCGTCGCGATCGTCGTCATCGTCTTGCTCAACGCGACGGTCGGGGTGATCCAGGAGTATCGCGCGCAGCGGGCGATCGCAGCCCTGCGGCGCATGAGCGCACCGACAGCGCGAGTTCTGAGGGACGGGAACATGAGCGAGATCCCGGCGCGGCAGGTCGTCCCGGGAGATATCGTGCAGATCGAAGCCGGCGATGTCGTGCCGGCAGATATGCGCTTGATCAGCACAGTCGACCTCGGCGCGGACGAGTCCGCGCTTACCGGGGAGTCGGTGCCCGTTTCCAAGACCGATGAGGTCGTGGACATCAGTGCGCCGGCTCTGGGCGAACGGCTCAACATGGCTTACAAAGGCACCCTCGTGACGCGCGGGCGCGCGAGTGGCGTCGTCATCGCGACGGGCCGAGCCACCGAGATCGGCCGCATCGCCGACCTTTTGCGTGGTGCCCGCAATGCGAGAACCCCGCTGCAACTGCGCCTCGCCCGCTTCAGCCGGCGGATCGCGCTCGTCGTGCTGGCAATTTGCGCCATCGTGTTCGCAACGGGGATGCTGCAGGGCCAGCCGGCGTTATTGATGTTCATGACCGCGCTGAGCCTCGCGGTCGCGGCTGTGCCGGAGGCGCTACCGGCAGTGATTACACTCTCGCTCGGCATCGGCGCGCGGCGGCTGGGGGAGAATAGCGCGTTGGTCAGGCGGCTGCCCGCGGTCGAGTCGCTCGGCTCAGTCACGTACATCTGCGCGGACAAGACCGGAACACTCACCGAGAACCGCATGGCCCTGTCGATCCTCTACGCGGCAGGCGGGGAGCATCGCGACCTGTCCGCACCATTGCCCGACCTACTCGGTCAGCGTATCGGCGAGGTACTCGCGTTGTGCAACGATGTCGATGCCCGAGACCTGCGCGGTGAGCCGACCGAGGTCGCATTGTTAGAGGGCGCGCGAGCGATGGGCTTCGACAAGCAGGTGCTTTCCGAGGGCCTGCCGAGAGTCGGCGAGCTGCCGTTCGAAGCCGAGCGGCGCTGCATGGTTACGCTTCATGACGGACCGGACGGCCCGCTGGCGCTGGTCAAGGGAGCGCCGGAGCGCGTCATCGAGGGCTGTGTGGATCAGATGACGGCCCAGGGCAGGGCAGCGATAACGGGCTCGCTTCTTGAGGCCGCCGACAGGATGGCCGAGCGTGGCTACCGGGTTCTGGCGCTCGCCTTCCGGGACGAATTTGCAGGCGTGGGCGAAATAGGCGAGGCCGAACTGGGGAAGGGATGGACGTTCGCGGGCCTCGCCGGGTTGATCGATCCGCCGCGTCCGGGGGCGCTGGAAGCCATCCGCGAGTGCCGGTCGGCCGGCATCGTGCCGGTGATGATCACCGGCGACCATCCGGCGACGGCCGAGGCCATTGCCCGGGAGCTTGCGATCGCCGACGAATCTTCAGAATCAATGACCGGTAGTCAGCTCGCCGCGCTATCCGACGACGAGTTCGAACAGCATGTCGAGAGGGTCCGCGTGTACGCGCGTGTCGACCCGGAACAGAAGATCCGCATCGTGCGGGCGCTGCAGGACCGGGGGCACTTCGTCGCAATGACCGGCGACGGTGTCAATGATGCCCCCGCACTCAGGGCAGCTACGATCGGCGTTGCGATGGGGCAGCGTGGCACGGACGTGGCGCGCGAGGCCGCCGAACTCGTGCTGCTGGACGACAGTTTTGCGACGATCGTGACCGCCGTGAACGAGGGGCGCCGGATCTTCGACGATATTCGCAAGTTCATCCGCTACACGATGACCAGCAATTCGGGCGAGATCTGGGTGCTGGTGCTGGCACCGCTACTGGGCCTGCCGCTGCCCCTGCTGCCCCTGCACATCCTCTGGATCAACCTCGTGACGGACGGACTGCCGGGCCTGGCGCTGTCGGCAGAGCCCGCGGAGCGCGACGTCATGCAACGAAGGCCGAGACCGCCCGAGGAGAGCATTTTTGCTCACGGCATGGCGGGCCACATCCTCTGGGTCGGTCTCCTGATAGGCGGGCTGACGCTGGCGACGCAGGCATGGACCTGGACGCGGGGGCAGGCCGAGTGGCAAACGATGGTGTTCACGGTGCTGGTTGTCGCGCAGCTTTTCCACTGCCTGGCGATCCGCTCGGAGCGATTCTCGCTCTTCGGCATCGGGTTGTTCAGCAATCCGGCGGTCGTGATTGCAATTCTTATCACCGTAGCGGCACAGATTGCGGTTATCTATCTGCCGTTTTTCAACACCGTGTTCCGCACGGTACCGCTGTCCGCCACGCAGCTTGCGGCCTGCTT
This sequence comes from Gammaproteobacteria bacterium, assembly GCA_009937505.1. Taxonomy (GTDB): domain Bacteria; phylum Pseudomonadota; class Gammaproteobacteria; order Steroidobacterales; family Woeseiaceae; genus UBA1847. Next base: position 22,501 of record JAACFJ010000021.1, read on the forward strand.
CGCGATCGGGTCGGTCGTCCTCGTCGCGGTCGAACTCGAGAAGTTCGTGCGCCGGCGAGCCGAGGGCTGATACGTATCAGTTGTCTTTCGCGCCCTGGTCTATCCAGGTACCGATGGTCTCGATGTTAGTCCTGGACAGCGCATACCCCCTGCCTTCGGCGAGCGACTCGTCGTGATGCGGCGGCATGTGGATCTTCGGGTCCACCTTCTCGGTGACGACCAGGTACAGCGAACTGGACATGTTGCTGCCGGGCACGACCACCCGACCGAATTTCGTGCCCCGCATCAGGGAGTCGTAATCATCCACGGAAAATCCGCTCGCCGCCGTGCCCTCGCTAGAGCCTGAGTGACAGCTGATGCAGTAGTTGTCGAGGATGGGTTTCACGTCCGCTGAGTAGCTGACCTGTTTTTCGCAGCCGGCGAGCACGACGCAGAACAGGGTAATACCGAACGATAGGAAAGGTTTCGAGGTCATGGCACGATCCTCACTGGATCTTTCTTTAACGCTAGGTCAACAGGACGGCCGCCGCTATTGTGGCTTTCCACATCCGGCGGGCGCATGTGCATGCCCGGCCCGAGGGTCAGCTTTTCCCGGGTTTGTCAGGACACTATTGAAAGCCGATTCATCCCGTTGTGTTACAGAAACTTGCGGCAGCCGCGGCTGCGTTCGACAATCCTCTCTCATTAGGGACGGAGAGCCGGTGTGACGGCAAGGACAAGGGCGCTGGTATTCGGCGCCAGCGGCTATATCGGGACCAACCTTGTGCCACGGCTAATCGAGGCTGGCTGGCAGGTGCGTGCGGCTGCGCGCCACCGGGCAGTGCTGGAGGCACGCGACTGGGGTAACGTGGAGCTGGTCGCAGCCGATGCGCTGGATCCCGAGACGCTGGCGGCGGCGGTGCAGGACATCGACGTGGCCTTCTACCTCGTGCACTCGATGGCGGCCGGGCGCAATTTCGCGGAGCTGGATGCCGAGGCGGCGAAGAACTTCGCAGCCGCCGCTACCGAGGCAGGCGTCGGCCGCATCGTATACCTGGGCGGACTGATTCCGGCAGATCCGCGCTCACGCCATCTCAAGTCGAGAGCTGAGACCGGAGATGTGCTGCGGCACGGGGCGGTGCCCGTAACCGAGATTCGTGCCGGCATGATTGTTGGTCCTGGCTCCGCGGCTTACGAAGTCATTCGTGACCTCGTCAACTACCTGCCGGTCATGATCACGCCGCGCTGGGTGCAGTCGCGCTCGACGCCCATCGCGCTCGATAACCTGCTGGACTACCTGGTAAGCGTCTCACGCCTGCCGGATGCACTGGGCAAGATCTATGACGTCGGCGGTCCGGAGGTGCTTACTTACGAGCAATTGATGCGGCAGTACGGAGAAATTGTGGGAAAACGCTTCTGGCTCCTGAGCTTGCCCGTGTTAACGCCGCGTTTGTCATCATACTGGCTGAAGCTCGTTACGGCAGTGCCCACGAATATCGCCCGCGCACTCATTGACGGACTGGAACACGATGTCATTGCTGACAACAAAGCCATCAACGAATTGATCCCGCTGAAGCTGAAAACCTTCAAGGAATCCGTCGCCGCGGCGCTCGAGGCGGAGCAGAACGATACACTTAGCGCGCACTGGGCCGAAGGATCGATCGTCTGCCGTAACTTTCACCCCGAATATGCGTACTACGCGAAGCGAGCGGGTGGCATGGCGTCGACCTGGGCAAGCAAGGAGGCGCTTTGGCGGCAGGTAATGGCATTCGGTGGCGATGAAGGCTACTACTATGCGGAGTCGCTCTGGTTTCTGCGCAGGCTGATCAACTGGTTTGCCGGTGGTCCGAGTTTCTACCGCCGCCGCCGGCACCCCAGAGAGCTGAGAGTTGGCGACGTCGTCGACGCGTGGCGTGTCATTGCCGCCGAGCCCAACAAGCGCCTGACCCTGCTCATGGAAATGCGTGGGCCGGGCTCCGGCGTGTTCGAGTTCGATATCCGCGATCGGGGCGATCATCGCATTCTCCGGGCGACCGCCTACTGGCATCCAGCCGGGCCGGCGGGACTCATTTACTGGTATGCGTTGCTCCCGGTTCACGCGTTCCTGTTTCGCGGCATGACAGCGGCGATCGCAAAGCGTGCGGAGAAGAAGGAAGGTGAGCCCGTGGATGCGCCTACATGATGTCGCAAACGGAATCCAAGAAAGCTGCAACGGACGTGTCACGACAGACACGGACCACAATTTAACAAGGTGACTAACGTGAAATACCCGCACAGACTCCTGGAAGACGTCGACACGCTAGCCAGCTTCAAAGGCTGGAGCAAAGAAGTTTACGAGGATTTCTTCAGACTCCGGCGCGGCGAAATTGGTGAGTCGGAGTTTCGGGATAAGTACTCACGGGAACGCGCAATCCTGTCGATCGACATGACAGGATTTACAATATCCACCGTCAAGCTCGGAGAACTGCACAGCCTGACACGGATACTGGATGCGCAACGAGTCACGATCCCGGTACTGCAAGAATACGGTGCCGACCTCGTACGCTGCTTTGCGGACGATATTGTCGCCCTGTTCATGGAACCCGGTAGCGCGATAGATGCGGCGCTCGAAATACATCGGCGAGTGCAGTTGTTCAACGCTTCCTCGCTGGCATCCGAGCACCCGACCTTGTGCTGCGCCGGTGTCGGCTATGGCCGTGTTCTCGGCATCGGCCCGAATCTGGCGCAGGGGGACGAGATGAATCGAGCCTCGAAGCTCGGCGAAGACGTCGCGCGGGGCAATGAAACACTGGTCACGGAGCGTGTCCATGATGCGCTTGCCGCGCGCGAAGATATCGTTTTCGAACGCCAGGATCACGATGATCTGCTGTTCCCGTTTTACCGTGTTAGTGAGTCGGAGTAACCACCGATTTTGATTTGTTCGACGGTCGACCATACTATGGATGGACGTATCCCGCCCGACGAACTCAGGTCACTGTACCTCTAGTGATCGTTTCTTCGGTTACTTGGACGATTGCAAGGCACTCATGTTCACGGCTGACCAATTAGTAGCCCACGCCGTAGGCGATTATTTGCTGCAAAGCGAATGGATGGCCGTCGAGAAGACCAAGCGCTCTTTGCCGGCGCTGATACATTGCCTTTTCTACCTGATACCGTTTCTGTTCATTACACAAAACCCCGCCACGCTCGCGGTAATTGGCGGCACCCACTTCGTCATCGATCGCTGGCACCTGGCGAGGTACGTCGCGTGGCTGAAAAACCGGCCCTGGCCTGGGAGTAGTTCTTGGTCGGAGTGCAAAGCGACCGGATTTCATCCGGACACCCCACCGTGGTTGTCAGCATGGTTGGTTATCATCGTCGATAACGTCATGCACGTCGTTATTAACGGCCTCGCGATAGCGTACATAGGCACATGAGCGGGCGATCTTGAAGGTGTTCAGGTAAGGGTTTCCCGGGGTTCGAGATAGCCGCATGGGCAGAGTTCAATGCACTTGCCGCAGCCCTCACAGACATCGAGTGCGATTGCGAAGTATTTGCCCGGGCGCGTCTCTTCGATACGAGTGAACCCACCGGCATTACAGTACATGAAGCATTGCTGACAGTCGAAGCAGAGGCTGCAAGACATACACCGTTCGGCTTCCTCGCTAGCTTGCCGATAGGTAAGCGTCAGGTCGATCTCGGCCTCCGGACACGCCAGCCACTCGTCTTCAGGTAGACGCGAACCCTGTGAACGTTGACGATCGGCGTAATAGTCGACCCTGATCGATTTTCCCGATATTTGAGGACTTGAAGGCTTCACTTGCGGGCGTGCCAGGCCCCGAAGATCTGCATCAGCCGATTCCGCAGCATGACGTCCTTGCCCCACGGCCCGACTCGCGATTCCCGGACCCAGGTCATCACCGCCAGCAAATAGTCGCTGTTGAAGTCTGCCGTCATCTTCAGCATGTAACCACGATCCCGAATGCAGCACGGCGTCCGTATCGTGCCAGCCCGGCGCCTGCGATACGGCTACGATGACGCTGTCGGCCGGTAGTTGCTCGAGTTTGCCGGCGATGGGTTCGGGCCGGCGACGCCCGTCAGCGTCGGGTTCGGTAAGCCGCATGCCCTGGACTTCGACCTGCCGGATCCTGCTGCCCTCACGGATGATCCGCGTCGGAGCCGCGAGAAACCGGAATTCGACTCCTTCGATCTTCGCATCCTGAACTTCGCGGGCTGTGGCGGGCATCTCGGACTTACTGCGGCGATAAACGAGCGTCACCGAGGCACCGTCTCGCCTGGCGCTGCGGGCTGCATCGATCGCGGTATTGCCGCCGCCGATGACGAGTACTCGACGTCCGCAGTCCGTCGCCTGACCGTGTTTGCGCTGGCGCAGATAGCTGATGCCGGACATGACCCCGGGACCTTTCTCGCCGGGGATGTCCAGGCGACGCGCCGCCTGCGCTCCAAGGCCCAGGAATACCAGGTCGTGTTCCTCTCTCAACTGTTGCAGCGACAGATCTACACCGACATCGACCTCGGTAACGAGCGATATATTCAGCCTGAGTATACGATCGACTTCCGCATCCAGTATTTCCCTGGGCAGCCGATAATCGGGAATTGCATGTCTTAGCATGCCGCCTGGCCGATCATCCTTGTCGTAAATGGTGACACCATAACCGCGACGTGCCATCTGGTAGGCAAATGACAGGCTGGCGGGACCCGAGCCGATCACGGCCACGGATTCCGGGTATCTTTCCCCTGGTGGTTGCGGCAGTTGCAATGCCCTGGACAGTCCCCAGTCGCCGAGAAACCGCTCCATCGCGTTGATGGATACCGCGCCGTCCTTCTCCTGACGGCTGCACAGGTCCTCGCAGGGATGGGGGCAGATACGCCCGATCGTGGCCGGCATCGGGTTGAATTCCACGAGTCTCTGCCAGGCCTTATCGTAGGCGTTGTCGAGGCTGAGTCCGGTTTTCTTTCTCTGGGCAATGATCCCGAGCCAACCACGAATGTCGCCGCTGTTGGGACACATCGCCTGGCACGGCGGCAGCTTCTCGAACTGCCGTGCAAAAATCTGAAACGGCAGTTCGACCGGAGTACCATGCCGCGTCTTAGTGTCGGACACGGCCATTTCCCTCATCCGCGTTTCGCCGATCCCGACTGCGGCCACCCGGCAGATTGGCAGCGACCAGATTCCTCAGCAAATTGCCAACGTAGGCGGGATGCAGCGTGCGTATGAACACGTCGGTATAGGAGGCACTGCCGCTGAAAAGATCCCAGAGTACACCGGACATGCGCCTCGGACTGTCGACTTGCTGCTGCTCGGTCGCGGTCATACTCAGGATTCCCCGCCGCGCAAACCTGGCTTTCTGGACCACGGTTGCTACGCTGAACACGAATTTGCCGACGCGGTTGTCGTTACTGATCTTGCGGCACAGTGGCGCGTAGTAATTCTTGAAATCTTCTGCGCTTACGCCATGAAAAACGGCCGTTTTGGCAGCGGCTTTGGACGTCCGATAGGCCGCGCCGATTCCATCCTTGAACAGGCGTGTAGTTCCGCTGTCGCCAATAAGTACGAGGCGGTCGCCATAAACCGGCGTTGCCTCGCGGATGTTGATGCGGGGATAACAGTGGCAGACGTGTCCGGGGATCACACCATCGGGAAATCGCTCACGGACCTCCCTGGCGCTGAAGAATTTGTCGATAAGCGCCTCGTCAATATCTTCGCCCAGCAGGCACAGGGTGACGTAGTCGCCTTTCGGAATCAGGGCCGCAAACTCCAGCCTCGGAATGTCGAGCAGGAACACATGCATCGAGGGACCGAAAGTCTCGCGGATAAGCTTGCGTCCCAGGTGAAATTCACAGATGAAAGTCTTGGTTCTGTCCGGGTGAGTGAACTCGCCTGACTCGTTCCCCAGCATCTCGGTCAGCCGGCTGTTGACACCGGTCGCCACAACCGCGAGCTCGTAGGTGTCGCTGGACTGGTCTGCGCATTGCACCGTCATCGAATCCTTTTCGCGCCGCAAGCCGGTAACAAGCCGGGGAATGACCCGGGCACCTTTTTGCTTTGCCAGATCGAGCAAATAGCCGTCGAAGCTGTGGGTATCGAGCGGTTCCGACGAGCGCGGACCATTGCCGCGGTAAATGGCGGCGATACGTTTTTCCATCAACGGCGTCGCGATCTCGACGTCGCCGACGTCCATGTGCAGGGTATAAGATTCAATACCCCGCTGAACGACGCAGTCGGGCAGCCTGATGCCCTCCGTTGCGAGCCGCTGAACGAGTGATTCGGAAACGATGCCGCCGCAGTGGTTGCAACCGGCTGGTCCGCGATGACAGAAACCTCTCGGCTCGAATATGTCGACGTTGACATCGAGTCCAATCGTTTCCGCCATGCTCAGGAAGAAGTAGCTGAACATCGAGCCGGCGGGCCCTGCTCCGATAACGGCGACCCTGGAGCCGTCCCCCAGCGTCATCGCTTTCCCCTTGTGCGGTTTTGGTGCTTTGCCTGTAAGGAGTTCCAGCCCCTCAACCATGTTCATCTCGCTTGGCACGTGGTTACCGCGCCGTCATTATTTTTGTTGCTCGTACCTCGCCAACCTGTCTGTCAAATCGCGAATTCGGTGCGACATCGTTTGTACGATACGAAAAGCCAGCGACGGGTCCTCGTGAATCCCGCCGAGAAAGTTCTTCTTGTCGATCGAAAGTATGCGCGTGGGCTTGGTAGTACGAATGGTGGCTGTGCGGGTCTCTTTCTCGAACAGCGCCATCTCGCCGAAAAAGTCGTTCGGCCCCATCCTTCGGAGCCGAAATTCCCTGCCGTCGGATTCGGCGATCGCTTCGACCTCGCCGTCCTGAATGACGAACATGCAGCTGCCCGTGTCTCCCTGCCGGAAGATAACCTCGCCTGACTTATATTCTTTTCCGAGGCCAGCCATATTGATGATCCGCTCTATGCGACGGATTTACGTTTTAATCATGCTAGCCAATCTTGCTGATCATGACTGTCAGTATTTGCCGCAGCGTCCGCTATGATTTGAATGTAGCCGGTGAATGCGCGCTGTCAGGCGTTCTTTTCAGTGGAACTGACCTAGATACCGGCCCAAAACTGTACCTTCGTACAGCGCGCTCGCTGTCTGAAGGATTAAACTTAAGACAAGCGGTAGTGGCTGCAAGAACAGGCTTCGGGGTATTGCCTCGAGGATCGGGGTTGATGATAAAACAAGAACGCCACACCCTTGCTTACGGGGTAGCAGGGCTTCTCATCCTGACGTTTTTCGTCTGGACCTTCAACCTGTTATTCGGCATCCAGAATCACTGGGCCGAGTCGAATAGCGTGACGGCAATGGACAAGGACGTGCATGCGCTCTTCGACCCGTGGCGAAACCTGAACCGGCCCGGCAATGACGTTCTGGAGAACTACGAGGTTGCCGCCCAGCAACAGGCACTCGGGCGTCACCTGCAGGAATATCGGCAGGCGCGGGGTCGTCTCGACATGCACAGCCGTTCCCAGGTCGACCTTAGCGACTATTATCGCGACATGGATGCAGTGGCATTGGAGGTGGAAACACTCGCAAGGCGTGTCCTCGACCTAGCCGAAGAGAGGGAATCGCTGCGACTCGCAGCAGCGGATCCGGCCCAGATCAGCGCAGCAGAAACCGAGGCGGCAACGACCATGGCTCAGATGGACCAGGCATTCCAGTCGGGTCTCGAGATCATCGCCGGTATGGACCAGCTACTCGATCAAAGACTGCTCGATCTGGACGCTGCACGGCGCGTGGGAGTCCGCAGCCTTTACCTGATCGTGATCGTGGCGCTGTTCAGTTCGGCGTTGAGTCTCGTCCTCCTGCGCAGAACGTCTGCACAGGGCGAAGCGCTGCGATCAGGCTCCCAACGGCTGAATGCGATCGTCGATAATGTTGTCGACGGAGTCGTCACCGTTGACGAGCGCGGCAATGTCGAATCTCTGAACCGGACTGCCGAGAGCATGTTCGACTACTCGTCGGACTCGGTCGTCGGATGGAACTTCCGCAGGCTCATCCAACCCGAAAGCCGGCCGCTTTACGACGCAGCAGACTTTCAGTCCAGGTCGCAGTCACCCGGCAGGATTTCCGAGGCCACCGGCATGCGCAGTGACGGTTCGGCGTTCGCCATGGAACTGGAGGGCACCAGGATCAGCGTGGAAGGCCGCCCGATCATCATCCATATCGTCAGGGACGTGACTGAGCGCAAGCGGTCCGAGAAGCGCCTGCAGCTGGCGGCGACTGTCTTCGAGAATACCAGCGAAGGCATCATGATTACCGACCGTGATGCGCGCATTCAGTCGACGAACCCCGCGTTTACCGCGATCACAGGGTTCGCACCCGAGGAGGTCCTCGGACAGAATCCGAGAATCCTGCAATCGGGCATGCAGACGCGGGAATTCTACGAGGCAATGTGGAAATCCATATCCGATACGGGGCACTGGCATGGCGAGATCATCAATCGCAGGAAGAACGGCGAAGACTACACGCAGTGGCTGAACATCAATTCGGTCAAGGACGGCAGCGGCCAGGTCACTCACTATGTCGGTGTAACGTTTGACATCAGTGAGCTGAAAGCCTCCGAGCGCATTAAGGACGAGTTCATAGCGACTGTTAGCCATGAGTTGCGAACGCCGCTGACGTCGATACACGGCTCGCTCTCCCTGCTGGATAGCGGAGTACCGGCGAAATCGCCGGAGAAGTCAGCGGACCTGATTCGCATCGCGAAGGACAACAGCCAGAGGCTCGTTCGACTGATCGACGATATTCTGAGTATCGCGAAGATCGAATCGGAGAAGATGAAGTTTCATTTGAGACCGGTAAATCTCGGCAAGCTCGTCATGGATGCGGTCGAGGCGAACCAGGACTATGCGCAACAGTTCGGCGTGCATTTGCAGCTAGATACCGGTGTGGAAAATGCGTGGGTCCTCGGCGACAAGGATCGCCTGATGCAGGTTCTTACCAATCTCCTGTCGAACGCGGTCAAGCACTCGCCCGAAGACGGCGTAATCCGCGTGGAGACCGTCCATAACGATGCTTACTGGCGCGTAACAGTTACCGACAATGGGGCGGGAATCCCCGAATCGTTCTACGACGAGGTCTTCAAGAAGTTCGCGCAGGCGGATGCGACCGACCGCCGGAAGCGTGGCGGTACCGGGCTGGGCCTGAGCATCTCGAAGGCCATAATCGACAGGCTCGGTGGCCGAATTGCCTTCGAATCCGTACCCGGTGTCCGCACGTGTTTTTATTTCGAGCTGCCGATAATGCAACCGCACTGGGACGTAGAGGCGGGTGCCGAACGAATCGCGGCCAGCGCCGGATTCGCAGCGCACGCGGATTGAACCCGCCATGCGGAACGACAGCCTGCACAAGATCCTGTACGTCGAAGACGATGCCGATATTCGCAAGATCGTGAGCATGTCGCTGGAGATGGTCGGCGACTATACCGTTGCTGCATGCGGATCGTGCTCCGACGCCCTGGAAGTGGTCGACGACTTCGGCCCCGACCTGCTGCTCCTTGACGTCATGATGCCGGAGGTGGACGGTCCCGCGACGTTGCGCGCGTTGCGCAGCCGGGAGAGCGCCGCAGGCGCGCCGGCCGTGTTTATCACGGCCAAGGTACAGGCCGGCGACATGGCGCACTACAAGCGCCTGGGGGTGTTCGACGTAATCGTCAAGCCGTTCGACCCCATGTCACTTTCCGACAGGATCGGGCAAATCTGGCAACAATTCCGGAGTGATGCGCATGACGACGCCGGATGAAATCGTGGCGATGGAACTGGCGCGGCTGTCGGCGGCATTCGTGTCACAGTTGCCCGAGCAGGTGCAGGCAGTGGAGGATGAAATGACGGCGTGGCTGGACGCGCCGCGGGACGCCGAGCGGTTCGAGATACTGAGTCACAGGGTCCACCAGCTCAAGGGTTCCGGAAGCACCTTCGGCCATCCGGGCATCAGCGCCGCGGCCCGAGCGCTCGAGGAACGCATCAGCGCGTACCGCCGCGGCATGGACTCGGGCGAACTGCGAGCGCCCGCGGATGTGGAATCGGCGATGGCACAACTCCAGAATGAAGCGAGGCGCGCGCGAACGCAGGCGTCGGACCCGGAGGGCAACTCATGAGAGTGCTGCTTATCGAAGACGATATCCCGATCCAGGAGTTACTTCGTGCCTATTTCGAGGCCAAGGGGCACGCTGTCAGCTCGGCGGCAGACGGTGTCGAGGGCCTCAAGGCGTTCAATGCGGGAGTGCCCGAACTCGTGCTGCTCGACGTCGGGCTGCCAAGGCTGGACGGATGGGCGGTACTCGAGGCCATCCGCGCGAGTTCGGCGGTTCCCGTGGTGCTCCTGACGGCGCTCGACGACACCGATGACGTGGTCAGGGGTCTCGCCATGGGTGCAGACGACTATCTGACCAAGCCGTTCGATGTTCGTGAACTCGACGCGCGAGTCCAGGCTATCCTCCGCAGGCTCGAGGTCCCCGAGACGCTCAGCAGCCTCGACGTCGGCGACATCCATATTGACGATCGCAGCAAGACCGTGACGGTCGGCGAATCGTTCCTGTCGCTTTCCCCGAAGGAATACAAGCTGCTCACGTTACTGGCGAGCGAGCCGGGACGGGTATTTTCCAGCGACGAAATCATCGCCCACCTCTGGCCGGACAGCGACCGCGCCGCGGCCAATGACGTGAAGCAGTACATCCACCTGCTGCGCAGCAAGCTCTATCGGTCGCCCGACATCGGCGACCCGATCGAGAATATCAAGGGGTTCGGCTACCGCCTGAACGGCTGAGCCCTGCCCGGCAGGCTTTTGACCCGAATTTGACTTTGCGCTGACGCGCCTTCTATGGCCGTGTCCGGACCGTTGCCGGACAATGAACGCCAGTAGACGTAGCCGATACACGAAAACACGGATATAGAGCGCAAATCCGATTACCGGATGAATTGGCAATGTTGACCGGACAGCTGCAACCGACTCCCTCAAGCAATACCACAGGTATTGCGAACCCGATGCGGCGGGTACTTCGGTATCCGCCGCATTTTTCGGTCCGGAGCGGCATCGTGCGGACAGGGATTCGCCGCCAGCCGCGGCGAGCCTATCGCCGGTCCGGATCGTTGCACTCATCCCGGCGGCCGCAGCCGCCGCACTTCAATGAACGCCGCTTCGCGTCGGGGTCGTGCGCCGCCAGCCACTGCTGGAAGACGGCCCAGGCGGCACACAGGGCGACGATTGCGAGCAGGGGCAGTAGATAGCTGGTCATAGCAAAGTCGGCCCCCTCAGGACGAGCTGAACAGCCCGGCGAACCCCATGAATGCCATCGACAGCACGCCGGCAATGATCAGGTTCATCGCCGTTCCCTGGATCAGTTTCGGGATGTTCGACAGCTCCGATTCCTCGCGCAGGCCGGCCAGCAGGACCATGGCCAGCGTAAAACCGATACCGGCACCCAGCGCATAGACGATACCCTCCACGAAACCGTAGCCGCGATTGGTCGCGAAAATCGCAAGACCAAGGATCGCACAGTTCGTCGTAATCAGCGGCAAAAAGATACCCATGGCGCGGAACAGCGCCGGGCTGAGCTTCTTGATCAGCATTTCGATGAACTGCACCGTGCTGGCGATAACGACGATGAAACAGATCAGGCGCAGATAGGGGGCGTGTATCAGCACGTAGGTATTCAGAACCCAGGCACAAACGGCAGTCACGAGCATGACGAAGGTCGTGGCCAGGCCCAGGCGCGCCGATGTCGCCAGGGAATTTGAAACGCCGAGGAACGGGCACAACCCGAGGAAGTAGGTGAGTACGAAGTTGTTCACCAATAGCGCGCTTACGAAGATCCAGGGCAGGTTGTCCATCAGCTACCGCTCCTCTCGGCTTCGGCGACGTCGGCCAGGAACTCGTCCTTCTTGTATTTGAACCAGTTGAAGAAGAGCAGGATTACGCCGAGCGTGAGAAAGCCTCCCGGCGGCAGGATCATGACAATCCAGGGTTCGAAGTTCTCGCCGAAGAGCCTGAACCCGAACAGCGCACCGTCACCGAGGATCTCCCGCACGGCGCCGAGCGAGAACAATGCCAGCATGAAACCGCCGGCCATGCCCAGCGCGTCCATGACGGCGAGCCGGGTCGGATAGCGCGACGCGAAGGCCTCCTGGCGGCCGAGGATCAGGCAGTTCGCAACGATCAGCGGGATGAAGGCACCGAGTTCCTTGTGTACCGCGGGCACCAGTGCCAGCAGTGTGTAGTCGGCGATGGTGACGAAGGTCGCGATGATGATGATGAAGCAGGAAATGCGCACCTGCTTCGGAATGACATGGCGGAACAGCGAGACCAGAAAGCTCGAGCCGACCAGCACGAACATCGACGCCATGCCCATGGCTATGGCGTTGATCGCCGAGTTAGTGACCGCGAGCATCGGGCACATGCCCAGCACCTGCACGAAGACCGGGTTGTCGCGCCAGATACCCTTGACGAATTCTTCGTAGGATTCGTTTTTCTTCATTGACCCGTTCCGTTGTCTGCTGGCTCGCCGGTCAACGGCGGCTCCGAGCCCGGCGCCGGCAACTGTTCGGCCCACGCCGCATGCGTTTCATTGATGATCCTTACGACGGCCTTCGCCGAGATCGTCGCGCCGGTGATTGCGTCGACGTGATTGGGCTGGGTGCTCGTGCCTTTTTTCACGGCGACGATCTCGGGTTCGATCGACAGGGCGCTGAATTCGGCGACGAACTCGGCGTCCTTGTAGATCTTGTCGCCGAGGCCCGGTGTTTCGCGGCTTTCGAGTATCTCCATGCCGACGACCTGTTTCTTGCCAGGCAGGTAGCCATACAGCAGCGCTATCGTGTCCTGGAAACCGGGTCCCGCGGCGGGCATCGCGTAGCCGACGAAGTCACTCTGTTCATCGTAGCCGCCGTAGACTACGGGTTCGTCTTTCTGCGGCTCCGGTACGGCTACGATCCTGCCGTCGCGGTAGACGAGCGCCTGCATGCGGCTGACCCCCGGGAGTACCTTGAACACGGCTTCGCGAAGCTCGCGCGCCTTGTTGGCCGTAATGGTCGGCAGCGTCGATTCGTAGATGCCGATGATCGCGACGCCCGAAACGAGTCCGGCTATCGCGAGCGTCATTACCAGCCTTAACGAACTCGGTGCAGCCGGCTGCTTGAGGGTGTCCGTACTCATGGTTGCTTCTCGGCCCCGTGCCCGAATACGCGCGGCTGCGTGTAGCGGTCGATCAGAGGCGTCGCTGCGTTCATCAACAGGATCGCGTACATGACGCCTTCGGGCAGGCCGCCGAATACCCGGATCAGCATCACCAGTACGCCGGTGCCGATGGCGAAAATCCATGCGCCGCGCGGTGTGACGGGCGACGTCACCGGATCGGTCGCCATGTAGATTGCGCCGAGCAGCAGGCCGCCGGAAAACACTGAAAACAGTGGCGTCGGAAACCGTTCGGCGTCGAACAGGCCGAGGAAGAAGGAGAAGATCACGACCGTGCCGAGGATTCCGACCGGTATCCGCCAGTCGAGGTCTCGCCGCAGCCAGAGATAGACGCCCCCGAGCAGCAGCAGGATTCCGTTGGTCTCGCCGAGAGACCCACCAATCTTGCCCAACATCAGGTTCGTCAGCGGCGTGACTTCCTGCTCGAACTTCAACAAGCCGAGCGGCGTTGCCGCCGTCACCCCGTCGACCGGCGCCTGCATGAAGGGCAGCGCTAGATTACCCGCATAGACGCTGAAGAAGCCGCCTTCCGGATGGGCCGACACCCACGTTGTCATCGCGATGGGAAACGTGGCCAGCAGGAACGCACGGCCGAGCAGCGCCGGATTGAACAGGTTATGGCCCAGACCGCCCCAGATGACCTTGCCCAGCGCGATGCTGACGAAGCCGCCGAGAAATGCCATCCACATCGGCAGACCGGGCGGCAGGGTCAGGCCGAGTAACAGGCCCGTCAGCACACCGGTCGCGTCCCGCAGCGACTCGCCGCGCGACGCCCGATCGGCGAACAACCACTCCGCGAGCACCGCGCCCGCGATACTCGCACCGAGCACGAGAACGGCGCTCATGCCGAAGAACCACAGCGATGCGCCGGTTGCAGGTGCCAGAGCGATCAGCACGTCGCGCATCGCCTTCGGCGTCGTCATCCCCTGGCGCAACAACGGCGCGTGGAAAAGCAGCAGGTCCGGATCTTTTTGCTTCACGCGTCCGGTTCCTTGCGATTCTTCAGGTCGTCCTTGGCTGTACGAATGAGCTGCACGATCGGGATGTTGGACGGGCACGCGAAGGTGCAGCAGCCACATTCCACGCAGTCGAAGACGTTGTAGTCTTTCATCTCGTCGAACATGCGCGCCTTGGAAAGCCGTGCCAGACGCGACGGGTTCAGGAAATAGGGGCATGCCTCGAGGCATCGGCCGCAGCGAATGCACGGGTACTCCTTGCGGCGCACCGTCTGTTCTTCCGTGAAGACGAGTACACCCGAACAGCCCTTGAGCACGGGGACGTCGAGACTCGCGATGGGCCTGCCCATCATCGGCCCGCCCATGATGATCTCGCGGGTTCCCGCCTCGAGGCCGCCGCAGAACTTGACGACGTCACGCACGGATGTGCCGAGCGGCACTATAAGGTTCGCGGGGTAGGATACGCCCGGACCCGCCACCGTCACGACCCGTTCGATCAACGGCATGCCGCGCAGGAAATAATCTGCGATGGCGACGACAGTGCCGACGTTGTTGACGTTGACTTCGACATCGCGCGGCAGGCGCCCGGCCGGAACTTCGGTGCCGAATACGCTCTTGATCATCATCTTCTCGGCACCCTGCGGGTACTTGACCTTCAGCGTCACGATGCGCACGGGCTGGTCCGGCGAGAGATGCCTGGAAATGGTCTCGATCGCATCCGGCTTGTTCGCCTCGATCCCGATCACCGTCTCTTCGGCGCCTAGCTTCTGCCGCAATATTTCCGCGCCCTCGAGCAACGCCTCGGGACGCTCGATCATGAGGCGATGATCGGTGGTCAGGTAGGGCTCGCACTCGGCGCCGTTAATGAGCAGGTGCCTGATCTTTACGCCGTCGGGCACGGACAATTTGACGTGAGACGGAAAGGCCGCGCCGCCCATGCCGACGATGCCGGCCATCTGCACGGCCTCGATGAATGCTTCGAGCGAGAGGGAACGCCAGTCAGGCGCGGCGTCAGGATCGACTTCCTGCGTCGCAAACGGATCGGCCTCGATCGCTATGGCCGGCGCGAAGCGGCCATCGACTCCGCGAAAATCGCCAACCTTGCTTACGGTGCCCTTGACCGGGCTATGCAGGGCCGTCGAAACGAAACCGCCGGGCTCCGCGATCAACTGTCCCCGCTCGACCGGGTCGCCCGCCGCGACGACAGCACGCGACGGCACACCGATATGCTGCCCGAGCGGCATGATGTAGTGCTTGCCGAAGGGAACTCGCTGTATCGGCAGGTTCTCCGTCTGCTGCTTGTGGTGGGCCGGATGAACCCCGTGCTCGAAGTTGCGGCGTAACCGGCGAAACACTTTCATTGCCGTCAGCTCCGCTTCTGCGATGCGAGTGCGAGCAGGCGGCTACGTATCTGCGCGGCGATCTCGTTCTGGGTCTGCTCCCGGATCGCCTTGATCTCGTCCTCTGAAGCCTGCTTCTGTGCGTCGAGCTCTGCCTGGTGCTCGGCGGCGACCGCGGCACGGATCTCGGCTTCAACCGCCGCCGTGAACGGCGTTATCACGCCGGCGAGTTCCTGCAGGGTCTGCCAGTTTGCGAGGCATCCGTCTGCCACGTCCGCAACGGGGGCAGAGACGGCAAATCGCTTTTCCTCGTCACCGTCGCCGGCGGCGACATACGGCGACTTGTTCTTACGGCCTCTGTCGTCGAGCTGCAGCCACTCGTGAAAGGGCATCGGAGCCGGCGCGTCGGCGGCGAGCGGCGGAAACTGCCTGCCGAAACGGTCCTGCCCCAACGCCCAGTCGGCGGTCGTGAAGATCCTGTCGTCCTCGCCCGGTGGCGCCACGGTCTCGTCAGGCGCTGGATTGCCTTCGAGCGATATGCGCGACCCGAATACCCCTTCGCTGTGCGGGTCGTAGCGGAACACCGGCATCGTGCGGCTGTGCAGGGCGAGCCGCGCAAAATGGAGCGTTTGCCGCGTCTCGAAGCCATGACGCGCGGGACTCGGCGCATACACCTGAAGCAGCGCGGGGCCTTCGCAAGCGAGTGCCTCGAGCATGCTTTGGCCGAGATGTGCGGGGTCCGCTATCGACGTTTGTGCGACGAATGCCTCGCGCTGCGCCAGGGCGAGCAGCCCGAGGCTGGCGCGCGGATCGTTGGTCCTCGACTCTCGCAGGCCGAAATCCAGGCCGCTGAGGACCAGCATCTTGACCGGCAGGCCCGAATTCAGGAGCCATATGAGCTGGCCCAGGCCTTGTCCTGCGAGCATCTCGTCGCTGCCAATCAGCACGAGAGGAGGGCACAACTCGAGTTCGTCGGGGGCGAGATCCTGCCAGCGCAGATTCGCCAGTGCCGCGCGCTTCCATTCGATACCGTCCGGCTGTTCAATCTCCAGCCGCGCGAGGCGCAGGAGCCGCACCAGCTCCGTGGTTTCGTGCAGATGGCCTTCGACGAGGCCGGCGGCCAGCTGTGCGGCATCGCCGGTCATGTCGATAACGACCGGCGCCTGGAAAGGATTGTGTGGGAAAGCGCCGGCCCATGCTGCCGTAGTCCCGCCCGCGACGGCGAGGCCGTAGCGCGCGCGGCCGAGCCCGTGAGAGCCCGAGACAAGATCGTGCCTCGCCGCCGTGATGCGCTTCGAGAGTTCGAGCAGGCGCAACAGGTGGTCGGTATCGACAGAATGGTCGCCGCCTGCCTGTCCGACGCTTTCCGCGAGCTCACGCAAATCGACTCGCGGACTGCTCGTCGTCCGGAGCTGCTCACTCACGGCCTCGAGGTCCTCGACCGCAAGCGCATGCGAAAGCGTCTCGTCGACCAGCTTCGCCACCGATTCGCCGGCATCGGCCAGGGCCATCGCGAAATTTTGCACGAGTGGTTGCTGCCGAAACTCTGTTGCGGCGAGCGCGAGCTTGACGGCAATCTTCTCGCCGGACCCGGCTTCCGCCGGATCTCCGCCCGACATCGCGAACTGGCAATAACGGGACAGCAGTATCGACGACATCTTGCCTATCTCGGCATTTTCCGCGATGCGTTCGATCGTTTCGGATGTCGTGTCCGGTGCCAACGAGAACACCGACCAGCGGTCGCGGGCTGTCGCGAGCATCGCCGCATCCTGCTCGACGGATTTCAGCGCTTCGGGCTCGCAATTACGCACGCAGATGCCGCAGGACTTGCAGGCGTCCGGATTGATGACGATGGACAGCAGTTCCGCACCGTCTTTCTTCACGGTTTCCGCGTCGTGGAAAAATGGTTGCGTGACGGCAACCGGCAGCGTACCCAGTTCGCGAACGATCGCAGAAATACCGTCATCGATGGCCTTCTTGCGGTCTTCGTCGAGCGGCATCTTTTCCTTCAGCCAGGCATACGCGTCCTCGAGGAGGGCGCCGAACGCCGGCGCTACGTCTTCGGACTTCTTGTTCGCCGCGATAATCCGCGCGGCAAGTTTCGATGCGACCGGCCGAACGGCTTCCGCACTCCCGAGCCGTATGCCGGTGTCGATCAGCGCCGCGGGTGCCGAAGAGACGACGCCGATTGCGCTGTCGGGACAGTTCGTCCAGCACATGCCGCAGCCTGTACAGTGCGCCGGTTCGAATACCGGCATCCGCGAACGCTTGCCGCTCGTCGTGTTGAACGTTGCGCTGAGCGGCGGCATCGTGCCGGTGGCGAGGAATGGATCCGCGGTGAGCCGGTCCGCCTGGCCGTCCCGGTACAGCACGCCGGTCTGGTCCCAGAACCGGGGCAGGCTCGCAAATATGTCGTCATCACGACCGAGGTGGCGCACGGCAGCTGGCGCTTCGCCGTCCCACGCCACGCCGCCCGTGTCCGTTTGCGGCGTCACCTCGCTGGCCTGCTCGAGTCCCGTCTCGAAAGCGCTCATGATTGCGTCACGCCGCTCAGCGCTGAAGCCGTCGAGCAGCGCGCGGCGCGCCGAGATGATTCGACGTGACTTGTGATCGATCATCCCGGCATCGAGCAACGATCCGAACAGAGCGCCGAGCAGCATCTCCGGGCGCTCACCGTCAGCCACCGGGTCGATGCTGTATGTTCGTCCCTTTTCACGCAGTGAAATCTCGTTACGGGTGGCGTCCAGCGTGACGTCTGCAACGAGTCCGTCACCCGGATCAAGCAGATCGTCGTTCCCGAGCACCAGCCAGTCCGTCTGAACCTCGCCCCAGCCATCCCACGCGATCGACGGTCGGCTGCGCACGCGCCCCTCCTCCAGCTTGTACAGCAGGGCAGCTGCCGCTTCGACGAACGTCCCGCCCAGTTCTGCGTCCAACTGCCGGATCGAGATCGTCATCGCCTTCGGCGACACGCCTGCGTCGAGGTTGCCTGATGCTCGCACGCCCCGGTCGGCAATATCCGGATACGCCCGTCGCAACGCGTCAAGCAGCACTTCGCGCTTGGGTTGCCCGGCAGATGGGTCGTCGAACGAAATGCCGAGGAACAGCGGCACGCCCGCGGGAAGATTCTTTCGGGTGCAGAGATCGGCCAGGTCGGCGACGCGGAATGGCAAACCGCCGATGCCGTATACGACGGACTGGCACGCGTGGCGCGGACCGCTACGCGAACGCTCCAGGCTCGCCCGGACTTCGCGGGTCAGGGGCGGGTCTCCGGCGAGTGGTGTGTTCACGCGTTCGAGCACGAAGGCGCGTTCGCGCCCCTCGAGCGCCGCGCCGATTGCGTCGGCCGGGAAAGGCCTCAGCACATGGATACCCAGTACGCCAACTTTGACCTTGTGATGCTTGCGGATGTAGTCGGCCGCGCAACGTGCGGTCTCGATGGCCGACCCTTGTGCAACGAGGACCGTTGCCGCGTCGTCAAGCCGGTAACGGGACACCGTCTCGTGCCGGCGACCGGTCTTGCGTTCGAATTCGGCGAACGCAAGTTCGAGGGATTCACCGACGAAGCTGTCGAAGAACGGGCCGCGGGCAATCGCCCCGAGCGCAAAGCTCCGGGCGTCGAAGAGGGCGCCGGTGAGCACGGGTTCGTCCAGGTCGTGCCAGGCCGGTACGCGGCGCCGCGTTTCGCCAAATAGCAGCCGTTGCGCTTCGGTCGGCGATTCGATCGGATCGTCGGCTGCACCCAGCAGGGCGCTCACCTGCGCCGGCGAAAGCAGGCGGACGTCCTGGGCTGCGAGCGCGGTCTGCTCGCCGTCCATGACCACCATGACGGGTACGAGCGTTTCCTCCGCGACGCGCCGCCCGATGTACGTGAAATCGACGGCCTCCTGGACGTTGGCGGCGAACAGTACGGAGAATCCTGCGTCGGCACCAAGGTGCACGGTCTCGTGCCCGGTACCCGGGGCGGAGCCGTGCCCGGTCGCAGCGCGCGCGCCGACGTGCAGGATGAGAGGCACATGTTTGCCGGCTGCCGAAATCAGCAAGTCCTGGGAAGCAGCAATATCGGTACCGGAAAGAAATGCCGTTGCGCGGCGTCCCGCGAGCGATAGACCCGTCGCTGCGGCGACGATGCCGCGGGGGCCCTCCGCCGACTGTGCGGCGAGTGCCTGGCCGAACAAATTGGTGCCGTGAGCGACTTCGCCGAGCCACACACCATCGGCCGGGGCCACCGGGGCGCCGCCACCGAGAACGGCATGCGTGGCGATTCCCGCCTCCGATAACGCGACTGCGGTATTGCCATCGAGTACGGTGGCGAGGCCTTCATCGCGAATGTCTGAGCCGGCCGGTGCGCCGAATACTTTCCGGTACCAGCGGATCGCGGTGTTGCGCATCGGAATTGTTCGCGTTCGAGCCAGACGATCGAACGGGTCGGACAGCGGAACACGGCGTCCGGTCTCGGCTCGCCGCCGGACGAATAGTCGATGACGGGGAGGTTATCTTTCATCGTGATCAGCCCCGGGGCCGCATCGGCAGCGCACTTGCCGCAGGCGTCGCAGGCTACGTTGCACAGCTGCGTCGCGGCCTCGCCCGCGAGCGGTATGTTGCATTGGACGTAGAGGTTCTGGCTCAGTGGCACGAGTTCGAACAGGTCGCGGGGACATGCCGCCTGGCAGTCCGGGCAGGCAGTACATTTTTCGGTGTTCACCTGCGGCAGCCCGTTGGCGTTCATGTGGATCGCGTCGAAGGTGCAGGCACGCTCGCAGTCTGCGAGACCGAGGCAGCCCCAGGCGCAACCCTTGCCGCCGCCGGATACGAGCGCCGCCGCCCGACAGCCCTCGAATCCCTGGTACTCGGCGATCTGGTTGGCCTGCAGGCGACCGCCGCCACACCGCAGCCTCGCAACCAGCTTCTCCTGGCTGCCGGCATCGACCTGCAAATACTCTGCGATCTCCTCGATGGCCTCGGCAGTGCTTACGGTACACTTGCTCGGCTCGATCTCGCCGGACACGACTTTTTCCGCGAATGGCAGGCATCCCGGTTGCCCACAGGCGCCACAATTTGTCCCGGGCAGCAGTTCGTTGGTTGCCTCGATTCGCGGATCCTCGTCCACCTTGAGAAAGCGCTGCGCGATGGCCAGGATCGCGCCGAAGAAAAGGCCGATGCCAACCATGATTGCGGGCGCTACGAGGATGCTGTTCATCAGTTAAATGGCGCCGCTCGGGCAATCAGTTCGTCCAGGTTCGGCTCGTTCGGGTCCAGTGGCTTGCCGGGATGGATACACTTGGCCGGACAGATCTCGGCCGCACGGACGAGATCTTCATAAGTACCGGCTTTTGGATCTGTCAGATACGCCTGCTTGTCCTCGTTGTACGCGAACATCATCTTGTTGATGCCCATGCAGTCGTCGCAGGTCGTGCACGCCGGCGTGTCGAGCCAGGGCTCGTCGAAACTCAACTCCTCTTCGGGTTCTTCGACCTCGGCTGGCTCGGCTTCCGCTCCGGCCTCGTCGGCTTCCGCCGGCGCCTCGACCTCGGCCGGGCGGGCAGCCGGCATCGTGGCAAGCTGGCCGCCACCGACGACCATGCCGGACAAGTCCGCTCCCATGAGCACGTCGACAAGCTGCCCCATGGCCTCGCCGGCGGCCTCCGAGCGAACGGACTCCAGTTCCTCTGCATGCTCTTTTCGCAGCTGCTCGCGTTCGGCTTCCAACTCGGCGCGTTGCTCTTCGATAATCCGCTCGATCGCTTCCTCGACGTAGTAGTTCTGGACGCCGGCGAGTTCCTGCAGGGCGTGCCAGTAGTTGAGCCGATCCCGGCAGGCGAAAATGAGCGCACGCGATACCACCAGCCGGACGAGTACGCCGTCCTCGCCGATGCCCCACACGAACGGGACCAGGCGATCGCGGTGTTCCTCGCTTGTATCGAGGAACTCGGACACGGTGACGAGCTCTTCCGATGCGAAGCCCGTAGGCACCGTACGGAAATGTTCGTGCAGAGCAGGCATCAGCAACGCGTAGTCGGCAAACGTAAATGCCAGCTCCATGGTCGTCTCTTCGCCATCGGCGCTTTGGTATTCCAGTGTCTCGACCGGCCAGTCGGCATCCGGCTGCGGATTGCCGTCAAACCTGACGCGCATTGCGGCCTGGTCGCCGGCGTCCGGATCGATGAGGAGGAAGGGGTGTGCGCGGCTCTCAAGGGCCGCGCTGGCGACGAACCAGGGCTCGAGGATCGGCTTGCTCGACTTTGTCTGCGTGCCGCGATTGATCAGGTGCAGGCTTGCCCGATTGCTGTCGATGGCGCACGTAAAACCTGCCAGCAGGCCCTCATGACGCGCAGCCGATGTCTGCGCCACAACGACCTGGCGATGGCCAATGCCGAAGTTCGCAAGCTCGAAGCGATACGCATCGAAGGGGCCCTCGCCGGGTTTCACGGCCGGATTGTCATAGGCGCGTACCCATGTGAGCACGTGCACCGGCAGCCGTGAGCCGAGCAGGTGCGAGAATGCGGGCAAACCGTCGGTTGCGAGGTAGTCGGCTGACTCCAGCGCCACCGCGCGCGGCACGAGCTGCAGTTCCTCGTCGGAGAACGCCTGCCAGTCAAAGCTGGCGAACCATGAGTCGTGCACGGCCGGATCGTACTGATCATCGAGTTCGAGGCCGGCGATGCGCAATGCCGCGAACAGGCGAGCGAAGCGCACGGCGTCGTCGAGGAACAGCTCGCTTGCGGTCGCGCATGCCTCGTAGCTCTCGACGATATCCAGATCGGCTTGCTCGGCGAACCACGGGTTGACGACGCGGCCCGCAATTCGAACCAGCACGGCGTTATCGTCCCAGGACGTCAATTCGCCGAGCGCATTCTCGATCCTGGATCGCCTTTCGGGCGCCATCTCCTGCGAACCGTGCGACCGTTTCTCCAGCATGCCCGACAAGGCGTCGCTGTCCAGGAACTGCCCCGCAGGACCCACGCTGCTGCTGACGCTCTCCGGCTCATTGCCTTCGCTCGACTTGGATTGCTCGACGAGGAGCAGCGACTCGAGAGCGGCGGCGCACTTCTCGACTTTGTGGCGCAGCTTGGCGCGGCGCGGCGCGAGCAGGTGCCGGATCGCGTGCACAAAGAGGTGCAGCGGCACGTCGGGCCCGTAGCCGAGGTACTGGCTGCCTTCCGCTACCCTGGCGCCCAGCTCGGCCAGGTTGGCTGCGAGTGTCTCCTGGTTGCTGTCGCTGAGGTCCAGGTGCTCTTGCAGCGCCTCGGCCGCCTCCGAGAACAGCGACGGCGCGTCGACCGGATCGGGCCCCGTCAGCTTTTGTCGAAGGTAGCGTTCCAGCCACGGCAGGTTGTCCTTTAGCATCCTGGCTTGCTCGGCGGCCGGCGCAAAGGTCTCGATCGACTCCGCCAGGTGCTCGGAGAGCGGCCTCGCCAGGACTGTCTCCACCGCGTCGCCTCGCGGCACGAGGTAGAGCGGATACTGGTAGCGGATCGCCGACGAATCCCGGTAGGGATTCAGGAGTGCGGGCAGGATTGCACCGGCGGGCGCCGAGGTCGATGCGGCCGCCGACGGTTCACCGTAATGGAAGCGGCGCAGCAGGTTGATCACGGCTGCACCGTCTTCGACTTCCGTCTGCGCCGTTTCCACGGCGGACTTCTTGTTTTCGGCTGCGGAGTCCATGGTCGCTCCGGGGTCAGATGGCGAAATGGTCCAGCGCTTCGTTGAGGCCGGCGAGCTTCTCTTCCGCCGTCATCTCGAGGCCCACCGACGACATCAGGTCGTAACGCGGTGCGTCGGGGTTGTGGTAGAGAATGCCGAGGGGCAGCACGCTCTCGTCCTCTGCCAACTGGCGAGCGGCATGGATATCGGACGGATCGTGCTCCGCCTGATTCGGAAACTGCCGCTTGACCGAGTCGTCGACCTGCACGCCTTTCTCGTGTGTGAGGAGCTGCATTCTCGCGGGCTCGTCCTGGAGCGCCTTGCCGATGGATTCGACGTAGACAGGGCAGCGCTGGATGATTCTCACGAAGCTCGTTCCCTTGTGCGCGTGAGCCATCCTGATCACTTCGTGCCTGAGCTGTGCATTCCAGTCCACGATCTGTGCGACGAACGAGATATTCGTGATGCCCAGCGTCACGGTCAACGGGTTCAGCGGCGGCAGCAGTGCGCCCGACGGATGGGTATTGGTGGGCACGTCGAGCGGTGTCGTCGGTGAAGTCTGTTTCTTGGTCAGGCCATAGATGCCGTTGTCGAATACCAGCAATGTCAGGTCCATGTTGTAGCGCATGGCATGGATCCAGTGCGCCGCACCAATCGAGAAGCAGTCGCCGTCGCCGGTCGCGACCCAGACGTCAAGATCGGGGCGCCGCGATTTGACGCCGCAGGCAACCGGCAGCGCGCGTCCGTGCAGGCCATGGAAGCCGTAGGTATTCATGTAGTGAGGCAGCCGGCTGGAGCAGCCGATGCCGGACACGGCTACGGTCTTTTCGGGCTTGAGCTGTGCGTCACGGCACACGCGATGCACCGCGGCCAGTATCCCGTGGTCACCGCAGCCCGTACACCAGCGTGGTTCGGCACCGCAGTAATCCTCCAGCGTGAAATAGCGTTCCTTTACGTCGAGAGACCAGTCACCTTTCAAGCCGAACATCATTCTGCTCCTTCTATCTGTTCGAGGGTTTCGTCAATGACCCGGCCGATGGTGGCGGGTGACAACGGGTGGCCCGGGACCTTGGACCAGCAGTCAATATCCATGAGCGTGTGCGCCCGCAGCAAGTACGCGAGCTGTGCGTAGCGCCGGTTCTCGCTACCGGACAATGGTGCGTCAGGCGCGTCGCTGTCTTGAGGCCGGGTTCCATAGGCGACAGGAACCTGAGGTGCACGGAGGACACCTTGTTGCCTGCGTCTCGAGCCAGGTCGACGGCTTCCTCGATGGCGCCGATCGTCGAACCCCAGCCGACGATCAGCAGATCGCCTTCCGGATCGCCGTGCACCTCGGGTGGCTTCAGCGTCGCCGCCAGTGCGGCCAGCTTGCGGCTGCGCATGTCCATGCCTTCCTGGTTGGATTTGGTGTCGTAGGCAATCTTGCTGTTACGGTTGTGAGCAAGACCCGTGAGAATGTATTCGCCACCGCGCATGCCGGGGATCGGGCGCTCCGACAGACCGGTCTTCTCATCCCAGTCATAGGGCAGCACGTTTTCGTCCCACTTCGACTGGTCGACGGGCGGGGCGAACCACTCGTCCGTCGCTTCGGGCCGCTCGATTGCCTGCACGCCTGTCGCCAGGTTGGCGTCGGTGAGAATCAGGACCGGCGTGCGGAACGACTCGGCGAGCTTGCGCGCCAGGATTACGAAGTGAAAGCACTCTGAAATCGTGGAGGCGGCGAGCACCACCTTGGGCGCATCGCCTGGCGCGCCGAAGATGCAGGCGAGCAGGTCGCCCTGTTCGACCTTGGTCGGCAGGCCTGTCGCCGGGCCGCCGCGCTGCACGTTGATAATGACCAGCGGAATCTCGGCCATGACGGCAAGGCCGATCATCTCGGTCTTGAGTGCGATGCCGGGACCAGACGTGATTGTGCAGGCGGTCTTGCCGGCGTAGGAAGCGCCGATCGCGAAGCCGATCGCGGCAATTTCATCCTCCGCCTGGTGGACGAAACCGCCGGTCAGGGGGAAGTCGTCCGCCAGGTAGTGCGACGCCGAGGTTGCCGGTGTAATCGGGTACATCGAGACGAGTTCGATGCCTGCCGCCATGACGCCGAGTCCTGCCGCCGTGTTGCCGTTCATGACGAGCGCGGACTCGAGCCGGTCCTCCGGCGCCGTCGTGATACTGAACTGGTAGCCGATGTTGTCGAGGGCGAACCCGTAGCCGGCGTCGAACAGGTCATGGTTGATGTTGATGACCTTGTCGCTCTTCTTGCGGAAGATCTTGGCAATTTCTTCCTTGGCCTTGTCCGCGTCGCGGTTGTAAATGCGGCAAAGCATGCCGAGCACGAACATGTTCTTTCCCTTGCGCGGGTCGGTTACGAGCTTGAGGCATTCCTGCTGGATCGGCAGTTCGTGCACGATCAGGCCGCGCTTCTTGAAGTCGGCGAGTGCTTCGGCGTACTGCTCGCGCACCTTCGGCTCGGGGTCCTCGGCCCACATGTTCTCGAGCAGCACGACGGTGCCTTCCTTGTAGGCGCCGTTCTGGATGCGGGAGTAGAGGACCTGCTCGTTGAAGGTTCGACCCCATGCGCACGCGGATGCCGCTGGCGCCCTCTCGCGAACGCGCCGGCGGCTGGATTTCGGCCGGGATGATCTCGACGGTCCATACGCCGTTGCCCATTTTGCCGCTGACCAGGCCGAGTAACTGGCCGCATTTTTGCGCACCCTCACCGGAGTCACTGACGATCTCGACGATGTGCTGATCCATGGTAAGCGGACCGGAAGATGACTTGCCGTTGCCGCTGACCGAGGTTTTTTTCTCCCCGGCCTCGCCGCCGTTCTTGCTGGTCCGAACCTTCTCGATCTCGCTCCGGAACTCCTCTACGACCTCCCAGCGCGTCTCGCGCGCGGCATCGAGATCATGGGTGTGTAGCGAGCGGCGCAGGTCGTAGCCGAGTTCGTCCCGCAGTGTCCGCGGTACGGCAACCTTGACCCACCAGGTCTTATCGCGTCTGAACAAGTACCTGGTATCGCCTTCGACGTGTGAATCTGACATACCTTACTCCTCGCCATAGCTCCGTCAGCAGAGCTGTACCTTCGTTTTCGCGTGATTCAATCGGGGTGCGGACGTATCAGTCCCTGAGAACCTCGGCGCTGGCTAATGCTGTCCCCCTGGACGTGTTTCCCGTCAACTCTCCAAGGAACAATCTGCAGTTCATATTAATCAACGACTTACCTAATTGCCTGGCGGCGTATTTTCTTTGCCAACGCACGCCGGATTCCCTTTGTACCTTACGGAGATTGGCTTATCCGGCGACCTGCGGCTATACGCGCTATCCAAGCGGAACTACGTGGAAACCCCGATGGACGCCGGAACCCGGTCCAATTAAATTTCCGGACGAGGCCATACTATCCCGGGTGCGCAGGCAGGAGGTGACGATGCGGAGAGAACTGATCGAGGCACTCACCTACCCGAGACTGCTCATCCTGAAAATCATCGACTCACGGGACTGCCCGCACGAGAGCCTGTTCGCGGCCACGAGTGAGCGCTGCAAGGAGTGCCCGATCGGACAGGAGTGCCACTGGACTAGCTGCCTGAACGACTTCGAGGACCTGAGCAGGAAGCCGACCCATACGCTCAGTGCCTCGCTGCGATACGGTATGCGGCTCGTCGAATCGTTGCACAGAGAACTGCGGCACGACGAGACCACGTGCGCGTGCGAGCCCTGTACCTGGGTTCGGGATTCCCAACGACTGATTGCAGCCTACGAGGCAGGGCTCACGCCGAATCCTTACCGTCCGGGCGCCTGATCGAGCCGCCCGCTGGACGCGGCTCGCCACGTCACGCATGATCCGCGGCACGGATGAATTACCTGTTGCGGACAATCAGCCTTGCTCCCGTTATCTTGGCGCAGGGCATATGGACGAACCTTCGGGTCCCGACGCTGCCCGAGCCACCCGGCGCGAGGGAGGGCTCTGCAGGCAAAGGTCCGCCATTGAAACTCCTCGTCGTCGGCGACTCGGCGGCCGCCGGGGTCGGCGTGTCACGCCAGGACGAGGCCCTGCTCGGCCAGGTGGTCTCCCGGCTCGGGGGCCGATACCGCGTCGAGTTCGGCCTGCACGCAAAAACCGGTTACACGACGGCCGATATCCTCCGGCGCCTCCACGAGATGGAGGCACGCGACTACGATGTCGCGCTGACCTCGCTCGGCGTCAACGATGTCCTGGCGCTGACGAGCCGGGGTACCTGGCTGGAACGGCAAAGACAGCTGCGCGAGGTGCTCAGGGAAAAGTTCGGCGTGCGGCTGCTCGTTTTGTCGGGATTACCGCCCGTGCACAGTTTTCCGGCGTTGCCGCAGCCGTTGCGCTGGCACCTCGGCGGCCGCGCGACGGAATTCAACGAGGCACTTGGTGCAGCTGTCGAAGCAGATCCGGATACGCGCCTCGTGAACCTTCGCTTCAGCGCGGACGCCAGCATGATGGCCAGCGACGGCTTCCACCCCGGAGCTCCGATCTACTCGGAGTGGGCGGAGCGGGCTGCACGGATAATTCTCTGCAACGGGGCGAATGGGTGATCGTGGAATGAAAATGGAATAATCATCCTTGATGAGGCGTCATACACTAGTAGATGCACGGTAAAAACCTGAAATTTTTCATGCCGTTGTGCGATTTTCGCCGGCTTGCGGCCGGAATCGCTGCGATGTCGGTACTTGCTCTTGCCGCGGCGCATGCGACAACGGACGACGGCATCGCGGCGGGCAAGTCCCTGGCGATGGAACGCAGCAAGGGAAACTGCCTCGCATGCCACAGTATCGAGGACGGGGAACTTCCCGGTACGATCGGCCCGCCGCTGGTAGCAATGAAATTGCGTTTCCCGGAACGCGCGGCGCTGAAGCAGCAGATCTGCGATGCGACGGTTCGGAATGTGGATTCGCGGATGCCGCCATTTTGCAGGCACGGGATCTTGACGGAAGACGAAGTCGAATTGATTGTCGATTACCTGTACACGCTGTAGCGTGGGGTAGTCCAATGGAGAACGGAGTATGGATGTAGGGAGAAGGCTATTACTCAAGGCTGGGGTCGCGTTCGCGGCGCTCGCGGCCCTGCCGAGAACGCTGCTGGCCGCAGCCTGGCCCGAGAAGGCGTTTGCAGCCACCGAGGCCGGGGCGGCGATGTCGACGCTGTTCGGCACGAACCAGGCTACGCCGTCCGCGGAGATCAAGCTGAAAGTGCCGGAAATAGCGGAAAACGGTGCCGTGGTGCCGGTCACGATCAGCACGACGCTCGAGAACGTGGAGTCGATCAGTATCGTGGTCGAGCACAATCCGCGGCCGCTGGCGGCCAGTTTCGAGATTCCGGCGGGGACGCTGCCCAATGTATCGAGCCGGATAAAGATGGGTGAAACGTCCGACGTAATTGCGGTCGTCAAGACGGATACAGGTATCTACAGCACGTCGAAGCAGGTCAAGGTTACGATCGGCGGCTGTGGCGGCTAGCCCGGCGGAGGGAGACGAGTAATGGCGAGCAAGATAAAGGTCAAGGCGAAACTGTCGGGGGATTTGGCGGAAATCAAGAGCCTCATGCTGCATCCGATGGAAACCGGGTCGCGAAAAGACCCTGACACCGGCGAACTGGTGCCCACGCACCACATCACCCAACTGACGTTCACGAACAACGAGAAGACGGTGATGGTTGCCAACTTCAGCACGGCAGTATCGAAGAACCCGTATTTCAGTTTCAGCTTCAGTGGCGCAAAGGCGGGTGACACGCTCAAGGTCAGCTGGATCGACAACAAGGGTGCTACGGACGAACTCGAGACCGTACTGAAATAGTGGGTCGCGGCGGATCGACACCTGCATGAAGAATAGTGCCGCCATGCTGTTGCTAAGCCTCGTGCCGATGCTGACGCAGCAGGCAGCCGTAGCGGGGCCCGAGGATGACCGAGAGGCCTTCGTCGAATATTTCCAGTCACGATTTCCCGACGTAGCGTTTGCGGAGTTTGCAAACGGCATCTATGCGATCGACGAAGACGCGCGTGGGCAATGGCTGGACATTGAGGAGTTTCCGCCCTACGAATTTGCGGTTGAACAGGGCGAGACCCTGTGGCAAGAGGCTTTGCCGGACGGGGCGCGGCTTGCTGATTGTTTTGGCCAATCCACGGGCGATATCCGCCCGGCTTATCCCCGCTTCGACGCCGGCAGGGGCGAGGTCGTGACGCTGGCGGTGGCCATCAACGACTGCAGGCAGACGCAGAAGTTGCCGGTATGGCCCTATGACTCCGAAGAGCTGATCAGCATCACGGCGTATCTCGCGTACGCGGCGCGGGGAAAGCCGGTTGTGACGCAAATTCATGCGGACGAGCCTGGCGCGCTCGCCGCCTACGAGGAGGGCAAGCGCTTCTACTACAGCAAGCGCGGGCAGCTGAATTTCGCGTGTTCCGATTGCCACGTGACGTCGGTCGGGCTCCATGTTCGCGCGGACAGGTTGAGTCCGAGCCTGGGCCATACCACGCATTTCCCGGTTTATCGCTCCAAGCTGGGCACGGTGATCTCGTTGCACCAACGCTTCTCCGGTTGTGTGCGAGACGTACGGGCAAAACCGTTCGCACTGCAAAGCGAAGAATTCCGGAATCTCGAATACTTCCTGAGCTATATGAGTAACGGACTCGAATTCAATGGCCCCGGTGCGCGCAAGTAAACGCGGCATGGCGCTGGCCGTTCTCGCAGCGGTGTTCGCTGCAGCCGGATGCACGACGGCATTCGAGCAGCAGCTGGCGGAGGCGGAGCTGCTGCGAGTCGAGGCTGCCGCCGCGGGCGCCGAGTGGCTGCAAACCGGGGCGCTGCTGGAGCAGGCTCGCGATGAAGCGGCAGGCGGTGACATGGACGCCGCACGAGCACTGGTCGACAAAGCGCGATTCCAGGGCGAAGCCGCACTCCGCCAGGCCGAACATGAAGCCTCTGCCTGGCAGAATCGGGTCGTGCAGTGACGGCGAAAGGGGAAAGGTGGACAGGCGCGAATTCCTGAGGCTGCTGGCCATCGCCGGCATCGCTACCGGTTCGGCCGGTTGCGCGGCCCGCAAACAATTGCCCGAAGCAGACATCTACGCGGCCGAGCCTTTCGGCCAGGCGCGCCTGATGCACTTTACCGACTGCCACGCCCAGCTGTTGCCGGTCTACTTTCGTGAGCCCAGCGTCAACCTGGGATTCGGCGACGCAAGGAACCGTCCGCCACATATTGTCGGCGAAGCGCTGCTCGAGCATGCGGGGATCGACCCGGGCAGCCGTTTTGCGCATGCCATCACTCATCTCGACTTCGTGTCCGCGGCACGACGCTACGGCACGGTGGGTGGATTCGCACACCTGAAGACACTGGTCGATCGGCTGCGCGACGAGGCGGGGCCGCAGAGTTGCCTGTTGCTCGATGGCGGCGATACCTGGCAGGGGTCCGGCACGGCGTACTGGACCCGAGGACGGGACATGGTAGGTGCCTGCAACCGTCTCGGCGTCGACGTCATGACCGGCCACTGGGAATTCACCTACGAGGACGCGGAAGTGCTGCGGAACATCGACGAGTTCGCCGGCGAATTCGTGGCGCAGAATGTCCGACTCACTGACGACGCCCTGTTCTCCGGTGCAGCGGCGTTCGACGAAGATTCGGGCCACGTGTTCCGGCCCTATACCGTGCGCGATGCAGGCGGCAGAAGGATCGCTGTCATCGGCCAGGCCTTTCCATACACGCCGATTGCGAACCCGTCACGTTTCATCCCCGACTGGACCTTCGGCATCCGCGCCGGCGAACTGCAGGGCCTTGTCGACGCGGTGCGCGAGAACGAGCGACCCGATGCGGTCGTCCTCTTGTCGCACAACGGCATGGACGTCGACCTGAAGCTCGCGCGCGTGGTTTCGGGTATCGATGCGATCCTCGGTGGACATACGCACGACGGCGTACCTGTTCCGGTCATCGTCGACAATAACGCAGGCCGCACCGTGGTAACGAATGCGGGTTCCAACGGCAAGTTTCTCGGCGTGCTGGACCTCGAATTCGGCAATGGCGGTGTCAGCGATTTCCGTTACCGCCTCTTGCCCGTGTTCTCGAACCTGCTGCCTGCCGACGCGGATATGAGCGCTTACATTGCGAGCGTCCGCAAACCCTGGCGGCAGGTACTCGAGGAACCGCTCGCAACTGCCGATGTATTGCTTTATCGCCGCGGCAATTTCAACGGCACGTTCGACCAGGTGATCTGTGATGCTCAACGTGCGGTCGGTGACGCACAGATCGCGTTGTCGCCGGGATTCCGCTGGGGGACGACCGTTCTGCCGGGCGATACGGTGACCATGGAGCGTGTCATGGACCAGACCTGCATCACGTACCCGGAGACCTACGTTCGTGACATGACCGGCGAGCAGATAAAACTCATCCTGGAAGACGTGTGCGATAACCTGTTCAATCCGGATCCTTTCTATCAGCAGGGCGGAGACATGGTTCGTACCGGCGGCATGAATTACGTGTGCGAGCCGACCGCCGGCGCCGGCGAACGAATTTCGGCGATGACACTGGATGACGGCACGCCGGTAGAGGCGGGCAGGAGCTACCGTGTCGCCGGCTGGGCGACGGTCGGGAGCCAGGCGCCGGGGCCACCCATATGGGAGGTCGTCGCCGAATATTTGCGCGACCTGAAAGTTGCGAAGATCGAGCGGTTGAATACGCCTGTGCTGAAGGGCGTGGAAAACAACCTCGGGGTAGCCGACTATCCCGGACAAGCCTGAGATGCCAAAGCCATGAGAACCTCTTGCCTGTTCGCCCTGGTGTTGATCCTCCTGAGCCTTGCGGGCGCGCAGGCTTCGGCCGACGACGAGGGCAAGCCGTTTGCAGAGGCAAGGATCGTCCTGCAGATGGCGGATGGCGATGCCGAATCACAGACCCGCGTTCTCAATGTCGCCAATAACCTGATCAAGCACTACGGTGGGCCGGATTTCGTCGATATCGAGATCGTGGCGTACGGTCCCGGTCTGTCTCTGCTGTTCCCGGGAAATGCCAACGAAGAGCGAATTTCCAGCCTGTTGACCAACGAGGTGCGATTCGTCGGCTGTATGAACACCGTCGAATCGATCGAGCGGGCTACGGGTGAGCGCCCGGATCTCATTCCCGAGACCATACCGGTGCAGACAGGGGTGGCGCGCCTGGTCGAGCGGGCGCAGCAAGGCTTCGTAGTAATCCGGCCCTAGCGCACGGCAGGCCTTGCCTGTTCGGCCTGCTCGCTCAGCTCGAGCACGGTTGCGACGGGCATGATGGCCGACCCGGCGCAGCGTGATCTGCCTTCGCCCTTAACGATGACGCCGCGATCACGGCGATGGCGCCGCACAAGCGGCTCCGGGTCCTGCGACTTAACACGGTCACAAGGGCTTGATTGCGAGTTCGTCGTCCGATGCGCGCAGGAAGCCGTAGCTTTCGTAAATGGCTTGCGCATCATCAGTCGCAAGGTAGGCAAGGTAACGGGCGGCGTTGTCGGCATTACGGCCGGTCTTCATGATGCCTATGGCGTAGTTCACCTTGTCCTGCTTGTTCAGGGGCGCCGGAATGGCGACACCGTCGATCGGGCGTCCTTCTGCTTTCGCATGAACGACTTCCGTCGTCCAGACGATGCCGACATCCGCCTCGCCCTTCTCTATCAGGTCCGGGGTCTCGCGATGATGACGCGACGTAAACCAGGTCTTGCCTTCGACCGCCCAGCAGCTGCGGCACTCCTTGCCACCCGTTATCTTCTCGTGCAGCCCGAGGTCCTTGAGCATCTCGCTGCCGTAGAACTTGAAAATGCCTTCGGTTAGCGGATTCGGGTGCGACTGAACGAGATCGTCGCGGCCGAGATCCTCAGGGCCCTCGATGTTTTTCGGGTTTCCTTCCGCAACCATAAGTTCCAGCTTGTTGTGAATATAGATCGCGTATTCGTCCATCAGGCCCTTCTCGTTGAGTTTCCTCAAGTGGCCAATGTTGACGGAGGCGAACACGTCGGGGTTCATCGCCGTTTTCTCGCCCTCGATCTCGCCCTGCTTGAGCAACTGGTTCTTGAGAATCTGGCCGGGAGGAATCGTCTCGACGTAAACCGACTCGATGTCGGGGTTCTTCTTCTGGAAATCCGAGATCAGTTCCTGCATCACCATGAACTGGTTGCCTGCCAGGTACATGACGAGGTCGGCGGTATAGGAATCACCGATCGAGCCGTATTCCACTTCCCCGTTCGCATGGAACGTCCGGTAGTCCTTGCCATGGCCAGCGTCTTTGGATTCGGCTACTGCGGTGCCGGACGCGGTGGCGAACAATCCCAGCAACGCAAGCTTTGCGGAAGTCTTCATAATGGATATTCCCCCCGAAGTCAGATCTTTTCGTATTTCCAGCCGTCCTGCATTCGCATGACGACCCGATCGAGCGCCGTGTAGTCCTGCTGGATGTTGGGCACGAGTATGACTTTCACGCCTTTCTCTTCGAGGCGCTGGATGCTCCTCGCGCAGGCGTAAAACACGACGTCATTTTCCTGCAGTGTGCGAATTTCCTCCGCGAACGAAGTGACGTCACTTCTCAGCAGGTCGAGCCCGCGCTCGTTCGCAACGATTTCCACGCGGCGATATTCTCCCTCGTCCGCGGAATCCAGCAGGTATTTCGCATGCGCCAGCGCCGACTGCATCTGCTCGGGGTCGCCGCTGACAATGTGCAGCAGGTAATTTCCGGTTTGTTCCAGTGCCTGGGCTGTTGGCGCCGGCTTGGCGGCCGGGGCTTTACTGATCAGACCCTGGCCAAAATAGCCGGCCGTGGCGCCAACTGCGAGCAAGATGCCAGCGACGAGAACCCCGCCAAAAGGGCCGGAACGCCTCAGCGCCGGTCCGCCAGGGCGTTTTGCAGGAGGCACATCGTCATAGGCATGGCGCACAAGCTCTTTGAGCTTGCGCAGCTGGCACAGCCGCAAATCGAGCTCGGGCGAGTGCGCCGACTCGTTGTACAGGCGACTTTTCTCTTCCGGATCCAGTTCACCATCCACGAAAGCATTCAATTGCTCTTCGGAAAAATGTTCGTCCTTCTTCATTTCACCCTCTTCAAGGTCGCCGGTCGGCGCGGCGCCATGGCCGTGCCGACGTCTATCAGATGTTCCTTGAGCGCTCTGCGCCCTCTGCACAGGCGGCTCATAACCGTCCCTACCGGGATCTCCAGAATCTCCGCCACCGATGCATAGGTGAAGCCCTCGAGGTCCACCAACGTAACCACCTGGCACTGTGCCAACGGCAGCTTCCTGACGGCGCGACGTACTTTGTCGACCAGCTGTTGCTTTTCCGTGTTCTGCTCCGGTGTAACCTCGTCAGCGATGACGACGTTTTCCGACGACACGACGTCACGTTTGGCGCGGTAATAGTCCTTGAGGCAGTTGGACAGGATGCGGAACAGCCAGGCTTCCGCTGCCCCAAGGTCTTTCAACTGCTTCTGATTGCTCAAGGCCTTGAACATTGCCTGCTGCACCATGTCGTCTGCCAGGTGCGGATCGTGAGTCCAGGCATAGGCCATGCGATACAGCCGATCCCTGCTGTTCTCCACGAGTTTCCTGAAAGCCCGTCGCTGGCTGATTCCGAGGATTATTCTTTTAGGCATCGAGCAGGACCCCCCCAATTCGTGGCCTGTACGACTACTGACGTGGCAAGTCGTGATTTTATTCCCTGCGGGAACAACGGTATGCCCTTTCGAGGCAATCGATTTCAAGGCTAAGGGATTAATCTGGCTGCTTCAAACGTCTGTACTTGTTAAGGCCGTATCCGCATGCGTGGTAACAGCCTGAAATCAATGCCTTGAAGGCATGGAAACCGGTCAGGAGGTCAAGATATGAATATCCGTAGTTTACTGGGGCCAGGCAGTGTCCTTGTCGCGTTCTGCATGCTCTTTGCACCCCAGGCGCTGATGGCGCAGGAAGAGAAACCGTTTGCAGAGCACAAATTCGTGCTGCAGATCAGTGACATGGACCCGTCGAAGCAGACGCTGGTACTCAATGTCGCGAGCAATATTCTCAAGGCCTACGGCCAGGATCAGGCGGATGTGGAGATCGTCGCATTCGGCCCGGGATTGCGCCTGTTATTCGAAGGAAACAGCAATGCCGGCCGCATCGACGGTCTTGTCGACAGCGGCGTACGATTTTTCGCATGCCAGAACACAATAACCAACATGTCGAAAATAATCGGCGAACCGATCAAGGTGAACAGCCACGCATCGTCGGGCAAGGGCGGGATCGTGCGCATCAAGGAACTCGTTGATCAGGGCTACATGCTGGCGAAACCTTAAATTCGTCACAACGACTCAATTATCAAATCGCGTAACGAAGGGGGTTTCACGTGAGAATTTCAAAAGATTATCAACGAGCATGGTCGGCAGCATTGCTGGCCGGGCTGCTTATATTCTCCGGCAGTGCGTTTTCGGCGAACTGGCTGCAGCTGCAGGGTACCGAGCCGGAAGGCGCAGAGCAGCTGGGCAAGGTCTGGGGATTCGTCCAGGTGCAGTACCAGGATGATTCCAGTGATCCGAACCCGGCCGGCGGATTCATTCCGCCCAAGACGATCGGGCCGAATCTCGAGACGCAGTCGGCGTTCAACGTCAACCGTGCGCGCATCGGCGTGCGCGGCGTGGCGATGCCTATCGATCAGAAGATCAATTACTTCGTCCTGCTGGAG
>JAACFJ010000115.1 GCA_009937505.1 Gammaproteobacteria bacterium
GGCCCAAAAAGCGCTCGGAGACGCCTCGTGATTGGCCGCATTTTCTGAAACTTATTCAATTAAGTCAAACGTTTAGAGAATTTTTATAGATTTTTACGCGAGATCGGGGTGAAATAGTTATGTCCTGAACGGGTCATATTGGACGGTCTCACCCGGAAATTGCTGCAGGCGAATTATGGCAAAACTGACGATTCTGGAATTTCCCGACCCGCGATTGCGCAAGAAGGCGGTGCCGGTCGACAACGTCGATGACGAGTTGCGAGCGCTGATCGACGACATGTTCGAAACCATGTATGCCGCGCCGGGCATCGGTCTTGCGGCGACACAGGTCGATGTGCACCGGCGGCTGCTCGTGGCAGACGTGTCGGCCGACAAGGACGACCCCCACGTCTTCGTCAACCCCGAGATCCTCGAAAAGGACGGCGTGACCGTCACGGAAGAGGGCTGCCTGTCGGTCCCCGGATACTTCGAGGAGGTCAAACGTGCGGAACACATTCGTGTGCGCTACCTCGACCGCGCAGGCCATGAATGCGAGGGCGAGTTCGAGGGCCTGCTCGCCGTGTGCGTGCAGCACGAGATCGACCACCTCGACGGCAGGCTTTTCGTCGATTACCTCTCCGAGGCAAAGCGATCACGGATTCGCAAGAAACTCGAGAAAGAACGGCGTCAGCAGGCCGCGGTGGTCGCGTGACCGACGTCCGCCGATAGCCGAAGTCCCGTCATGACCGATGCGCGAGTGCTGTTTGCCGGCACGCCGGAATTTGCGCTCGCGTCGCTGCAGGCGCTGACGAATTCGGCAATTACGCCCCTTGCGGTACTGACGCAGCCGGACCGTCCGGCAGGCCGAGGCAAGCACCTTACTGCAAGCCCGGTCAAACGGTTCGCACGGGACCAGGGGATCGAGGTGTTGCAGCCGGAGACCCTCAAGGATCCGCGCGCCGTCGCGCAAATTGCGGCATTCGAACCGGACATTCTCGTCGTGGCGGCATACGGCCTGATTCTTCCGCAGAGCGTTCTCGATATCCCGGCAAGAGGCTGCCTCAATGTGCATGCTTCGCTCTTGCCGCGCTGGCGCGGCGCCGCACCCATCCAGGCGGCGATACTCGCAGGCGACGCAGAGACCGGCATCAGCCTGATGGCCATGACCGCCGGACTCGACTGCGGGCCGGTCTACGTCGAGGAAGCGATCGCCATCGGCGAGGAAGAGACGGCCGGCGAACTGCACGACCGTCTGGCAACCGTGGGCAGCGAATTGCTCGTCCGGCATTTCGAGGCGATCGTAAGCGGTGTCCTGGACGCGTCGGAGCAGGACGATTCGCGGGCGACCTACGCGGGAAAGATCAGCAAGCAGGATGCGCGGCTGGACTGGCAGCGGCGGGCAACGGAACTGCATCGCCAGGTTCGCGCTTACAATCCGGTGCCGGGTGCCTTCTTTCTGTTCGACGATATGCCGGTCAAGTGCTGGCGCGCGAGGGTCGTTGGCGGCGCTACCGGTTCGCCGGGTGAAGTCCTGTCTGCAGGCCGCGACGGCATCGTAGTCGCCTGCGGCCAGGACGCGTTGCGCCTGGACAGCCTGCAGCGACCTGGTAAGCGTCCGGTAACCGGCGGCGAGTTCGCCGGCAGCGTGACGATGACCGGCCGGCGGCTGGGCTGACCGGCATGTCCCGCGACCGACAGGGTGCGCGGCTGCGGGCCACGGCAGCGGAGGTGGTCGATGCCGTCGTTACGTCGGGTAGATCACTCGATGCAGCCCTCTCGGCCCATGAGTCCAGGGTGGCGAACGAAGACCGTGCGTTGCTGCGGCTGCTCTGCTACGGAACCTTGCGACGGCACTGGCGCCTGCAGTCCTGGATCGCGCAGCTCCTGGATCAGCCGCTGAAACGAAAGGACAGCGTGATCAATGCACTGCTCGCGATCGGACTCTATCAGCTGTCGGACACCCGCATTCCCGATCATGCCGCGGTGTCGCAAACCGTCGAGGCGTCACGACTGCTGCGCCGGCCGAAGCTCGCAGGCCTGCTGAACGCCGTGATGCGGCGCTTCCTGCGCGAGAACGTGGCTGCCGTCGTGTCCCGTGATCCCGAGGCAGTCTACGATCATCCACAATGGCTGATCGACGCGATAGCGAGCGACTGGCCCCGCCACAGTGAGGCGATCCTGGCGGCGAACAATGCACGTGCGCCCATGTGGCTGCGGGTGGACACGTCCCGGGTGACGGCCGAGGAATACCTGCAGCGACTGCAGGAGACCGGGCTCGCGGCAGAGCGGTTCGATGTGCTCGAAGGGGCGGTGAAGCTCGCAGAGCCGGTTTCCGTAGACACGTTGCCCGGTTTTTCCGACGGCCTCGTTTCGGTCCAGGATGCGGCGGCGCAGCTGGCCGCGCCCTGGTTGCTGAAGGGAGGGGGCCGGCGCGTCCTCGATGCCTGTGCCGCGCCCGGCGGAAAAAGCGGGCATCTGCTGGAACTCGGGGGTGCGGAAATCGATCTGACCTGTCTGGACAGTGACGCAAAGCGGCTGAAAGCCGTCGAGGACAACTTCGCGCGGCTGCGCAGGTCCGCGACGCTCGTGAGCGCCGATGCATCAACGCCACAGACCTGGTGGGATGGCGCGGCCTTCGATGCCATCCTTTTGGATGCGCCTTGTTCGGCGACCGGCGTCATACGCCGCCACCCGGACATCAAGTTACTGCGCCGGCCGTCGGACATTCGGTCGCTCGCAAACCTTCAGCGTAGCCTGCTCGAGAGTCTATGGCCGCTGCTGGCGCCCGGCGGGCGACTGCTGTACGTGACATGCTCGGTACTTGCTGCCGAGAATGACGAGATCGTGGGTCCGTTTATCGAGGCAACGGCGGACGCGTGCGAGGACGATGCGTTGCAAAATAACAACATCCGCGATGTAATGCAGCGCACGGCGTGCGGGTTCCAGGTTCTGCCGGGCACTGCGGAGATGGACGGTTTCTATTACGCCTGCCTCGAGAAGGCTGGCTGAGTACAAATGTCGATAAGAAAAGACCAGGGCTTGAGCATGATGATACGCGGCGCAATGATCGCCGTCGTCGTCGTATTGTTCGGCAGCGCGTCCCTGGCGCAGGACCCGGTGGAACGTGCCGGGTATTTCGAGGTTCGCTCGGCCTCGACCGAACTCGTCGGCGGCGTGCACATGCTCGATGCGCGGCTGCAGCTGGTGCTCTCAAGCGAAGCGCTGAACGCGCTCAACAGCGGTGTTCCGCTCACGATCGAAATGCAGATGCAAGTCATCCGGTCGCGACGCTTCTATCTCGACGCGCTCGATGCAGAACTCGCTTTCCGGTTTGAACTGGAGTACCGGCCGATCAGTCAGCGCTACATCGTCCGCAACCTGAACACCGGCAACCAGGACTCGTTTGCGACGTTGTATTCGGCGCTCAACAATCTCGGCCGTATCCAGCGATTACCCGTAATCGATGAATCCCTTCTTATCCCCGACCGTGCGTACCGGGTAAGGCTCCGTGCCCTCTTGGCCACTGAGCAATATTCGGCACCCCTGCGGTTACTTTTCTTCTGGCGCGACGAGTGGCAGCTCAAGAGCGAATGGTACGAATGGAAGCTCGAACGATAAAGCGAGCCTTCGTCGGCTTGCTCGCGGCGGCTGGCGTCTTGCTGACGCTGGTCGCGATGTTCCTGCTCAGCATTACCGCGCAGAACTCTGACGATTTCGACCGGCTTCACAACGTACTGATCACGGTCAATATCGCCGGCGCGATTCTGCTGTTCGTGCTCCTTATTGGCAACCTGATTCGCCTGCTGCGCGACTACCGCGAAAACGTGCCGGGCGCGCGGCTCAAAGCGCGTATGGTCGGCATGTTCGTCGGTCTCGCGGTGCTGCCGCTCATCGTCGTTTACTATTTCGCGGTTCAGTACATCAATCGTGGTATCGACTCCTGGTTCGACGTCGAAATAGAGGAAGGGCTCGGCAACGCCATCGAGATCGTTCGCGCCGTCCTCGACGTCCAGCAACGGGAAAACCTTCTTGCGACGCGGCAGATCGCACGGCGGTTGGCCACGGTTAGCGAGCGCCAGTTCGTCTTCGAGCTCAGCAAGTTGCGCCGTGAATCAGGCGCAAGCGAGATGACGTTGTTCGGCAATAACGCGCAGATTCTGGCCACCAGTTCAGACAGGTCTTCGGTATCTTTGCCGAGACCGCCGATCGACGTTATGGAGATGCTGACGCTGGAGAGGCCCAATCACGTCAGCGTCGAGGACACGAAAGACGATCGCTACGAAATTCGCACAGCAGTATTGTTCACGGTGCGTGGCCGCAGCGAGCCGGTGGGCGTCCTGCAGGCAAACTTTCCCGTCACGGAGCGAATAAGCCGGATGGCCGCGAGCGTGGAGGCTTCGCAAAACGGGTACCGGCGCCTCGAGATTCTGCGCGAAGGCTTGAAAATTACGTTTACGCTGACGCTGACCGTCGTATTGATGTTGTCGTTGCTCGCAGCGATCTACGGCGCACTGGTGTTGTCCCGCCGGCTCGTCGCGCCCATCCAGGACCTCGTTGCCGGTACGCGGGCAGTCGCCGCTGGCGATTTCGATACTCGACTGCCATCGCCGTCACGGGATGAGATAGGGTTTCTCATCAATTCCTTTAACGACATGACCCAGCGCCTGGCCGCAGCGAGGCGCGAGACGCGTCTCAGTCAGGCACTCGTCGAGGCGGAACGGGCCAACCTCGAAGTTATACTCGCGCGCCTGTCGACGGGCGTCGTAGCAATCGACCCCGACCTCCGGATACGCACCGCGAACCAGGCGTCGGGTGCGATTCTCAACGTAGATCTCGAGAGCCGCGTCGGCGAGTACCTGCCCGATATTGCGCGTCAGGAACCGCTGCTCGATCAGTTCATCGATGTGGCACGCGTGCACCTCGACGCCGGTGAAACAGATTGGCGCGAGCAAATCGTTTTGCGTGGTGAGGTGGGGCGGCGCGTGCTGACCTGCGCGTGCACGGCCTTGCCGGGCGAAGGGGATCAGGCGGGCGGCTACGTGGTGGTGTTCGACGACATTACCGGCTTGCTGCAGGCGCAGCGCGACGCCGCCTGGGGCGAGGTGGCGCGGCGCTTGGCACACGAGATCAAGAATCCGTTGACGCCCATTCAGCTGTCTGCAGAGCGACTGCGCCGCAAGTATCTCGACAAGATGACCGGCGAGGAAGCGCAGATTCTCGATCGTGCGACTCACACGATCGTGCAGCAAGTGGAGGCCATGAAGGAGATGGTCAATGCCTTCAGCGATTATGCGCGCGCTCCCGATATGGATATCGACCGATTCGATCTCGACAAGCTCGTTCACGAAGTTGTCGACCTTTACCGCTCCCAGGGGGGAGCCGTGAAGATTGTCGTTACGTCGGACCCGACGATGCCTTTGCTCGAAGCAGACGAGGGGCGGGTGCGCCAGATTCTGCACAATCTGTTACGTAACGCCCTGGAGGCACTCGAGCAATCGCCGGATCCACGCATCGACGTGCATGCGAGCGCCGCCGAGTTCGGCGGCGTCGAGTTTGCGCAGATCAAGGTCGAAGACAACGGGCCGGGCTTCGATGCGGGTGACATCAGCCGGGTGTTCGACCCCTACGTTACAACCAAGCCCAAGGGGACCGGGCTAGGCCTGGCCGTTGTCAAGAAACTCGTCGAGGAGCACGTGGGAACGATCCTTGCCGAGAACATGAAGAATGGGGGCGCGCTTGTCAGCATCAGGCTGCCGATAAACGAGGCGGCACGTGAGGCGATGATCGCGAAAGGCACCAGCCGTAAAGAGAAGAGGAGGGAAAGAGCATGAGCAATCCGCATGTGCTCGTGGTCGATGACGAAGCTGACATTCGGGCGTTGATCCAGGAAATTCTGTCGGAGGAGGGCTACGGTGTGACCGTAGCGGCCGATGCCGGCGAGGCGAGATCGGCGCGTCTTGAAGACAGCTTTGACCTCATACTTCTCGATATCTGGATGCCAGATACCGACGGAATCACGCTGCTCCGCGAGTGGTCTGACGAAGGCGACCTGAAATGCCCGGTGGTGATCATGTCGGGTCATGGCACGGTGGACACCGCGGTAGAGGCGACTCGGCTCGGCGCACACGATTTCGTGGAGAAGCCGCTGTCGCTGGCGAAACTCCTGCGAACGGTCGAAGGCGCGCTGGAGTCGGCCGGCAGGAAGGCAACCACGGGGCGGGGAACCTTGCCTCCGCTGCTTGCCCCGGTAGGCAAGAGCGCGCTGATGCAGGCGTTGCGCGACAAGGTCAAGCAATACGCCCGGCATGATGCATCTGTACTCATAAGTGGCGAGTCCGGAACCGGCCGGAGCGCGTTCGCCCGTTACCTGCATGCCCTGAGCAGCCGCGCCGACGGCCCGCTGATCAGTATCACGGCGGCTTCGCTGACCGAAGAAAGCGCCGAGGAAGGCCTGCTCGGCAGCGAGCAGGATGGTGAGGTCCACATGGGCGCTTTCGAGAAAGCGAGCCAGGGCACGCTGATCATCGACGAACTGTCG
Organism: Gammaproteobacteria bacterium; assembly: GCA_009937505.1. Lineage (GTDB taxonomy): Bacteria > Pseudomonadota > Gammaproteobacteria > Steroidobacterales > Woeseiaceae > UBA1847. The sequence continues at coordinate 6,518 of JAACFJ010000115.1, forward strand.
GATCTCGACATGGGCGCCCAGAGGATCCTTTACGGCGTCCTCGAGGACGGCGGTTTCACCCGCAAGGGTGGCGCGGTCACGGTGCCGCTCGACGCAAGAATCGTGGCTACCGTGCACGCGGATTATGAAGACAAGGTGCTTGCCGGCAAGCTGCGTCGCGAGCTCGTCGCGAATCTCGGCGTTCTGGTGCTGCGCGTTCCGCCGCTCCGCGAGTATTCAGAAGACGTTCCGGAACTCCTTAACTACTACGTAGACAAGCTGGTTGACTCGGAAGGCCTGGAGTTTCGCCGATTCAGCGTCGCTGCTCAGAATCGGCTCAGGAACTATCCGTGGCCGGACAATGTGCGCGAACTGAAGAACCTTGTGCGTCGGCTGTTGATGGCCGAATCTGACGAGGACATTTCGCTGCAAGAGGTCGAAGCGGAGATATCGGGCGCGGGGCCCGTCGACGAGCCGCTGGTCAAGCAGGACCTGCTGGCTCTTCCCCTGCGTGAGGCGCGGGAACAGTTCGAGCGTGCGTACCTGCAACAACAGCTCGTGTTGTGCGATGGCAAGGTAGGTCAGCTGGCGAAACGCGTCGGCATGGAAAGAACCCACCTGTACCGGAAGCTGCGCTCACTCGGCGTGGACTTCAAATCGGTCGGCAGCGACGACTGAGGTGTAGTGAGTGGGCGGGCTGCGGCCAATCGCGGTTCGCGAGCTGCCCCTACGGAGAGTCTTCGGGGAAGCTGCGGCGCGTTACGGGGGGTCGGTCGGTGGAGGTGATGCGCCCATCGGCGTGAAAGCTTAGCCCCGGGTTGCCGAAGTCCTCGATGCTCAGCCCGCGTATCAGCTTGAGCGCCCGGCCGTCCGGGTCCAGCGTCGGGCCGGCCGGCCGGAGCTGGTGGGTCGAGATGATCTCACCGTCGACGAAGCGGCCCTCCTCGTCGAGGGTGGCGATCAGAATCGGTGCCACCCCTTTGATCCCGGCGACGCTGATCCCGTAATAGGTTGCGAAGTTACCGAGGCTGTATGCGATCA
>JAACFJ010000116.1 GCA_009937505.1 Gammaproteobacteria bacterium
ACTGGCTCGGCGCCGGCTTCGACGCCGACACGGAACTGCTGGAGCTCATCAACTCGGGCGAGCTCTCGGCGTCCAAGGTCGGCCTCTACCTGCAATCGCTGCGAGAGAAATTCGAGGGGCCGATCGTGGCCGACCTCCTGTGCTACCTGCGCCTGCATACGGAATTGTCCATTCGAGCCAAAGGCCTGCTGATGATGCGCGAGTCCGGGTTCGTGAACAAAGCCGGCGAAGAGACGCGCGCGAAGCTCGAGGAGATGGAGTACCTGGAAAAAAGCATCGGCGCGACGGGCAAGCTCGCTATCAAGCCCTTCCTCAGGATGAGCCAGAAAGACCTGTGGCAGTTCTATATGCTCGCGGGATAACGCGAACCCCGGCCAGGCAGGACTGTCTCCCGCTTCGGGCTGTATTCAATCAGTAAGTTACAAGTCAGCGGCCGCCGATCGCGGCAACTACCTATTCTCAACTGGCTCGTACAGTCCTATTTTGAAATTTGTGGGAGGAACGCCTGCCCGGAGCGGTTGTGACCGAGTCAAACGCAAAGCGCCGCCTGGTCGATATCGACACGAGCGAGCCCGTTTGGGAGCGGTTTTTTACGGTCGCGCCGCTCGTGCTCATCGGCACAGTCGACGCAGACGGCATGCTCGACATGGCGCCCAAGCACATGGTGACACCCATGGGCTGGCAGAATTACTTCGGATTCGTCTGCACACCCAGTCACGCGACCTGCACCAATATCGGGCGCAGCGGTGAATTCACCGTCAGCTACCCGAAACCATCACAGGTGCTTTACACGAGCCTGGCCGCCTCGCCGCGCATCAACGGCGGCAAGCCCATACTCGATTACTTCGATACTTTCCCGGCAGAGAAGATCGACGGCGCGTTCATCGAGGATGCGTATCTCTATTTCGAATGCCGGCACTTCAAGACGGTGGACGGCTTCGGGGAAAATTGCCTGATCACGGGCGAGATCATCGCCGCCCGGGCCGAGTCATCGTTCATTCGGGCATCGGAGCACGACAGCCAGGACCTAATCCATGACTCGCCTCTCTTTGCCTACCTGTCGCCCGGCCGCTTTGCCGCTATCGACAAGTCCAACGCGTTTCCGTTTCCGGCGGAAATGAAAAAGTGACGCCGGCATGGTGGTTGCGAATGTCGATCAGGTAAGAGATTTCATCGATAGTCAGCGTGACTCGCTAATCGGTCTTCTGCAGGCGCTCGTGGAGGCGGAGTCGCCGTCCGCGCACCCGGAGTGCCACGACAGTGTCCGACGGATATTGTCCGGCGCGTTTATGGATGTCGGCTACGCCGTAAGGGAGCCGGGGATGCCCGGCGGTGTCCGGCATATCTTCGCGCGACCGTCGCACCGTGCCCGGGACCGCGGCAACCAGCTGCTGGTCGGGCACTTCGATACGGTATGGCCGATCGGGACGATCGAGAAGCGGCCGTTTACCGTGAACGGCAACACGATACGCGGTCCCGGTGTGTTCGATATGAAAGGCGGACTCGCCCAGATCGTTCTCGCATTGCGCGCCATCCGCGAGCTGCATCTCGAGCCGCCATTGACGCCGGTGGTTCTCGTCAACGCCGACGAAGAAATCGGCAGCCGCACGTCATCGTCTTACATCCGCATGCTGGCGCGCCGTTCCGAACGGGCATTTGTCCTCGAACCGGCGATGGGTGCGGAGGGCGACATCAAGACAGAACGCAAAGGCATAGGGCGCTTTACCGTCACGGTGCATGGAAAGGCCGCCCATGCCGGGCTCGACCCCGAAGGCGGCGCCAGCGCGATCCTCGAGCTCTCGCACATTATTCAGGCCCTGTTCGCGCTCAATGACCCCGAAAAAGGCATTACCGTCAACGTCGGCACCGTCGATGGCGGCATCCAGCCCAACGTCATTGCTCCGCACAGCACCGCTGTTGTTGATGTGCGCGTACCGACCGTCGGGTCCGGCAAGTCGATAGAGGAAGCCATTCACGGCATCGAGCCGACGACGCCCGGGGTGCGCCTGCATATCGAAGGCCGCATCGGCAGGCCGTCCATGGAGGCAACGCCACGCAATACGGCGTTGTGGCAACAGGCAAAAGCACTCGGCGACGATCTCGGCCTCGACCTGCGCTCCGCGCGTGCGGGCGGGGGTTCCGACGGCAATACGACGACCCAGTACACGGCCACGATCGACGGACTCGGACCCGTGGGCGACGGCGCTCATGCCGAGCACGAGTACCTGAACATCGACAAGACACTCGAACGGGCGGCATTGCTCACGCTGTTGCTGCTGTCGCAGCCCGTCGCGGAAACGGGGACCCTGCAATGAGTAAGCGCGTACTCGGATCGCTGGCCAGGATCGCGGATTTCGATAAAAACCCGTTCGAGGTCGGGGTCATTCCGCGCAGCAACTGGGAGACCGGTGACTACGTTCAGGGCGAAGTCGTGGGCGAGCCGACCCGGCTCTACCAGGTCGAATGCACTACCGGTGAGATGATTGCCGTCGATCCGGGTGACGAGGTTATCGGCGCATTCGGGCATCGTGCCGCAACCCTCGAAGGCGTCGGCAGCTGGATGGAGATCGACGGTGGTGAGATGAACGCCATGACGAGCGCCGGGCTCTTCGGACGCTTTACGTCTATATCCAGGTTGCTGCCGCGGCCGATGAGCCTGAAGTACACGGGCCACGTGATGCGGTCCGGCCGGAAAATTCGCATGCGCGACTTCGCGATTGCGGCACCGCCACGTGAACTAAGGCTGCCTGCCATCCTGATGGTCGGCACGTCGATGTCCGCAGGCAAGACCATGACCGGCAAGTTTGCCTGCCAGATACTGTCCGACCTCGGCTACCGGGTCATCGGCACCAAGCTGACCGGGGCCGGGCGCTACCGCGACATCCTGAGCTTCAGGGATCATGGCGCGGCCGAGATCTACGACTTCGTGGACGCGGGCCTGTCCTCCACCGTCGTCGCGGAAGACGAGTTTCGAGCCGCGATTCGGCCGTTACTCAGCCACATCGCGGGCCGCGATGCGGACTTCATGGTCGTGGAAGCCGGGGCCTCGCCGCTGGAACCCTACAACGGCGCCGCGGCGATCGATGAACTCGGCGCCAACATCCGTTGCCGCATCCTCTGCGCCACCGACCCTTATGCGGTTGTCGGCGTGCAGAAAGCGTATGGGCTGAGACCCGACCTGGTGGCGGGGCCGGCAACCAACACGACGGCTGCCCTCGATCTCGTCGAGAAACTGACGGGCCTGCCAGGAATCAACATCATCGACCCGGAGAAACTGCCCGTGTTCCGCGACTTCCTCGTCCACATCCTGCAAATCGAGGGCGCGGCGACGCAGGCGCCCCGCTCCGCCTGATGGCGCTCTACTCCGGATCCTTCCAGTCGACCTCGATCATGACTTCGTTGCGGCGCAGGAACCAGGGCGTGAACGGCGCGTTGTAGCGCGCGAATACGGGCATCCCCCTGGTTTCGATACGGTCGGTGGCCAGGGCGTCAAGCAGGACCTTTTCGTGCTCCTCGTAGCGTTCTTCGCTCCAGCCACCGGAATAGCGGTGGACGGCCATGACGCGCTGCGGCCGCTGGACGAGTCGAATGTCGGGATTGTTGGGTTTCGGCAACGATTCCATCGTGTACTTGCGCTCCATGACGAAGGCATACGTGAATGGCCCGTCGCCGTCTGTCGACTGTGAAGTCACCGGCGCCGTCATGTTCATGCGAACGCCTTCCGTGGACTCCACCGGGGCCGTCATCTGCATCTTCTGCTGTGGTTCGTTGTCACCGAATATGTAGCCGGCGAGAACCTGGAATGCACTGTTGCCGGCGCGCTTGAACTCGGCATCCACGTCCACTTCCGCAACGATGTAGGGCTGGTACCTGCGAATTTCGTAGTGCTTCGTCTCGAGCAGCACCTCGTAGGCCGGTTCTTCGATGGCCATTGCTGAGTGTCCCGAAAAGGTTAAGACCAGGGTCAAGAGCCAGGCTCTTCGTATCATTGCAGCATACCTCTACAGACGGGCGTATCAATGCTCGATTGGCGAGCCGTCCCAGGCAAACACGCTGCCCGAGCCCGCCGGCGACAGGCTATCGATAACCGATAACATGCACTGCACCGATTTCGATGTGGTGAACAGCTTTCCTTCGGGGACCCGGCGCTGAAACGGCGCCGACAGTTGCGTGTCGACGGTTCCGGGATGCAGCCCCGCAACTACGGATTCCGGGAATCGCCGCGCATGTTCGATTGAGAGCGTCTTGAGGATCATGTTCAGCGCCGCCTTCGATGAGCTGCCGACGCGCGCCGACAACGCGGCGAAAACGGACTTTGTACCGCGACGCATGTGCGGCAGGAAAGCTTTCGCAACGAGCGCAGGCCCGACAGCGTTAATTTTGATCACGTCCATCATCGCCCGGGAATCGATGTCGCGTAACGACTTCTCGGGCTGAATCGCCTCGCCGCCATGCAGTATGCCGGAAGCGACGATAACGAGATCCAGTTTCCCTGATGCTGTCACGGCCGCGGCCGCGGCGTTGATGGAGTCTTCGTCGCAGATGTCGATGCGCCCGCTGACGATTTTGCCGGACGACTCGTAAGCCGGGTTTCGCGCCAGTGCATGGACGTGGGCAACCCGCTCGTCGTCGTCGAGCTGGCGCACGAACTCCGAGCCAATGCCGCCGGAAGCGCCGATAACGACGACATTAAGAGTTTTCGGAAAAGAATTCAGAACAGACATAAGAAGATGGCGGCACGTCCCTGTGCCACCACGCTACCGTTTAAACCATCGGGTAAAGACAGTAGCAATTGCAATGCGCAATTGGGTTTCAAGAGTGTGTTGATTTGTTTCAGGTCGTATCTTTTCGCGTGCAGCGCTGCAGAAAGGCCTCCGCGGCGGCAATAATCCTTTCCCGGCGGTCGCGATCCAGCCGGTCCAGCGCCTTCGGCATCAGGGCCAGGCGGGGATTCGATGCAAAGAAGTCTCGGTGCCTGTCGATGAATCGCCAGTACAGTCCATCGACGGTATCGCACCAGCCGCCCTTTCCGTAGTCGCTCATCTTGAGGATGTAGTTCGAGCCGCAGATGTATGGCTTGGTGGCGAACATCCCGCCGTCGCTGAAAATCCCCATGCCGTAGACGTTCGGCCCCATTACCCACTCCGAGGAGTCGACGTACATCTCCATGAACCAGCGCCAGGCGCTCGAGGGGCGTATTTCGCACAGCGTCATCAGGTTGCCGACGACCATCAGGCGCTGTATGTGGTGCGCCCAGCCGAGCCGCAGCGAGGTCTTGATTGCGTCGTCGAGCGGCTCGACCCCCGTCGTCCCGCAGTACCAGTCGTCCGTCAGCTCTCGCTCGTGGTTCCAGAAATTGCGTGACTCCTGGTCGTCACCAAAGACCCGGTAAACGCCGCGGACAAATTCTCGCCAGCCGATGACCTGCCGGATGAACCCTTCGATGCTCTCGATCGGAAGATCATGCGTCTCGTAACGCTCGAGCACGGCGTCGACCACCTCGTCAGGCGTCAGCAGGCCGAGATTCAGGCTCGGGCTCAGCGCGCTGTGAAACACCGTTTCCGATCGCTTGCTGATGGCGTCTTCATACGGCCCGAACTGCGCCAGCCGTTCGTCCAGGAAATTCCGCAACCAAGCCCTGGCCTGCTCCCGGGTCGTCGGCCACCAGAAATCGTCCGCACGTCCGGGGTGATCGGCAAAGTTCCGTTCGACAATGCCGATGACCTCTTCGACATGACGCGTACGTGGTGCCGCCGCAATGTCGGGTGGCTGTACGTCTTTCGGCAGCTTCCTGCGATTGGATTCGTCGTAGCTCCATTTTCCGCCCTCCGGCCTGCCGTCCGCATCGAGGAGGATCCCCGATTGTTGCCTCCGGAGCTTGTAGTAGTCCGCCATCAGCAGCCGCGACCGGCCGTCCGCGAAACGCCCGAAATCGTCGCGCGTCCCATAGAACATCGGCGACCGCAGCTCGACGCGCGCGAGGGACCGTTGCTCGCAAAAATCGATGAGGCGGCCTTCCATGGGCTTGTCTTCGACCTCGAAATGCAGCAGCTCCCTGCAATCGAGTTCGGCTACAACACGATCGAGCTTGTCCTCGTAACTCGAGTCATCATCCGCATCCATCGAGAAGTAGCGGACTTCGAACCCTGTAGCGCGCAGCTCGTCAGCGTAGCTGCGCATTGCGGCCAGAAACAGCACGATCTTCTGTTGGTGATGCTTCACATAGGTGCACAGGCCGATGTCTTCGGCCATGAAGACCACGGCATCCCGGCAGCCTTTCAGCCGTTCCGGCGGGAACAGCTGGTTGCCCAGCACCACGAGGAGTCTTTGCTCACCCACGGATGATTCAGCCGGCGAGATAGCCCAGGTTTTCTGGCGAAAACTCCGCCGGCTCGCGCTTGATCAATGCGGCCAAATCATCCGGCTCCGCCGTATTTCCGTCCGCGAGCATTGTCAGCTGGTCGCGCGTGACCGGGAAGAAGGGAAGCCAGTCGAACAGCGTGGCACCGAGTTTCATGAAGCCGATCGGCATTGGAAGGATGAGCTTGTTTTTGCCGACCGCCGCGGCGATGCGCTGCAGCATCTCCGGCCACGACACGACTTCCGGGCCGCCGAGGACGTAACACTGGCCGATCGTGGAGTCGTCCGTGAGGGCATTGACGAAGGCATCGGCTACGTCGCGCACGTGCACCGGAGACATGAGTACCTCGCCGCTCGCCGGGCTGATGCCGGTATGGAACCCCACGGCAGGCAGAGGCTTGCGAACCATGTCCTGGTAGAGCTGCGTGGCAAATTCCATCGTGCCGCGCGGATCGCCGAAGATTACCGACGGCCTGAGGATCGTGTAGTCCAGGCCGCTCTCGCGGATCGCCGACTCTGCACGGAGCTTGGTCGTCTGGTAAGGCGTTTCAGCGCTGTCGATGCCGTTGGCGCTCATCAACAGGAAGCGCCGGATGCCGGCACGCTTTGCCGCGTCCGCCGTGGTTTCTGCCCCACGGTATTGCAGCGCCTCGAAAGTAATGCCCTGGCGCGGAAACTCGCGCAGGATGCCGACGTTGTAGATGACCGCGTCGCAGCCCTCTACGACCGCGTCGATCGCGTCGGCTGATCCAAGGTCCCCCTTCGTGATCATGCATTCGTCTGCGCGGTGCAGCTTGCCCTCACTGCCGGACCGCACGAGCACATGTGGCTCGTGGCCAGCATCGAGTAGTGCATCGACGAGATAGCCGCCGACAAAACCGGTGCCACCAATCACTGCTATTTTCACGATCGAATTCCGGATTATTGATGAGGGGCGGATGTTCGCACGGCTTACGTCCCTTGTTTGTCACAAAATGTAAGTCTTTCGCCCGCAACCTGAATTATGGCAGATGTTTGCGAATCTGCTGCAGGTCTCGGCTTTTCCGGATAGGACCCTGCGCCATTCGTGTCTAAAATCAGCCTGTACGCATTTGGCGGAGCGAGCATGACCGCAAGGTCGCATTTGCTGCTACCCCTGGCCACCATGCTGTCTGTGCTGGCGGCGTGCATATCTGAATCCGAACCGCTCGAGTACCCGACGATCGTCGGCCGCTTCGCGGACGAGGGCGAGCGGCTCCCGCTGATAGCAGAAGAAGCTTTTCTCAGTGACACCGATTTCTTCGTGCGCTTCCGCCGCGGCGGCGATACCCGTTACGGTGGCGGCAACTGGGCGCGTCGAATACCAGTACTCGAACTGAGCGCAGGTGGGCAGTACGACGGTCCTTACCTGCTGCCGCTGCAGTACGAGCAGGATGAACCCTGGGACGACCTCCCCGATGACCGGGTTTCGGCGAGGCTCCTCGGTGTCTCAGCCTGGCGCGCGATGCGCGCCCGTCTTTTCGACGCCATACTGCCGCGCGAGGAGAAAGCCGGCATCGTGCTGCACTTCAACGTCGACGATTACTTTCTTTATTACGACGACAAAGGCGATTTTCAGGTAACCGTCATCGATGGCAAACCGGGCGATTACGCAATCGTGCGGCGCATTGCGATATCGGAACTCGTCGAACTGGGCCTGCCGCTACTGGAAACGTTTCTCGCGGAGCGCGGTATCGAAGACCGCCGGATCGCGTTCAACACCGGCGATGCGGGCTACTACTCCCTGCCGTTTCTGTACGTCAACCGGGACCTGCCCATCGCCGTCTTCGTGCGGATGCCCGGCCCCGGCAGGCGCTTCTCGGCCGGCCCGGCTTCAGTGCCCTACGTACAGACGGCGGGACACGTCGCGGGTAGCCACACGGCCGGCATCGTCTTCCGCCCCGTATCGTCGTTGTATCGCCTGCTGTTCGTAACGAGCGATACGGTGGCCGAGACTGTCGCGCCGGCCTCGCTGAACGAGCTTTCGAGCAGGCCTTTACCGCCTGTTTCATCGCCGCCTGGCATGAACCTCGAGGAATGGGAAGCAAGTCTCGATGACCTGACAGGGCGGCAGGCATCCAGGGGCACCATGCGCTATCTCGTGGACGGCCAGGAGTTTTTCACCCGATTTATCGACGCCGTTACGCGCGCAGAAACATCGATATCCCTGCGGACCTACATCTTCGACAATGACGACTACGCGGTACGTATCGGGGAACTGCTGAAACGGCGCTCCAACGAGGGTATCGACGTCAGGGTCCTGCTGGACGGGCTCGGCACGATCGTTTCCACCATCGAGAAACAGCCGACCCTCCCGGAAGATCATCGCGGGCCGTCCTCGGTACGCCGGTTTCTCGAGCGCGACTCCCAAATTGACGTGCGCCAGGCCATCAACCCCTGGTTGACCGGCGATCACGTCAAGACGGCGATCATCGACGAGACGCTGGCGTTTACCGGGGGCATGAACATCGCCAGGGAGTATCGCTACGACTGGCACGACCTCATGACGGAACTGCGCGGTCCCATCGTCGACGTCCTGCAATACGAATTCGAGAAAGCATGGGCCCACGCGGGACTGTTTGGTGACCTGGGTTACGCGGCGGTGCGCCTCGGCCCGGAACCCGACGGCGCCGACGACATCGGCTATCCCATCCGGCCGCTTTTTACCCGCGCGGACGATCCCGAAATATTCAGGGCGCAGCGAGAAGCGATCCGCAACGCGCAGAAATACATCTACGTCGAGAATGCCTACTTCACCGACGATGCGATGCTCTACGAACTCGCCAGGGCTCGGCATCGCGGCGTCGACGTGCGCGTCATCATGCCGCTCGTTACCGATCGCGGCCCCATTACACGCAACAACGCGCTGGCGGCCAACGCGATGCTGGAACACGGCATTCGCGTCTACATCTATCCCGGGATGTCGCACATCAAGGCCGCGGTCTTCGACGGCTGGGCATGCATCGGGTCAGCCAACTGGGATCGCTGGAGCTTCCGTATCAACAAGGAACTGAACCTTGCGACGTCGCATCCCGAGGCCGTCGCAGAACTCGAGCGGCGGGTATTCGAGGCCGACTTCTCTAACTCCATTGAACTCACCGAGCCGTTCCCCGAACGCTGGACCGACCACCTTATCGAGTTAGTCGGCGACTACCTTTTCTGACTCCGGCGTCACCACGAGTAGCCTATCGACGTAGTAAGCGTGTAGTCGGTCTTCGCGGCATCTGTCGGCGGGTTGGTGGCATACGAATGCGAGAGCGTCACGTCGAAAAACAGGTCCTCGACGAACTCACGACGAAAGATCAGTTCCGACTCGGCGCGATACTGGCTCAGGTCCTCCAGCAGCGGGAAGATGTTGGTCGTAAACGTTATTTTCGCCTCCGGATCAATGTTGCGGTGGAGGTAGCGCACCTGGATCCTGCCTTCCACGGTCTCGGTGGACGGGTCGTCACCGGTGAAATCGGTACTCGTGATGTTCAGGCCGCCGGTCAGTGACAGCTGGTTGCGGTTGTTTTGCACCAGGTAGCGTCCGAGGGCGCCACCGCCCGAAATTCGCGACTGGATACCCAACTCGTCGTGCCGCTCCCAGCCGCCGAACCAGTCCGTGAACCAGCGGTTATCCCGGAAACGCTGGTAGTTGCCCCTTATATTGGTGCGATTCTTTGTTTCGTCCTCGGCCTGGTTGGTGTTGTTTATCGTGGCCTGCAAACCTACCAGGTACTGCCGCGTCCGATAGCTTATGTCCGCAGTGCTGCGGAGCGTGCTTACGTCGCTCGACTTCTCGGAATCGAAACCGAGAGCGAAGGAACCATCGACCCGCTCCCAGAACGACTCTTCGGCATCGATAGGCGTCATCCGCACGATCTGCGATGTGTGCAAATCGACATCGCCGCTCAGGGTGATGACCTTGATCTCGAAGCGCTCATCCGCCGAATCGAGCCGCCCGAAGTAGCGGGTACCGTCGGACACCTCGAGCTGCAGGGTCTGCTTCGTGGTGATACTGACGATGTCTTCCCAATCGACCGATACCGTGCCCATCGAGTCGGTGCTGTAACGCAATGCACCGAATTCCAGCGATTTGATCTCGCCGGTGATCGTGTTGCCGTTAACCAGCAGCACCACATCGGTCTTCGCTGCCATGGACAGGGTCGGCACTGAAAACAACAGCGCGATGGTGAGAAAAATACCGGAAGATTTCATAAATCGTGATGCCTCTTTAGTGCCCATAACCATACTAACCTGTTCCCGATTTAAGCTGTTGCTGTACAATTCGCCCTCGCCCCCAATTCATTCGACATACGGAATAATCAAGTGAGCTTCGAACAACAAATCGAGAAGGTAAGGACCAAGCCCGGATTCATCGCAGCGCTCGACCAGAGCGGCGGCAGCACGCCGAAGGCCCTCGGACTGTACGGCATAACCGCGGACGCCTGGTCCGACGATGACGAAATGTTCGCGATTGTGCACGAGATGCGCACACGAATCATCACCAGCCCGGCTTTCAGCGGCAACCGGATCCTGGGCGCCATCCTGTTCGAAAACACCATGGACCGGGAAGTCGAGGGGCAGCCGACGGCGCGCTATCTCTGGAATGAAAAGAATGTCGTGCCGTTCCTCAAGGTCGACAAGGGCCTCGCGGATATGCAGAACGGTGCGCAGGTCATGAAGCCGATGCCGGGCCTCGACGATGATGCGCTCGGTCATCAAGGAAGCGAATTCGGCAGGCATCGACGCGGTCGTCTCGCAGCAGTTCGAGATCGGCCGGCAGATCGTCGCCGCAGGCCTGGTGCCCATCATCGAGCCCGAGGTCGATATCAATTGCCCGGACAAGGCGGCTGCGGAGGACCTGTTGCATGCGGCGATCATTAAGGAGCTCGACAGTCTCGGGGAGAACGAACTCGTCATGCTCAAGCTGACGCTGCCCGAGAAGGACAACCTGTATGCAGACTGCATCGCGCACGCGAACGTGCTTAAGGTCGTCGCGCTCTCCGGCGGTTACTCGCGTGAAGAGGCAAACGAACGTCTGGCGCGGCAAAATGGCATGGTAGCGAGCTTCTCACGGGCACTGTCCGAGGGCCTGACGGCCCAGCAGTCCGACGGGGAGTTCAACGCAATGCTGGATGCGTCGATCCAGAGCATCTTCGACGCGTCGAGTACGTAGTCCCGGCGTTACGCGTCATCAGTCGTCCCGGTTTACGAGTGACCGGAGCCCTGCCCGCCCGGGGGCCGGCAGGGGTGCGTCGATCTGCAGCAAATCCAGCATCAGCGGATAGATTTCGACGGCGCTGACCACGCCGATCGTTTCGCCTTTCGGTAGCGCCGGGCCCGTCGCCAGGAATATCCCGTGCATGGCTTTGCTGGAAGGGTCCCAGCCGTGATCGCCCTGCTTTAGCCTGCCCAGGTCTTCCCGCTCCGCAACGACGCCGTGACCCACTTCCGGGACGACGAAAATCTCCGGATGACGCGGGCTGTCCAACACCCGCCATTCGGCAGGCGCTTCGTCGCGCAGTACGGCTCGCCCGTGCGACCAGTTCTCGTTGATCGCGTCGCGAACCGCGAGCGCCCGCTCCCGGTCCGGCTGCTCCTGGTAAATCCATGCGTAAGCGCCACCTGCAATGATCTTAAGCCCGGTCAGGTCGATGTGATCTCGCAGAACGAAAGTCTTTTCGGGTTTCACGTAGTTTGCCTGGCCGTGGTCGGATACGACGATTACGTAAACCTCGCTCGGAAGGCTCATTTCGGCGATGGCGTCGAGCAGGCGCCCGATATGCGCATCGACCTCCGCGACCGCTTCCGCGAGCTGCGCCGAACCGCGCCCGAAATCGTGCCCCGCCGTATCCACGTGCTCGAAATACAGCGTGATGAGGTGCGGCCGCCGGTCCTCGGGCCACCGCAGCCAGTCTATGACCCGGGCAACGCGGTCGCTGCCGGGCACCGACGCATCGAAGCTGTGCCAGTGGCTCGGCGACACGCCACCGATGGCTGCTTCGGTGCCGACAAAGTAGTAGGCAGCGCTCACGAGCCCGCTTTTCTCCGCCGTCACCCAGATAGGCTCGCCACCATACCAGCGCCCGTCCTCCACGTTGCTGCGATCCCAGAGGTGGTACCAGTTTTCGCGAGCCTCGTCCGGAAAATGGTTGTGGACGATGCCATGTTCGGAAGGATACAGACCCGTCGCGATCGAGTAGTGGTTCGGGAACGTCAGGCTGGGGAAGACCGGCCGCATCGACTCGGCCCGGACGCCGGCCGCGGCAATCCGATCGAGCGCCGGCGTCGGGTAGATCGACAGATAATCCGAGCTGAAACCGTCGATTGAAATCAGTACCAGGTAAGGGCTATCTGCCGCGCCGGGCGCGTTCAGTCCCTTGCTTCCCGAGGCCCCGTCGCCCTGCGCCGGCAGCGCGAGGACGAGCATAAAAAGCGCCAAAATGGAAGTCGCAAAATCCGCGGTTCCCTTTGCCGCCATGGAATGTAGTCTCATGGCGTTATATTGTAGGCGCTTTGCGATTTACGCGCCCTGAAGAGCGCCTCAATAAGGGAATAATCGTGTCATCAGATTCTACTACGGTTACAGGTCCGTCGACGCAGGAGTTTGCGGGCGATTCGCCTGCGCAGGTATCCAAGCGTCTGTTCAACGCCATGCGGCCGAAGTTCTTCCCGGCCTCTGTCTTGCCTGTGCTGGCCGGTTCCGCATGGGGATTCATGGTTGCCGGCCAGTTCGACCTGCCCGCCTTCATACTGGCGCTGCTCGCCACGGTCTGCGTGCATGCCGGCGCGAATGTGCTGAACGACGTCGGTGACGACTCTGGCGGCACCGACCGGCAGAACGAGGATCGAATCTACCCCTATACAGGAGGCTCGCGATTCATCCAGGCCGGCATCATGACCCCGAGCGGCATGGCCCGCCTGGGAATAAGCCTGCTGGGCGTCGCCGCAATCGCCGGCCTGATTCTGCTCATCAGCAAGGGACTGATGGTCCTTTGGTTCGGCATTGCGGGCGTATCGCTGGCCGTGCTCTATTCGCTGGGCCCGGTGCGCCTTGCCTCCATCGGCCTCGGCGAACTCTCGGTCGGCATCGCGTTCGGCATCCTGCCGGTTACGGGCGCCGCCTGGCTGCAAAGCGGCTCCCTGGGCCTCGACGTACTGCTCTTCTCCATACCCGTGAGCGTCTGGGTCACCGCGATATTGCTGATCAACGAAGTGCCGGATATTGCCGCAGACGGCGGAACCGGCAAACGGACGCTCCCGGTGAGAGTCGGTCTCGGCAGCACATCGATCATCTATTTCCTGCTGCACCTTTCGGGCGTTGCCGCGCTCGCCTGGCTCAGCCTGCGAGGCGGAATTCCGGCGTGGGCGGTGATCGTGCCTGCCCTGCTGCTCGTGCTGGCCTGGCAGGCGGCGAGCGCCATCCGGACCGGGATCGCGAATCGCCCGGCCATGACGCGCGCGATCGAGATGACGCTCGGCATACACACTATCGGATCGATCTGGCTCACGGGTTGCGCAATTTTAATTGCGTTCTTCTCCGCGTGAGCGGCGCATAAATCCCAAGACGTCAACAGCGATATGCGAATCAAAATCAAGAAAGGCCTGGATATCCCGATCAAGGGCGAACCCGAAAAGGCAATCAGTGACGGCTCCGCGGTTAAGACGGTCGCAGCCGTTGCCACGGACGTGTCGGGAATTCGCCCGCGAATGGCGGTACAGGTCGGCGACAGGGTCCGCCTCGGACAGGTTCTTTACCACGACAAGCGAAACCCCGAAGTGCCCTTTACGGCACCGGGCGCCGGCGAAGTCATCGAGATAAACCGTGGTGCGCGGCGTGCATTGCAGTCTGTGGTCATCCGCCTCGAGGGTGACGATGCGGAATCGTTCGAATCCTGGCCGGCGTCGGAACTGGCGACACTCGACCAGCAAACCGTCCGCAAAAACCTGATCGCATCCGGTCTTTGGACGACGCTGCGCACGCGGCCCTTCAGCCGCATTCCGGCACCGGACGTGGCGCCGGCCGCGATCTTTGTCACCGCGGTCGACACCAATCCGCTCGCCGTCGACCCCGCGTTCTTTATCGAGCAGGACCCGGAAGCATTCAACGACGGTCTCACGGTACTGTCGCGTATCGCGGACTGCCCGATCTACTTGTGCACCGCACCGGATTCCGGCATCCGCTGCCCCGCAGCGGACCCGTTCCGTCACGCCGAATTCGAAGGCCCGCACCCGGCCGGCCTGGTAGGCACGCACATCCATTTCCTCGAGCCGGTCGGGAAGACCAGGACCGTCTTGCACATCGGTTATCAGCACGTCACGGCGCTCGGCAAGCTTTTCACGACCGGGCGACTGCCGACAGAGCGGCTGATCACGCTTTGTGGGCCGATGGCGCTGCGGCCGCGAATCCTGCGCACACGCATCGGTGCGAACACCGCGGACCTGCTGGACGGCGAGACCGTGCCGGGGAACCTGCGTGTCATCAGCGGTTCGGTACTCGGGGGGCATCGTGCGGCCGGCCCGCTGGCCTACCTGAGCCGCTACCAGACCCAGCTCACGGTGCTGGAGGAGGACCGGAGCCGCGATTTCCTCGCCTGGATGCTGCCAGGGTCCAACCGGTACTCGCAGACTCGCGCCTTCGCAGGCCACGTGCTGCATCGTGACAGGTTCAGCCTCACGAGCACGCAGAACGGCAGTCCGCGCGCGATGGTCTCCACGGGCGCCTTCGAGAGCCTCATGCCGCTCGACATCCTGGCCACTCCGCTGCTCAAGGCCCTGCTGGTCGAAGACACCGACCGCGCACAGGAGCTCGGCTGCCTCGAACTGGCCGAGGAAGACCTCGCGTTGTGTTCGTTCGTTTGCAACGGCAAACACGACTACGGCGCCTACCTGCGCATGAACCTCACTGAAATCGAGGTGAACGGCTGATGAAACCACTGCGCAAGTTCCTCGACAGCATCGAGCCGCTCTTCTCGCGCGGCGGCCGCTTTGAAAAATTCGAGGCCATCTACGAGATGGTGGATACGCTGTTCTTCACTCCTGCCGACGTCACCAGGGGTTCGCCGCACGTACGCGACGCGATCGACCTCAAGCGCGTCATGATCATGGTTGTATTCGCCGCGACACCCTGCGCGCTTATCGGCATGTGGAACGTCGGCTTCCAGGCCAATTCCGCCATGGCCTCACTCGGTATCGAGTGGATCGATGGCTGGCGCGGTTCGATGCTGGCCCTGCTGGGCGCCGGCTACGACCCGGGAAGCGTGTACGACAACTTCATACATGGCCTGCTGTACTTCCTGCCGATCTATATCGTGACGATGGCGGCCGGCGGCTTCTGGGAAGTCCTGTTCGCGAGCGTCCGCAATCACGAAGTCAACGAAGGCTTCTTCGTCACCTCGTTCCTGTACGCGTTGATACTGCCGGCAACGACGCCGCTGTGGCAGGTCGCGCTGGGAATCAGCTTCGGTGTCGTCATCGGCAAGGAAGTATTCGGCGGCACGGGCAAGAATTTCCTCAATCCGGCACTGGTAGGTCGTGCGTTCCTCTACTTCGCCTACCCCGTGCAGCTCTCGGGCGACGCGGTATGGGTGCCGATCGACGGTTACACCGGGGCGACCGCGCTCGCAGTCGCCGCAAACGAGGGCATGTCCGGGCTGCTCGCCAGTGGGCTCACGTACTCGCAGGCGTTCATCGGCCAGATGGAGGGATCGCTGGGCGAGACCTCGCTTGCCGCATGCCTCTTCGGCGCCGCCATGCTGATATACACGCGTATCGCGTCCTGGCGCATTATCGTCAGCGTGTTCGCGGGAATGATCATTCCGGCGCTGCTCTTCAGTAGTGGCGATTCGTCCAACCCGATGATGACGATGCCGTGGGAGTGGCACATCGCCGTTGGCGGCTTTGCTTTCGGCGCGGTGTTCATGGCAACGGACCCGGTCAGCGCGCCCGACACCATGCTCAGCCATATCATCTTCGGCCTGTTGATCGGCGTGTTGACCTGGGTTATCCGCGTCATCAACCCGGCGTTCCCGGAAGGCATCATGCTCGCGATTTTGCTGGGCAATATATTCGCGCCGCTGATCGACTATTTCGTTATTCGTGCAAACGTCAGACGCAGGGTGAAGCGCAATGCCTGACGAGAAAAAAACCGGTTTTTCAAGGGACAGCATCAGTAACACGCTGGTTGTCGCGATCGGCGTCAGCCTGGTGTGCTCCGTTCTTGTCTCCTCCGCAGCCATCGTGCTGCGCCCGCTGCAGGAAGCAAACCAGAACGAGTTCCGGCAGCGAATCGTCCTCGAGGTGGCCGGGCTCTATGATCCCGGCGTCCCGGTCGACGAGCAGTTCGGCAACATCGAGACGCGCATTGTCGATCTCGAGACCGGGCAATACGTCGAAGACGTGGACCCGCAGAGTTTCGATGCCGAAGCAGCGGCGAACGAGCCCGGCCTGGGCGTAGGCATACCGAAGGACCAGGACATCGCCAAGATCGGCCGCCGCGCCGTGTATGCGCCGGTCTATATCGTCATGCAAGACGGCGCGCCGCAGCAATACATCCTCCCGGTACGCGGCAAGGGGCTCTGGTCGACGCTTTACGGTTACCTGTCGGTCGAGCCGGACGGCAACACGGTCAGCGGCCTGCGCTTCTACGAGCACGCCGAAACGCCCGGGCTCGGCGACCAGATCGAGAAGGAACCCTGGCTGGCGCAGTGGCCGGGCCAAAAGCTCTATGACGAACAGGGCGAGCCGCGAATGGAGGTCGTGCGCGGGCAGGTGCAACCCGGACCCGCGGCCATCCACCAGGTGGATGGCCTGTCCGGGGCCACCCTCACCGCTAACGGCGTGACCTATCTAATCAGGTACTGGATCGGCTCTCACGGCTTCGGTCCATATCTCGCGAGAGTTTCGAGCGAGGCGAATGACAATGGCTGAAACACGCAAAATCATCCTGGACCCGGTTGTCGATAACAACCCGGTGATGCTGCAGGTGCTCGGCATCTGTTCTGCACTCGCGGTAACGACCTCCCTGCTGCCGGCACTGCTGATGTGTATCGCGATGACCAGCGTAGCCGCCTTGTCTGGCGCGGCGATAAGCGGCATTCGCACCCGCATCCCGAACAACATCCGCATCATCGTGCAGATCACGATCATCGCCTCGTTCGTTATCGTCGTTGACCAGTTGTTGAAGGCGTATGCCTTCGAGACGTCGAAACAGCTCTCGGTCTTCGTCGGCCTGATCATCACCAACTGCATCATCCTCGGTCGCGCCGAGGCGTTTGCGATGAGTAACGGCGTGGGTTTGAGTTTTCTCGACGGCATCGGCAACGGGCTGGGCTACAGTGTGGTGCTGCTCGCAGTCGCGACGCTGCGCGAACTGTTCGGCGCCGGCAGCCTGTTCGGCGCCCAGATCCTGCCGCTCACGTCCAATGGCGGCTGGTACGAGGCCAACGGCCTGATGCTCCTGCCGCCGAGTGCCTTCTTCATCATCGGGCTACTGATCTGGGCGGTGCGTACCGCAAGGCCGAAGCAGGTCGAGAAGCCTGAATACCAGATCCACGAAGTACATCGTACCGAGGTGCTCTGATGGAGCTATATTTCAACCTGTTCATCCGCGCAGCGTTTGTCGAAAACCTTGCGCTGACGTTCTTCCTCGGCATGTGCACGTTCCTCGCGATCTCGAAGCGCGTCGATACTGCACTCGGACTCGGTCTTGCGGTGATGGTCATCCAGACCATTACGGTGCCGGTCAACTACCTGATCTATAGCTACCTGCTGAAGGACGGCGCGCTTGCCTGGGCGGGACTGCCGGACGTCGACCTGAGTTTCCTGGGACTGGTTTCGTACATCGGCGTCATTGCGGCACTCGTACAGATCCTCGAGATGCTGCTCGACCGCTTCGTGCCGGCGCTCTACAACGCGCTCGGCATCTTCCTGCCGCTCATTACCGTTAACTGTGCGATCCTCGGCGGCACGCTGTTCATGGTCGAACGGCAGTACAACTTCGGCGAGAGTGTGACCTTCGGCATCGGCAGCGGCTTCGGCTGGGCGGTACAGCGACGTGCCGGACGGCCTGCAGGGCCTCGGGATAACCTTCATCATTGCCGGCCTGATGTCGCTGGGCTTCATGGGTCTGTCGGGGATTCAGCTTTGAACGCCACGATAGCGACCCAGGTCATCCTTGGAATGTCGCTGTTTACGGCGATCATTCTCGTACTCGTGTTCATTATTCTCGCGGCGCGCTCGCGCCTCGTGGCGAGCGGCTCTGTGAAGGTCATCGTCAACGACGACCGCGAACTCGAAATACCGGTCGGCGGCAAGCTGATGCAGGGGCTTGCCGAGCAAGGCATTCTCATCGCGTCAGCCTGTGGCGGCGGCGGTACCTGCGGCCAGTGCAAAGTCCAGGTCCTGTCCGGTGGCGGCGCGATCCTGCCGACCGAGACATCGGTAATCAACAAACGCGAAGCGGCTGAGCATTACCGGCTCTCCTGCCAGGTTGCCGTCAAACAGGACATGAAGGTACGCGTCCCCGACGAGGTCTTCGGCGTCAAGAAATACGACTGCGAGGTCGTCTCCAACGACAATGTCGCAAGCTTCATCAAGGAATTCGTAATCCGGCTGCCGGAGGGCGAGGAAATGGATTTTCGCGCCGGCGGCTATATCCAGATCGAGTGTCCGCCGCACGACCTCAGCTACAAGGATTTCGATATCGACGAAGAATTCCGTAGCGAGTGGGACCATTACAAACTCTGGCGTTACGAATCCCACGTCAAGGAAGCAACGCAGCGCGCTTACTCCATGGCGAATTACCCGCTGGAGAAAGGACTTATCAAACTCAACGTACGCATCGCGACGCCACCCCCGGGCGACGACAAGATCCCGCCCGGCATCATGTCGTCGTATATTTTCGGCCTGAAGCCGGGCGACAAAGTGGTCGTCTCCGGCCCGTTCGGCGAGTTCTTTGCCAAGGACACCGATAACGAGATGGTATTCATCGGTGGCGGCGCCGGCATGGCACCGATGCGCTCACACATCTTCGACCAGCTGAATCGTATTCATTCGAAACGCAAGATGAGTTTCTGGTACGGAGCGCGCAGCTTCAGGGAAGCATTTTACGTCGAGGAGCTGGACGAGCTGGCCGACAAGAACGATAACTTCGAATGGCACCTGGCACTGTCCGAGCCGCTGCCCGAAGACAACTGGGAAGGCTACGTCGGCTTTATCCACAAGGTGCTGCTCGATGAGTACCTGTCAGAGCATCCCGCGCCTGAAGACTGCGAGTACTATATCTGCGGTCCGCCCATGATGAATTCGGCGGTTATCGGAATGCTCGAAGACCTCGGAGTCACGCGCGACCACATCTTGCTGGATGATTTCGGCGGGTGACCTTTATGAGGCTCCTGATCCGCTGGTTCGTCGTTCCTGCGTTGCTGACTGCGCTCGCCGCCTGCAGCGACTCGCCGCGCGAGTGGCCCGTGCAGGAACTTGTCGGCTCGACGATGGGCACGACGTTCAGCATCAAGGTCGTCGCCCCACCCGAGAACCTGGATCTGCCTGCATTGCAGCAGGACATCGAGGCCGTGCTCGAGGACATCAACCGCACAATGTCCACGTACATCAGTGACTCTGAGCTCTCCCGCTTCAACGCGAGTGACCGGATCGACTGGATCGACGTTTCACCGGCGCTCTGCCATGCAATCGAGGCTGCCCGGGTCGTCAGTGAATTCACGGGTGGCGCGTTCGACGTGACCGTCGGGCCACTGGTCAACCTGTGGGGCTTCGGCCCTTCGGAGTCGGCATACGAGCCGCCCGGCAACGACACCATCACGATGGCAATGCAGGATATCGGCTATTCCAAACTCCACGTTGACTGCGCGCTTCCGGCATTGCGCAAGGAGGCTCCGGGCGTCTACGTGGACCTGTCGGCGTTCGCCAAGGGGCACGCAGTGGACGAGGTGGCGGATTTGCTCGACGCTCGGGCGTTGCCCGATTATCTCGTCGAGATCGGTGGCGAAATGCGCATGCGCGGCACGAACACCCGCGGCGAGCTTTGGGCCATCGCCGTCGAAACCCCGGACCGGGCGAGTCGTTCGGTAAAGACGGTCATGCGGCTTACGGACTCGGCGATGGCGACGTCCGGAGACTATCGCAATTTCTTCGAGCACGACGGACGATTCTATTCGCATACCATCGATCCGCGCACGGGTTACCCGGTAACCCACAATGGCGCATCCGTTACGGTTGTCGCCGACACGGCGGCGTTCGCGGACGCAGCCGCGACCGCGTTGCTGGTACTCGGCCCCGACGCGGGCATGAAACTCGCGGAACGAGAGAGCATTGCCGCCTACTTCCTGCTACGGTTAGGCAGTGAATTCGAGGAGCGCATGTCGTCCCTGTTCGCAACGAAGGTCCTTGTGGAATGAGCGTACTTGCAACCCTGTTTCTGAGCTTTGTCGTCGTCGCGTTGGCCGTGACGGCGATGGCCGTCGGCGTCATGGCCGGACGAGCCCCGATCAAGGGCAGCTGCGGCGGTCTCAACGGAGGTGGCTGCGAATTGTGTAGCGGTACTGGCGAATGCCGCAGGAAAGCGAAGAACCAGAGGTAACGAACATGCCGGTCAAGTCGATTAAGGTTAAAGATTACATGTCGGGGAAGCTCGTAACCTTCAAACCCGACACCGATATCCTCGACGCGATACACGAACTCGTGAATCGCCAGATCGCCGGCGCACCCGTCGTCGACGACCACGGCACCCTGGTCGGCATGCTGTCGGAATTCGACTGCCTGGACGTCGTGCTTGCCGCGGCCTATCACGGCCATCCGGGCGGGCCCGTGTCTCAGATGATGACGCCGGACGTCGAAACCGTCGATGCCGACATGAGCATTATCGACCTCGCAGAGCTGTTCAAGGCATCCGGCTTCCGGCGCTACCCGGTCATGAAGGACAACAGGCTGGTCGGCCAGATCAGCCGTAAAGATGTGCTGCGAGCGCTCGGCAAGCTATCCGTCGCATCCTAGGACGTATGCAGGCAGTCATTCGTCTTGCGGCGCCTCGCCGCGCGCGCGCTGGGCCGCGGTCGCTTCCCTGACCATCTGAATCAGCTCGTCATCGCTGTAGGTGTATTCCTGGTCGGCGTTGAGCTCAGCCATCTCTTCGATGATTCTGCGAATCGTCCAGCCCGCCTCTTCCTCGTTCGGTACCACCAGGTAATTGGGCTTTGGAGACTCATCGAACAGCGCCTGCATGATCGCAGCGGAGACTTCGTCCGGCTCCTTGTACATGCTGCGATCAGACAGGTATTCGATATGCCCGGCCAGGGCTTCGGCATAGGGCGAGCCAGGCTGGGCGTATGGCTGTTTCGCGAGCGTCACTGCTTCCTTCGTGCCGATCCTGGACTTGTAATTACCCGGGTTGACCGCGCTCACCTTGACATCGAAGAGAGCCATCTCCCTGGCGAGCGAGTCCGTATACGCCTCGAGCGCGTGCTTGGTCATGCCGTAGGGCGCCCAGAACATGCTGGATAGGACGCCGGAGATCGAGCTGATGTTCACGATACGCCCCCTGGACTCGATGATCAGCGGTGCGAATGCCTTCGTTACCCGATACACGCCAAAGACGTTCACGTCGAATATCCAGGCGAGTTCGTCCTCGCCGATTTCGGTGATCGGCCCGAGAACAACCACTCCGGCATTGTTGACCAGGCCGTAAAGCTCCTTGCCGCTTGCGCGCACCGTCTTCACGGCAGCATCGATCTCGTCCTGTATCGTCACGTCCAGGCGAATCGACTGGATATTCGGGATCTCGTTAAGTGCATCGAGATCCGCCTGTTTACGCGCACCGGCAAAGACGAAATAGCCCTTTGCGGCGAGCGTCTCGGCAAGATTGCGGCCGATGCCGGAGCTCGCACCGGTAACGAGCACGGCCTTTTGCACGGTGTTTTCGCCGGCGTCCCCTGAAGCGGCCTGAGCCGGGCGCTGTAACATGGTGACCCCCTGGAATCTTGATGGTTTTGGTTCAGAAATTGCCTAAAGCCTTGGTCAACCGTGCAAGCGGATGCTCGACCAAGCTTGCATTGTAGGTTAGCTTGCGGCCAAAACGCGAGGTTCGGATAGACCTGGTGAGGACCCTATGAGATACCTTTTCGTATGCCTTGTTACAGCACTCCTGCTTCCCGCCGCCGTTGCGCAGGACCGCTCGTCGGAACACGCGCGCAAGACTCTTGAGATCTATCGAACGATCATCGAGATCGACACGTCGAAGCACACCGGCAATACGCCCAAAGTCGCGAAGTACCTCGCCGATGAACTTATAGCTGCAGGGTTTGCTCCGGAAGACGTGGAAGTCGTCATGAAGCCGCCGTTTGCGGCCCTGGTGGCACGGTATCGGGGCAACCTCAGTTCCGGCACGAAACCTATCCTTCTTCTCGGGCACATGGACGTTGTAGAG
>JAACFJ010000117.1 GCA_009937505.1 Gammaproteobacteria bacterium
TCTTCGAGACTCTGCGCGACGTCCGGACTCCTGTCGCCGAGCAATGCCCGCCGCATTTCGAGCGCCTGGCGCAGCCAGTCCTCGCCGGCCTCGAATTCGCCCATGCGCGTCAGCACGTCGCCGAGTTCGTTCATGCTGCGTGCGATATCGACGTGAGACTTGCCGAGCAGTTCCTGCTGCAGTTCGAGCGCCCGGCGGTGTTTTTCCTCCGCGAGCGCGTATTCGGCACGTAGCATTTGTACGCGCGCCAGGTGATTGAGGCTTTGTGCGACCTTGAAGTCGCGGGGCCCTCGAACCCTCTCCCGGGTTGCGAGGGATTTCTCCAGCAGGTCGCTTGCCCGGGTATAGGCGCCGAGGTTCGTGTAGACGCTGCCCATCGTGTCCATCAGTGTCGCCTGGATTTCGGGCTGGTCCGCCAGCTCCGTTTCGATCAGCGCCGCGCCTTTCTCGAGCAATTCGTCCGCCGTGATCTCGCGCGCCCGGGACTCGCTGGGATCGGACACCTTGAACAGGTCCACCAGGAAATTTGTCGTCTGCAACGCCGTTTCCGCCTCGGCCTCGGCGCGCACACGCTGCCGTTCCGCTTCGGCGCGAGCCAGCCATGCCGTCGCGGCGAGGGCGATGGCGATGACCATCCCGGTCAGCGAGGCCGCCGTAATAACGGCCATGCGTCGGTGGCGCCGGACCTGCTCACGCTGCCGGAGTTCGTCAAAACCGACGCCGAGCAGGCCGGAGATCAGCTTGAGCTTGGCGTTGTAGCGGCCGTCCTTACCCGATCGGGCATCTGCTGCGATCGGTTCCGCCGGCCGCGTGGACAAGCTGCCGTCAGCGTCCAGTTCGAACCTCAGCGCCTCGGGGAAACACTCCTCGGACTCCTGCCCCGGATGATCCGACGCATGGGGTTCGCCACCGACGATCAACGAGAAGATCCGATCACTTCTCCCGAGACGCTTGAACGCGAGGATTTCCTCGTTTACCCATCGAGAGCGTGCGGCCTCCGGCGAACAGATCACGATGAGCGCAGAGGACTGTTCGAGGGCCGCATCGACTTTCTGGCCGAGATCCGTGGCACTCGGCAACTCCTCGCGGTCCCGGAAGATAGGGCGGAGTCGCGCCGGAATTACGCCATGCTCCGCCTCCTGGCCGACGAGTCTTTTCGGGATGGAATAATTTTCCAGAGCCCTGTGCAGTCGCGCTGCCCAGTTTTCGTCGCGATGGCTGTAACTTATGAACGCTTTGTATTTTTTATTGTTCATCGGGCCGGCAGCAATTACCGATCATTCGATCAAGTATAGGTTATCAATGCTGATCTGCCGTCCCCACAGAAGCCATAGGCGCGCACTTGCGTATTCAGCCCCTTTCAAGCGATTGGGGGCTTAATGAGGCGCACAACGAGACAAGGTGAAATCTTGCAACGCTTTGATCAGGATCAAGGCAGGCTGGCGGTTGTTGGCTAGTTATTGACGCCCGCGGCAGTGTGGCAGCCCTGGCACTGCTCGTTGATGCGTTCTGCCGCGGCGCGCGCGGTTTCGATATCCTTGGCTTCCTCTATGGCTTTGGCTTCTTCGCGCATGCCATTCAGGTATGGCCGCCATTCCTCGCGTATGCCGCTGACCTCCTGGTGGCCCGACAGCCAGTAGGCAGCCGTCAAGGCTCCTGGCAGGTCGTTGTCGGCAAGCGCGAAATTCAGGTTGTCGAGCTGCTCGGCATGGGCATGCATGTGGTCGATGAATTCTGCGTCGCGCACGCGCTCTTCTTCTACTGCAGGCGGCTCCGCCGGAGCCGGTTCAGCCGCTTGCGGCGCGACTGCAGGCTCGGGCTCCTTTTTCTCGGCGCAACCCATGACGCACATTGCCAAACCGACGATCAAAAGCGCATGCAATTTCATAGTTATCCCCAAGCCAGGTACCGGTTTTCTGATTATTGAGTAGAATCTGGGGAGAGTTTAACGAAAAAAGCGGCCGGTTTCCGTGTCTGCGGCCACCAATTTTCAGGGCATGACGCCGCGTCGCGATCGAACGCCGGCCGCCGTGCCGCAACCGACCAGGCCTGTGATTCGTCCGGAAATACTTCCACACTCGTTTTATCTTCGTGACGACGTTGTCGCCGTCAGCCGGGATCTGCTCGGCAAGGTGCTGTGTACGGATATCGACGGGCGGCGTACCTCCCTGGTCATTACCGAGACGGAGGCCTAGGACCCGCAGGACAGAGCCGATGTACGGTCCGGGCGGCATGGCCTACGTTTATCTATGCTATGGCATTCACCACCTTTTCAATGTTGTTACGAACGTGAGTGGCGTGCCGCACGCGGTACTGATAAGGGCAGGTGAGCCGCATTCCGGACTATCGGCGATGCTGCAAAGGCGAGACAAGCCGCATGCCGATCGCTCGTTGCTGGCCGGGCCCGGCTCCGTCGCCCGGGCGCTGGGTATCACGACTGCGTTGAGCGGCAGCAGCCTGCTGAACGGCCCGATCCGGATCGAGGATCACGGCCTGCGCGTAGAACAGGCTCGCATCAGCGCGAGCCCGCGTGTCGGAATCGACTATGCTGCGGAAGATGCCGGCCGGCCGTACCGCTTCCGGCTGGACCCGGGCATATCGAAGTCCCTGGTGGGCAGTGCACGGTAACGCGCCCGCCGAGGGATCCGACGCCGGCCTTTTGCGGCGCGCGTTAGGCGTCTTCGGCTATACCCACCGTGCGATTAATCTCGTCTGGACGACCAGCCGGCCGCTCACCGTTGCGCTCGCGGTGCTGACCATCGTCGCTGGCGTGTTGCCGGCAGCCATCGCGTGGGTCGGGCAACTCATCGTCGATGGCGTCGTCGCCGCGATGTCAGAGCCGAACCCCGATGCCGGCCCCGTGCTTCGGCTCGTGGGTCTCGAGGCGTTCATCGTCATCCTGCTGGCCGGGAGCCAGCGGGGCCTGTCGGCGAGCCAGTCGTTGCTGCGGGCGCTCCTCGGGCAGCGAGTCAACGTGATGATCCTCGAAAAGGCGCTAACGCTGCAGCTCACGCATTTCGAGGACTCGGAATTCTACGACAAGCTGACCCAGGCGCGGCGCGAGGCATCAAGCCGGCCTCTGAGCCTGGTCAACCGGACTTTCGGGCTGGTGCAGAATACGATCTCGCTGACGAGCTACGCCGTGTTGCTGTTCGCGTTCTCACCCTGGGCCGTGATCATCCTGCTCGGTGCCGGGCTGCCGTCTTTCTTCGCGGAAGCCAAGTTTTCGGGCGATGCGTTCCGGCTGTTTCGCTGGCGTTCGCCGGATACCCGCATGCAGATGTACCTCGAGACAGTCATCGCGCGTGAGGACGGCGTCAAGGAAGTCAAGCTGTTCCAGCTCGGGCCGAAACTCCTGCAGCGCTACCGGGATATC
The DNA here is from genome assembly GCA_009937505.1 of Gammaproteobacteria bacterium. Lineage (GTDB taxonomy): Bacteria > Pseudomonadota > Gammaproteobacteria > Steroidobacterales > Woeseiaceae > UBA1847. Next base: position 3,377 of record JAACFJ010000117.1, read on the forward strand.
TTCAATCGACTGTTCGTCGAGGACCGGCGGCTCACGATCAGGCGCGATAGCTGGGGATTCCTGCTGGGTCTCGTGTCGACGGCTGCATTTTACGGGGCCTATGCCTGGATCATCCTCGCGACGATCGACAACCGCATAACGCTGGGCGCGATGACGATGTACCTCGTATTGTTCCGGCAGGGACAGACCGCGGTCGCCGCCATTCTCTCTGCCATCAGCGGCATGTACGAGGACAACCTGTACCTGTCGAACCTGTACGAGTACCTGGGGCAGCCGGTGCCGGCGAGGCAGGGCCGCACGCTGAAAGGCCCGGATCCTTTGCGGGGACTCGAATTCGAACATGTCTCCTTCGCGTATCCCGGCGCCGGAGAGAATGCGCTGAGCGACATCAACCTGCAGATACGGCGCGGCGAAAGTGTCGCGCTGGTCGGCGAAAACGGCTCGGGCAAGACGACGCTCATCAAGTTGTTGACGCGACTGTACGAGCCGACCGAGGGACGTATCCTGCTCGAAGGGCTCGACCTGCGGGAGTGGGACGTGGACGCCCTCAGGCAACGCATCGGCGTGATCTTCCAGGACTTCGGGCGCTACCAGTTCACCGTGGGTGAAAATATCGGCGCCGGCGACGTGCGTCACATGGAAGACACTGCGCGCCAGGCAGTCGCTGCTGAAACCGGGATGGCCGCGCCGTTCATCGAGACCATGCCGGAGGGTTACGAAACGCAGCTGGGGCGCTGGTTCAAGGGCGGACGCGAACTCTCCGGCGGCCAGTGGCAGAAGATCGCGCTGTCACGCGCCTTCATGCGCAGCGATGCCGATATCCTCGTGCTCGACGAGCCTACCGCGGCCATGGATGCGGCCTCCGAAGCGGCGGTGTTCGAACTGTTTCGGGCGGAGAGCCACGACAAGATGACGATCCTGATCTCGCACCGGTTTTCGACGGTGCGCGCCGCCGACCAGATCGTCGTAATCCACGGTGGCAGGATCATCGAACGTGGCACTCACGAGAGCCTGCTCGCAGAAAACGGCACCTATGCTCACCTGTTCGAGTTACAGGCGAAGGGCTACCAGTAAAGAGTGGCTTGGCAAGGGGATTTAGCGGTCGGTTCTGTCTTCGTAGTCGAGCCACCGCCAGTAAACCGAGGCGCACTTCGGGCAGGCATCCCTGACCGCGTAGCCAAAGGGTCTGTCCAGCCACTCGTGCCGACACCGGCAACAGCGGTTCATGGCGTTCTGCCGGATAACGCTTTTGTTGGCCGCGAGATTAAATGAGCGCACGAGTCGCTTCGCCTCCGGCAGTCATACGTCGCGCACGGCGCTACATGGGGGGAGGGCTGGCCGTTTCGGACCTTCTTGCCGCCCGCCGCGGATGTTCGCTTGCCGTGGCCGATGGTTCGCAAGATCCCGGAGCGACCTGATTCTCGATTACGCAGCCGACGTTGAAGGATCGCATGTCATGCAGTGTTTTCTCGTCGGGATCCGATGCGACCCGATAACGGACGGCGACACCGAACTGAAACGTCGCGCCGGCGGCCTTGTCTGGCGTCATGTGCGGATAGCTCGATTCGATGTCCATGGACTGCGAGACAAACTCATCGATGTCCCGTGACACCGTGATGCCCGGTGGGATGTCGATCGGCAGAGACGTCGTGTTGACCTGCGAGTTGTAATAAATCGTCTGCGCCGTAAGCGTAATGTATTCGTCCGTCGCGTTGGTGAACCTCAAGGACTGACGCTCGACAGTGACGTGTAGTTGATCATCCGCGAGGCCGAACATCGGGTAGAGCTTTTCGAAGTCCCGCGACAAGATGGTTACGCCGACCGGTAACTCCACAGGACCGTTTCCCGGGACGATGATTTGTTCCGGGCAGGTCACCGAAAGCAGGTAGTGGCCACTCACGGTATCTTCGCACCCTACATCATAGATCCTGGCACCCGGTGACATCATCGCCGACAGCCGTTCCTTGTGTGACCGGATATCCTGGCGCAACGCGAAAAGCGCGCTTTCCGCTGCCGCCGTGCAATGCCGGGCATCGCAGGGCAATGTATCCCGCTGCTGCAGATTTACTGTCGGCACTTCGCCATCGCCAACAAGCGTCAGCTCAATCAACCCGGCAAAGTCGATGTCGTCCTGATAGTAGCCGGTCAGTCCGCTGATGCTGGGCTGAACATCAAGCTCGACATGGTTCGTGCTGTTGCGCGTCGCAGATAGTTGTTGCGCCATGCTCGATAACTCGGCGCGCGCGCTTGCCGCTTCCTGCTCGTACGCATCGAGTAACGAGATCAGCTCGCGCCGCTGGGTGTCCAGACCGGAGTTCAGTAATGCTTCATCGACGGCCTGGTTGAACGCGCTTTCGTCGAAAGTGGTTTCATACGTCTGGGAAATGTCGGTGACCTTTCCTGCGGTTCCGACAGCGATACCGCCGTTGATGATCTTGTCGAGCATGCCCGTATCCTTGTCGCGAAACGGGTGGTTCGGGCTGCAACGGTGAGAGGCAGGATACACCTGCGGCGTGCACTCGGCGGCACGTGTGTCGAACGCCGGCGTGAGGTCGTTCAGAACCACGAGATATCCCGAATCAACGGCAACATCAGATGCGGTTACTGACGTGAACGTCCAGCTTCCACCGCGCTCGTTGGCGAGGTGCGCATAGACCGGGCGTGCGCCGATGAAAAAGCTGCCTGCCGGCGACGTCTCTGCCGACCGCGCGGGTTCCGGTTGTGGGTTGCTAGCGCACGCCGCGCACAGCATGAACAGGCACGCGGCTGACGCTGTCCGCGCACGATCGAATCGGAAAGTCATTGGCCCAAACGCTTTCAGAACTGATAACGCGCGGAGTATATCGAAAATCCTCACACATTCCGTGGGGATTTCTGTCGCAATTCGGCGACGGTCGTTACCTTAACAATGTCATCAGGCTATAGCGTAATCGTTGCCGTGATTGCTGAAGCCACACTGGAACGTGCGGTTTTCGCGGTCGAACCAGGTGGCGTTGATCGGGCCCGAGGTCCTGTCCCGGCGTCTCCACACACCGATTTCGACTTTGTAACCCGTCTTTGCCGGCTGGTCGGGGATGAATTTCGTGACTGGTACTTTGGGCGAAAGTCGATAGTTTAGCCGTCGGAGTCTTCGTGGCCGTCTCCGTCCCGACGCTTCGCGGTCCGCTTGGCGATCGCGCTGACAAGCATCTTCGTGTCCTCCGGTCCGATCCGGTCGATAGATTTTCCGAGCGAATCGTAGGTTGCCATGAGGAGGTTACGAAGCTTGCGAAACGCTTCAGGGTTCTTACGGCCGCAGACGGTGGCGTCGTCCTTCAGGATTCGATCAATGACGCCCGGGTCACGCAGGCGTACGTCACAGGCGATGGACAGGCGCAGGAGTTCATTGGCAATTCCGTCCAGATGGCGCTTCCAGACGGCATGCTTGGTGTCAGTCATGGCTGTTCGTGTCCATGATTTGATGGATGGACGAGACTAACATAGCGCTTGCCCGGTGCGCCGCTTAGGTAATATTACGCATTGCATGGCGTTGACGGCAGCACAAATCTAACAGGACGGCAGTCGGCGGCATTGAGCGCCCATGCCGCTGTCGAACAAACTGAGAAGTGGTGAAACCAGATGCCCGTACTAGACCTGAATCCGGATATCGTCCGGTTCGTTATCGACAAGGTGCACGAATTTCACTCACGCGAGGACGTAACGTTTCCGGAAGAGGATGAAGTTCAAGCCGTGAACGAGGACCTGGCGGAGCAGTTTGCCACCGATTTCGCGGGCGATCCTTATTACCAGGAACTGATGACGACGATCGGCGACCTCGAACCGGACCAGCAGATGTCGCTGGTCGCGCTGATGTGGGTCGGGCGAGGCGACTATGCGCTGGAGGAATGGGACGAGGCGCTGAAATTCGCCGAAGAAAACTGGACGGACCACACCGCGGATTACCTCGTTGGTACGCCTTTGCTTGCAGATTACCTGGCCGAGGGCCTGCAGCAGTTCGAAACCGAAAGCGAAGAATAGGTAGGCTGCGCACCTCCTGATTGCGCGTGAGACCGGGTGTTTCTCGCTCGTCCGCGTCTTGTACTTTCGGGCTTCCTGTCCCGGCGTGGCGGCGCCAAATAATATTCAGGAAATTCATAAACTTAACTGCCACATCCGCCGCCGGCGGGCCATCTTCCCAAATGTCGCCCGGTAGACGATTTATTGCTTGACAGCACCCCTGTTCGAGCGCTCAATTCGCGCGATTTTTACTTTGACGCCTGGAGTACGGGGACTTGTCGAGGAAAACCACGCGGCACAGCGCCGCAAAGTCGAAGCCGCAGGGCAAGGCGGTCATCAGGGGTTCTATCGGTCCGGTCGAGGATCTCGAGAGTTACGTAAAGGCGGACTGGTGGCGCGACATCTTCAATGCGAACTATCTGCGCACGGATGGCGACGTCGTCGAGGACCCGGATATCACGGAAGGCGAGATCGATGCATTTCTCGAGCTCGTTGACGTCGAGCAGGACGCCTGCATACTCGACCTGTGCTGCGGCCAGGGCAGGCACCTGCTCGAGCTGGCGCGACGCGGTTTCACTAACCTGTACGGGGTCGATCGGTCGCATTACCTGATCTCGCGCGCCCGGCGTATCGCGCGCCAGCATGGCTATACCGCAACTTTCCGGGAAGGCGATGCGCGCAAACTTCGTTTCCGCGACAACACCTTCGACCTGATCTACCTGGCGGGTAACAGTTTCGGCTATTTCGAGTCGGCGGAAGACGACATCGCCGTATTGACCGAGCTTCGGCGACTGCTGAAGCCGGCGGGGCAGCTCCTCATCGACTTCACCGACGGTGATTTCCTGCGCGAGAAATTCGAGTCCCGCAGCTGGGAGTGGATAGACAAGAACTACTTCGTCTGCCGTGAACGGACGTTGTCGAAGGACAATGCCCGGTTGATTTCCCGTGAAGTCATCACGCATACAAAGAAGGGTGTTGTTGCCGACCAGTTCTATGCCGAGCGCCTTTATAACGCCAGTCAGCTGGGCACCTTGCTGGCCGAGAACGGATTCGATGTGCTCGAAGCGCGGCTCATGTCGACGATGTCGAAGCGCAACCAGGATCTCGGCATGATGGCACAACGCGTCGTGCTGACGGCGCGCTCTAATAAGCGTGCCGGCGACGCCCGTGAAGAAGAGCGCCGAGTCCGCCAGGTTAAAGTAGTGATGGGCGATCATCGCCGCTCCGACTCCGTTAAGCCTAACAGTGCTTTCGATAGCGACGACTTTCACACGATCAACGAGCTCAAGTCGGCGCTGGCGCAGCTTGACGGCTTCAATTTCTCCTACCTGGATAATCACGGCGAACTTGTCGACGCGCTGCGCGAGGACGCCGGCAAAATCGATTTCGTGTTCAACCTGTGCGACGAGGGCTTCAATAACGAAGCCTCAAAGGAGCTCCACGTTCCCTCGTTACTCGAGATGCTCGACATCCGTTATTCGGGCGGCAATCCTCAGTGCCTGGCCTATTGTTACGACAAGTCGCTGATTCGCGGTATAGCAAAGGAAATGGACATCCCGGTGCCGGCGGCGTTCTCGGTGGCACCCGAAGAAGTCGCCTTCATTTCGAAGCCCATCGATTTCCCCGTGATCGTCAAGCCGAATTACGGCGATTCGAGTGTCGGGATTACCGTGGACAGCGTTTGCTACGACGTCGGGCAGCTGGAGTACGCAATTGCGAAAGTGCGTGAAGCCACGGGCTTCGATCGTCCCGTTCTCGTTGAGCAATTTCTTACAGGCAAAGACATCAGCGTCGGCATCATCGGTAATCCGCCGGACAGCTATACGGTGTTGCCGGTGATCGAGGAAGATTATTCGCAGCTGCCCGAAGGGCTCCCCAGGATTTGCGGCTACGAAGCGAAGTGGGATACCGAGTCGGACTACTTCAGGAACATAAAGTCGATCCCGGCGGAGCTACCGCAGTCAACGATCGACTTCCTGGGCGCAAGTTGCATTCGGCTGTTTCAGCGCGTCGGTTGTCAGGATTACGCGCGTTTCGACTGGCGCCTCGACGCTAATAACACGCCTCGACTCCTCGAGGTAAATCCCAACCCGGGATGGTGCTGGGATGGCCACCTCGCCAGGATGGCGGAAAGAAATACTCGTCGCCTGTGACGAACGTCTGCGAGCCGCCGGCCGAAGCGCCACACGTCTGAGAGCCGCCTGACGCGGCACGGCCGTGCGAATATCCAGGCGGCTCATCGATATCACGGGCCTGCGCGACATCATTCAACGCAGGATACCCGTGCTCGTTGCCGAGAGCAGGCGGCCCGGGCCTGTCGTCTGGCTGACGGCCTGTATCCATGGCGACGAGGTTGGCGGCACGGCGATCGTTCACGACGTGTTTGGCCTACTCCGCAAGGAGGGTCTTAGCCGAGGGTCGGTGCGCGCATTTCCGTTGATCAATTCCATGGGATTCGAGAATGTGTCCCGGTATATCAATACCGACAGGGAAGACCTGAACCGGTGTTTCCCGGGTGACCCCCGAGGGAGCCTGGGCGAGCAGATAGCGCGGCGTCTTTATGACGCGATCATGAAGTCGGAGCCGTCGCTCGTGATTGACCTGCACAACGACTGGGTGCAGTCGATTCCTTACATTCTCCTGGATCCCCCGCAAGCGTATCCGAACGCAAGGACGGAGCGCCGTACGCTCGAGTTGGCACGGGCGACCGGTCTCCTGCTGGTCGAGGACTCGGACGTCTTTCACCCACTTCGCAATACGCTCGCGGGTGCCATCGTGGATGCCGGCGTGCCCGCTTTTACGATCGAGGCCGGCGGCGCTTACGCCGTTGTCGAGGAGGGCGTTGCGGCGGGCAGGGATGCCGTGCTCTCGACGCTGCGTTCGATGGAAATGATCGACTGGTTCCTGCCCGCCGGTCATCCCGGCACGGGAAAAGCGCTGCGCTACACGAACCGGCCGCTGTGCAGCACCAGTGGGTTGATCCGCTTCGATGTCCAGCCTGGCCAGGAGATCCGGAAAGGACAGATCCTGGCGCAGGTCTTCAGCGCGTTCGGGTCCCGCGAGGAGTCGCTGCTGGCGACGGCCGACGGTTTCGTGCTCGGCCTCGAAGACCACGCGCGCGTGCTTCCGGGACGCGAGGTCATTGCGGTAGCGGAACAAAGTTGACCCGGCTACCTCCGCGTAACCGTTCGAGTCAGTGCGTCCACATCCGTGTCCAGGCATCCAGCAGTGCGCGCTCGTCGATGGATACGGGGATCAATTCGGTCGGGATCGCCTGCCAGTGCGGATTGCCGCGTGCGGCGGCCACATGACTGAAGACATAGATGGGTTCCTGTCCCATTCGCAGGTCCGTGATGATCAGCCGATCGTTGGCGACAG
>JAACFJ010000022.1 GCA_009937505.1 Gammaproteobacteria bacterium
GATACATCCAGCGTTCGATGGCGATTGCGACGCCGAACGCGAATACGAACAGGATCGGGTACATGAATGCACCGCCATCCTGGAAAAACCGCACTAAAGTGCCCATTTGATTGCTCCTCTTCGATCAAATCGCGCGCCGAGGCGCGCTCCTACTCTTCGTCACCGTACAGATCGCCGTAATAGTCGACCTGCCGCGTAAACTCTTCCCGATCCACTGGCGCCAGCACCTCGTCGAGCAAGGTATTGACGGGTCGGCCCGTCAGTTCGCCCGGCTGCGCCTTTTGCCAGGGCACGATGTAAAGCACCTTTGGCAGTTCCTGGTTGCCGGTGATTTCGGTCCGGCCCAGGGTCATCTCGTCCATCACCCCGCCATACGATTCTCGCCGCGTAACGTCCTGCGCAACGACCGCCCCGACTTCTGCGGGCTCCGCAATAGCCGTGTCGCTCGCAGCGGCCGACGTATCGACGGCCGGCTCCAGTGCTTCGGCCTCATCGAAAACCGCGGATGTATCCACGGCCGGCTCGAGTTCGTCGACCGCCTCCTGCGCGAACGCCGCCAGCGTTGCCAGCGAGGTTGCGACCACGATCCCGGCCTTGATCAGATTGCGTCCATCAGCTCTCATACATTTCATTCCGCTATGTTGGCCGTGCGCTGAGCCGCCGAAACGCGACGCTGCAGATCGGCGATCCATTTCTCGACCTGCTCATCACCCCCGACGATCGCCTGGTAGCGCTCGAAATGCTGCAATGCAGAATCCAGCTGCTGCAGGTAGAGCTCGTTGAGGACGCCCAGGTTGTAGTGTGCCAAGGCATAATCCGGGTTCGCTGTGACGGCCTTCAAATATGCGGCCTCTGCCTCCAGAAAATTGCCATTTCTGCGATGTAGCATGCCGAGCTGATTCAGCGCCGGCGCATATTCGGGGTCTATTGCAAGCGCCGCGTCCACCGCCGCTCTCGCATTGTCGTAGTTGTTGTTGGTCGCGTGAATGATCGCCAGATTGACATGCGCGCCCGGATAGCCGGGATACTGCAGCAGGAATTCCTTGAACCGGAGCTCGGCGTCGAGAAAATCGCCGGATGCCATCACGGCGACCGCCTGCTCGTACATCGTAAGGGCTTCCGGCGGCACCTCGGCTGCCCGCGGATCACCCGCAGCCGATTGCTCGGCCCGGCCGCGGTCGGCACCGTCCGATTTGGGGCCGTTCGATGCACAACCCGAGACCGCGAGCGCAAGGCCCAGCAAGGTCAGCCGCAGGACGGCTTTGTCAGTAAAGCGCTGTAACCACATCTTCGCTGCGCTCCAGTTTCGCGTAACGCGCCGGCAACAGGCCTGCCAGCCGGTTGAAACTTCTCTCGACCCATTCGTCCCAGATACCCTCGGGCGCACGATCGGTATTCGCCTTGTACAGCTCAATCGCCTTCTCCTCGATCGGGAATACCTGCTCCTCGAGGAGCAGCTCGTACTGCTCCAGGGCATCGGCATCCAGGTCTTGCGGCCGTTCTGAATCCATCACGTCGCCGGCAAACGACTCATACACCTGCGCCAGGCGGAACGTGGACTCGGTCGTGACTTCCGCGACCCCGTATTCGGCAGCATCGGTGTATGCCTCGATGACGTCCTCCATAAGCGCTCGCTTGAGCTTCATGCTCTCCGCGAGTGGCTGCGTGAGCTGCACCACCTCGAATCGCTTGCGTGCCGGCTCGGCAAGACGCACCGACGCTTTCGCGGCCAGGTACCGAGTGCGATCGCTGCGCTGCGCGCCGGCGCGCGCATCGACATCGATCATGTCGTTCAGACGCGCGGTGACCTCGGCGCTGTTGCCCTGGGCCTCGGCGATCTCCAGCAGGCGATACCGGGCTTCGATCGATTCGGACAACGGGTCCGGATAGCGCTCGACAATACTCTCGAGCACGCGCTTTTCACTGGCGACGATGCCGCCCGCCTCGTACAGCTCCGCCGATTTCCAGAGCGCCTCGCGCCGTACCTCGTCACTGCTGCTCGGAGCGACGGCAATTCGCTCGAACTCGGCGGCTGCCTGCGCGCCGCGGCCGGTTTCCATATACGTCACGGCCAGCTTTTGCGAAATGTCGTCGGCAAACTCGCTGTCCGGGTAGTTCCGGCGATACTGTTCCAGCATGCCGGCGGCGCGGTCCCAGGCGGCCATGTTGATCAGTGCGGCAGCCGCATCGTATTCCGCGGTTGCACGAATGTTCGAATCGGGCACGGCCTGCCCGAGGCGGGTGAAATGGGCCACCGCAGTCTCCATGTCGCCCGCGTCCCTCGCCTGCTCGCCCTGCTTGTAGATAGACGATGCAATCCGTTCCTTCACCGCGTTCGACGCCTCCGCATCGTCAACCGGTGTCAGACCGCGCAGGCTGTAATACGCCGTTTCCGCATCCGCAAAGTTGCCGAGGTCGAAGTGCGAATGCGCAACCACGGTCCATGCAGTGCGCGCCAGCTGCGGCTCGACCGGCGGTTGCTTGGCGATGACGGTTTGGCCAACCGCGATCGCAAGGTCGAACTGATTCTGCGCAAAAAGATCCTCGGCCACTGTCGTCAGCACGGTTCCCGATTCCGGATGTTCAGGGTAGGTGTCGGCGAATCGCAGGCCGCTGTCCAGGTACTCGCGGTGCCAGGCGGTCTTCTCCGCACCTTCCAGCGCTTGTTCGTGCTGCCGATACGCGAGCAGTGCCGCGTATCCGGCCTCGGCAGACTTTTCATGCATGGGATAGGCGTATGCCGTGCGCTCATACTCCGTTTTTGCCTCCGCGAAGTCCTGGCTCTCGAACAGGATTTCCGCGAGCAGGAAGTTGGTGTTCGCCGTGTCCGCTTCGCCCGGGAAATACGCCAGGTACTTGCGATACCAGCGGGCCGCCTCCTGGTAGTCGCTGCGCTTGCCCTCTTCCTGGGCCTCGGCGTGGTAGTACTGCGCCAGATCGGTCAGGTTTGCTTTCAGGTGCGCAGCAACGGCATTGTTCTGTTCGCGCGGGTTGCGCACCCAGAAATCGCCGTCCATGCCATAACGCTCGACGAAACCTTTCTTGCCCTCGAGCACGAGGCTGGGAAATCCACCGCGCTTGTACGCCTCGATTACTTCGACCTGCAGCAGCGGCGCCTTCGGGTGGAACGGATCGAGGTCGACGAATGCCTCGTACGTCTCGGCAGCATCGACGTAGCGTTCCTTGTCGAGATAGAGATCACCGAGGTTCATGTAGATCACGTAGGCATACGCGGGTTGACCGCGCTCGTCGAAGAATTCGTCGATGCTCCCGGCACCGGACATGTACGAAAAGCTGAGCGAGAGAACCCGAAATGTATCCTCGATGAGTTCCTGCTCGGCGCGACTCAGAGCCGCCAGCCGGTCTTCTCCGTCCTGGAGTTCGACATCGCCAATCTTGCGATCGAGCAGTTCGAAGAACGCATTCAGACTGTCTTCGTGCCACGCAAGCTTGAACTGCGACCAACCCAGTTTGTATAGAGACTGCTGGTAGAATCGCGATTCGTCACCGTATTCGACGACTTTCCGGTATGCCTGCTCGGCATCGTTATATCGCTTGCGGAGAAACAGCATTTCACCGCGACGGAACTGAACCTCATCGATCAAGGGCGTCGCAGGATACTTGACCACCAGTTCTTCCAGCACGTCCAGCGCGTCGTCCGTGCGTCCGCCGATCTCGTACGCACGTGCCAGCTGGTACAGCACTGTGTCATTGCGACGGTAACTCGGATATGCCTCCAGCAGGCGCTGGTAGAGACCGACGGCATTGTTGTAACTCGCCGTCTCCAGACTGTCGATATTTTCGGCGAGCTGCGCCGCTTCGCTCGCTTCGAGCTCCAGGTCGCCCAGGCGCCGCATGGCCTCGGCGCTGAGCGAAGGATCGTCCGCAACGAGGTCGAGAAACTCCCGATAATTGTCGCGGGCCAGGTCGGAACTGTTCATGATGACCTTGCCCGGGCGGATTTCGACGCTCTCTTTCTCGAGGCTCTTGATCGTGTCCTTTTTCTTTACGTCGGCGCCAGCCGTTGCCGCAAAAAGCAACCCGGCGCCGGCAACGGCCAGAGTCGTTTTGCGCAACCTCATTTGACCGCTGCCTCGGTAATCGTTGACGCACGATCATAAATCGCGGCGAGCGCAAAACGGGCCTGCACCGTGTAGGTGTCGAGGCGGCCCTGCTGCGCCTGAAGCTCGCCGACCGCGATCGCGCGCAGGAATGCGCGCTGCTCGGCCATCGCGTCGCCGACACGCATTTTCATCGTCTCGATGCGCGGCTCCAGCCCGTACACACGATCATCGAAGGCACGGAATTCCAGCGGCTGTTTTTGCATGGAGTCGTCGACCTGGCGGCGCGCACGCTGTGTCTCCACGAGAGCTTCACCGGTTTCACGAAGATCCCGGCGTATGCGCCACAGGCGCTCGCTGAAGTCTTTCTCGAGACCCCACTGCAGCACGCCTTTCAGCAGTTCGATCTTGTCCCGGACTTCGTCCGCCTCGGGAATATCCGCAGACAGCGCCGGCGTCTTCTCGAGGCTCGTAATCTCGCCCCACATCTCGAATTCGCGTTTGGTGGCCAGCGCCAGCCAGTCGCCACTTTGTTCGATATCGTTGAGTAATGCATCGAACTCCAGCTTGCGCTGCACCATGCCGTCGATATCCGACCGCGACAGCGTTTCCTGTACCCGCGGCAGGCGCTCCTCGTAAGCGAGGCGGCGCGTTTCGAGCATGTTGGCGTAGACCTCGACACTTTGCTGCCAGCGGTCGAGGTTGTTCCAGAGATAATTCAGGTCGCGGTAATTCTTCAGGCCCTCCTGGAATTCGTGTGTCGCCAGGAGGTGAAACAGGTAGCGCGCCTGCGGACCCTCGGGAAGCACTTCCATCCGCCAGTACCACCCGGTGCTGTCCAGCGGATCATCGCTAATGAATTCGTCGAAGAAGCGGCCCGACTCGATGTGACTGATCGTGCGATCGATGCGGCTGGATTCCTCGTAAAACGCCTCGATGGCGTTCACATAATGATCGGCAGCCTGGCTGATCGAATCAAGCTGGGCCAGGGCATAGGGAATCGCAAGCATGGATTCCTGAACCGCCGGATCGAGGAGGTTCCGTCCGCGCAATTCCATCCACGGCACGAGAGCCCTCTGATACCTGTCGAGCTCCGCATCGGCCCAACCGACACCGAGCAAGGCCTTGTTCGAAAACGGTCCCTCGAGCCTGACGCGCTGCAGCAGTGGTTTCGCTGCATGAGGCTGTCCCGACTGCAGCAACGCGTAACCGAGCGCCAGGTTGGCCTTGTCTCGCAGGGACGTAAGCTCCTCGTTCCAGGGATCGATGTCGCCAAGCTCTTCGAGGATCTTGCTCGCCTCATCCATGCGGCCGCTGCGCACGAGGGCGACACCGAGATTGAACTGCGCGTAGCGCGACCACTCGGTCTTGCCTTTCCAATCCTGCAAGAGCGCAATTGCCAGGTCATATTCGCCACCGTCGATCAGCAACTGGGCCTGCAGCATCGTCGCCTCGCGCCGGACATCTTCGGGCAGTTCGTCGCCGATGTTGTCGAGGGCCCGTTGCGCCTTGTCGAGGTAGCCGCGCTGGCGCCAGATTTTTGCCAGGAAGAACCAGGTCCGGTCGCGAATCTCCGGATTGACGTTGTCCGCCAGCAGGCGCTCAAAGATCTCCGCCGCCTCCAGGTGGTGCCCGTAGGAGAGGTACAGGCCGCCCTTGAGCAGATCGGCCTGGGCGGAATGCTGCTCGAGCTGACCCTGCTGCTGTGCTGCCAGCAGCCGTACGATCGCCGGAAAATAGTCTTCCTGGTAGAAGTAGAAGAGGATCTCGCCGTAATGCGGCTCCTCTACGACGATGGGCTCGGGGTCATCCTTGCCGGCAAAAACCGGCCCCGCCGGCGCCAGGGACGCCAGGATCAGAAAACAGCAGACTACGATGACGTGGCGAGTGATCAATAATCACTCCCATTCCTTGATGACGAATTCCGGCTGCTGTTTCTTGACCCGGTCGGATATCTCGAGCTCGACATACTTGGCGCCGATGCCTTTCGAGAAATTCATCGTTGCGCCGCGCCGGTACTCCCGCGATTGCGGCCCCTGGCCCGTAAATATTGCAACAAGTTCGTGGTCGCCGGACTTCAGGTTGGCCATATGCACGCGGTGTACGCCACCTCGCAGCAGCGACCCGGCTTCGCGGTCCGTGTACAGGTAGTTAGCCACTTCCTTGCCGTCGATCTTGAGACTCACCGAGTCCAGCTTGAAGTACTCGCCGACGTCCATCGATATGAAAAACGCCACCTGCGAATTTGCCGGAAAAAGGAGTTCTTCCTCGAGCAGGAACAGGTCGCGGTTCAGGTCCAGCACCTCTTTCTTCAGCGACTGCACGTCCTGATCGAGTTGCCGGAACTGGTTGCGCGACGCGGCATCAGCATCCGGCGACGCGGCCTCCTGCGCCAGCGCCGGGACCGCGATGGCGAGCGCCAGGCTCGCCGTGAGACTCATCAATAGATTTCTTGTCACCTTATCTCTCCTGCCGGCCGTCCAGGATCACTCGCGCAACAGCGCGCGTATCTGGTCGAGATATTTCTGCTCGTAACCCGGCTTGTAGCCCTGGTGTACGTGGCGGATGTTGCCTTCACGATCGACGATGACCGTAACCGGCATCGCATCCACCTGGTAAAGTCGGCTGACTTCCTTGGTCGCGTCGAACAACACGGGGAAACTGACGCCGAGTTCGTTGATCATGTTCATCGCGCGGCCCGAATCGTCGTCGATATTGACGCCGAGCAGGTTGAAGCCAACGCGCTGGTAGCGTGAATACAGCTCATCGAGCAGCGGCATTTCCTGCCTGCAGGGGCCGCACCACGTGGCCCAGAAGTTGATCATTACGACGTCGCCGCGGTACTCCGAGAGCCGCAGGTTTTCGCCGGACGAACTCTTCAGCGCGAAATCGGGCGCCGGCTGCCCTGCCAGGCCGGAAGAGGCCAGGCTGCTGGCTGCAAACACGCTGAATACGAGACCCGCTAGCAAGTTTCTGATCTTCATGATTTCTTTCCTTGTATTACCCGCGATGTTCCATCCATGTTCTGTACAGGCATGCACGCTCGCCTGCCCGCGCCGCCGCGGCGCGTGGCGCCGATCGATTCGGAATGGTGACAGTCAGGCCCCTCGAGGGCCGTGATTATCGTCACAATTGCCCCGAATACTCTCAACATAATCGCCGCCGCCGTATCCGCGGCAAATGACCGATTCGAGCCCAAATCGTCGTATGGCGCCTTGTTTGCTACAGGCAGGCCGTCAGCGTAACGGGTGCAGATTACGTCAAATCGATGCCTGTGCCCGCCGTTTCAGGCACGTTGGCGTACCTGCCACGGGGCCGTATCCGGAGTCCTCGCAAGGTCTCTGTACGGACACCCTATGATAGGCGTATCAAGCTGAATTTAAAGTGAAAAGTCGTCGCCTTTCGGCGACATTTCGGGTGTTTTTTTGCGACAAGTCGCAGCCGCTCATGTCAGCAGGTTCCCGGGGCGGGAGCTAACGACGATGACTCCGCGTCGGCCGAGGCGGGGTCCGCCAGTCCGGTCGAGTAGTAGATCTGTTCATCCGCGTCGATGACGATCGCTTCGTAGTCCGGCAGGCATCCGATCAGTTTCAGTCCCTCGTCAACGCCCATCACGAAAACGGACGTCGAGAGCGCGTCCGTCATGACCGCATCGGGTCCGAACACCGTCGCACTGTGAACACCCTCGACCGGCCGGCCCGAACTCGGCCTTATAATATGGTGATAGCGGATGCCGTCTTCGTCGAAATAGCGTTCGTAGTCACCGGATGTCGAAATCGCTTCGTCTTCCAGCGGCACCGAGATCGCTACCTCGCCGTCCTCGCGCGGATCACGAATACCGATCATCCATGGCCGGCCGCGGCGGTCCCCCAGGAGCCGTGAATCGCCGCCCGCGGTAACCACGCCATTCTCCACGCCGTGCTGTCGCAGGATGTCGACGCCTCGCTCGACGACGTAGCCTTTCGCTATGCCACCGAGGTTAATGCGCACACCCTGTTGCTCGAAACTCACCGTACCCTTTCCCGTGTCCAGGGTCACATAGCGAAAATTGATGTTTTGCCGCTCGGCCTCTGTCGTGGCCTCGTCCGGACGCTGCCGATCACGGAAGTCGTAGTGCTGGCCCACGCTATCGTAGGTGATGTCGAAGGCGCCGCGCGTCAATACGGAAATATCGAGCGAGCGGCGGATCAGCTGGAACAGTTCTTCCCCCGCGAACACGGGTTCGGCGGCGGCACGCCGGTTGATGTCTGAAATCCGGCTGGACTCGACGTAAGTACTCATCAGCGCGTTGATGCGATCAACCTCGGCGAAGACCTCCTCAATGATGGCTTTTCCCCGGGACTCGTCCGCGTGCCAGAAGTAGACGCTGACTTCCGTGCCCATCTTTGGCCGCGCATCGGTACGCCACTCGGCCCACGCCGCAGCCGAAACGAGAAAAAACACCGCCATTCCTAGGCTTGCACGCGCGCACGCATTAGACTTGCGTCCAGGGTTCTTCAAAAAGGAGCGGGACAGTGACTTCATTCCTGGTATTCCTCGCGATCATCGCCGCGATAGTGTTCTGGACGATAAGCATTTACAACCGGCTGATCAACGAACGCAACCGTGTCCGGAACGCGTTCGCGCAGATCGACGTTCAGCTGACGCGCCGCTACGACTTGATCCCCAACCTCGTCGAAGCCGTCAAGGGCTATATGAAGCATGAAAGAGAGACCCTGGAAGCCGTAATCAATGCCCGCAATGCTGCCCAGCAAAGCCTGCAGGCTGCCAAGGCCGACCCCGCAAACGCGGAAGCAATCAAGCAGCTCGGCGCCTCCGAGGGTGCCCTCGGCGCCGTGCTGGGCCGCCTTTTCGCACTTTCGGAAGCTTATCCCGACCTGAAGGCGAATGAAAACATGATGCAGTTCCAGGAAGAGCTGGCAAGCACTGAGAATAAGGTGGCTTTCGCGCGACAGGCGTTCAACGACTCCGTGCTCGGCTACAACAATACCGCCGAGAACTTCCCGAACAACATCATCGCCGGGATGTTCCGCTTCGAGCTGGCGAGTTTCCTCGAGATCGAGTCCGAGGAGAAACGCGACGTACCGGACGTCTCCTTTACCTGACATCCCGCTGCCGGGCATTGAATTTTTTTGACGCGCAGGATCGGGCACGACGGGCCACGCAGTGGCTCGTCGTGGTCTACTTCATCGCGACTGCGCTTATCGTCCTCGGCGTAACGCTGGTGGTCGCTTTTGCGCTGTTCGGCACCTCCATGGAGGGTCAGCGCTATTCGCCCTGGGAAATCCTCGTGGCGAATCCGGGACCGTTGCTTTTGACAGCGGCAATCACCGCGCTGTTCATCATCGGCGCCAGCATCTACAAGACAACGGTCCTGTCTTCGGGGGGTGGCCGGGTCGCGCAACAGATGGGCGGTACGCTGGTCCCCGCAGACGTGGCGGATCCGCTGAGGCGGCGTTTGCGCAACGTCGTCGAGGAGATAGCCATCGCCTCGGGCGTCCCGGTGCCGGAAATCTACGTTCTCGAGGAGGAAAGCAGCATCAACGCTTTCGCCGCGGGCTACTCACCGGGCGATGCCGCGATCGCTGTCACCCGCGGCACACTGGAATTACTGAACCGCGACGAACTGCAGGGTGTCATCGCGCACGAATTCAGCCACATCCTGAACGGTGACATGCGCCTGAATATCCGCCTGATGGGTGTGTTGTTCGGCATACTGGTCCTCGGCCTTATGGGCCGCATGATCGTGCGCGGCGGCTATCACGGCCGGCTGATATCGAACCGCCGAGGCAAGGGCGCTCCGGTCGTGCTGCTAATCGGTCTCGGCGTGGCAATTCTGGGCTGGATCGGTGTGTTTTTCGCTCGTCTCATCAAGGCGGCGGTATCGCGCCAGCGCGAGTATCTGGCCGATGCATCGGCCGTGCAGTTCACGCGGCAGACGGACGGCATCGCAAACGCACTCAAGAAAATTGGCGGCTACAAAGAGGCCTCCCATATCAGGGCGGCGGACCCCGAGGAGATCAGCCACATGCTGTTCGGCAGCGGCGCTCGATTTACCGGCCTGTTTGCAACCCATCCTCCGCTGGGCGACAGGATCCGCGCACTCGACCCGTCCTTCCGCGAGTCGGACTACCCCGAGGTGGTGCCGATATCGATGCGCGACAGGCTGGCAGAAGACTCAACGAGCGCGATGGCGGCGGCGCCTGCGCAAGAACTCCCGCCGGCGGATCTGCCGGAGTCCGTCGCGGAATCGGCCGGCAATCCGGGCGCACAGGACGTGGCCTATGCCCGGCAGCTCAGGCAGGCGATACCGGCAACGCTCTACGATGCCGCGCACTCGGCGGAACTCGCCTACCTGCTCGTCATCGCACTGATCATCGATCGGGGACACGAGCACCGCGAACGGCAACTGCGGCTTGCCGAGGAGCAGCTCGGCGCCGAGCGCGCGCGGATCGTCGCCCGCCTGCACGACGAGGTGAGTTCGATGAGCTCCGACCATCGCCTGCCATTGCTCGAGATCACGTTTCCGGCGCTCAAGCTGCGGCCGCCCGCACAGCTCGAGTACCTGGTCGAACTGGCAAGCCGGCTTATCGACGTCGATGGCCGGGTCGATCTATACGAATACTGTTTCTACCGGGTATTGCGCATCAGCATCGGCCAGGCCGTGAATCCCGCGCGCTCTCCCGGTCCACGGAGCACGGCGCGGCGCGAGCTGCGCCACGCCGCGATCGATCTGCTTACCGTGGTTGCAGATTACGGCCACGAGGATGCCGCCAGCAGCGAGAAAGCATTCAACGCCGGCAAGGCCTATTTCGGCAAATGGGCCCGGGAGCACACTTATCAGTCCAAAGAGCACTACACGCTACGCGCACTCGAACGCAGCCTCGACCTTCTCACGACGCTGAATGGCAAGGGCCGGCAGCTGATTCTAAAGGCCGTGACCGCCGTCGCCGTCCATGACAACCGCGTCACGACCGCGGAAACCGGGCTGATACGCACGATTTGCGCATCGCTGGACATTCCCTTGCCGCCGCTGTTGGTCAGCCCGCGTAATATCGGTGAGTAACGGTCGGAATTGACGTATCATTAAGGCCTTGAGCGATTTGGGCACTCAAGGGAACGGGCGCTGGCGTGCCTTTTCCGACAGGGGAAAAAATCATGCGTAGTAGACAACTTCAGGCTTGCCTGGCAGTAGCGGTATTGCTGTTCGCGTTTCCGGCGGCTGCCGCCAGCAGAGAGGAACAGCGCGTCGCCGATTCAGCCGACGTACTCGACCAGCTCCTTCGTATCCCGGAGCAGAGAATTCCACCGGCAATGCTCGCGCGGGCTTACGCGGTTGCGGTCATACCGAGCGTTGTGCGGATCGGTTTCGGACTGGGCGCGCGACGTGGCAAGGGCATCCTCGTCGTGCGGCAGGACGATGGTTCCTGGAGCAATCCGGCTTTCATTACATTGACGGGCGGCAGCTTCGGATTCCAGGCCGGCGTGCAAAGGACGGATGTCGTCCTGGTCTTCAAGACCCACCGTGGCGTGGAAAACATCGCCAACGGCAAGCTGACCCTGGGTGCGGACGCTTCCATCGCGGCCGGTCCGGTGGGCCGCAGCGTGGAGGGTGCGACGGACATCCGCTTCCAGGCCGAGATCGTCTCTTACTCCCGGGCGCGCGGAATCTTCGCGGGCGTGTCGTTCGCCGGTTCCGGGGTCACCATGGATCGCAAGGCCAACGCAGCGTTCTACAGTTCGCCGAGCATGACGCCTGAACAGATCTTTTCCAGCTCACCGAATATCGCGCCCGACGCCGCAAACCGCTTCGTGCAGGTGTTGACGGCTCAGACGACCCGTCTCGCGCAGGCTCCGGGAATGGCAACCTCGGCCGCATCGGCGCCCGCAGCAGAATCTGAATCCAGCGTGCAGACGTTCGGTATGCCGGGTCCCGGGGAATCGGACGATACGATTGACTCGGGCGAGTCGTACTACGACCCTAACCTCTGAGCGCACCGCACTAGTCTTCGTTGCGGCGCTTTAGTTCCTCGCGGATCTCGTCGAGATCCCGCGCCGGTTCTTGCTCTGGCTCGGCCACGGCAATCGGTGCGTTGCTCGCGTCGGATGCCGGTGTTCTCAAAGGCTCGCTGTAGCCGTCGTCCACCGCATCCGCGGTTTCTGCAGCGGGCTCCGGAATGACGGCGATGGGGACGTTGCCGGTATCCGGTTGCTCTGTTTGCTGGCTGTCGTCGGGCGGCCGTTCACCGAACTGTGCAAGGTAGGCGGCCTCTTCGCGCCGTTTCTTGGCCTCCGTGGCGCGCCGCCGTGCTTCGGCCGCCGCCTCCTGCGTGCGTCGAAGTGCCTGCCGCTTGCGCTCGGACTGGGCCTCGAACTCGGCGCGTCGCTCCGCATCCTCTCTTGCGGCAACAACTTTGTTGGCCTCTCGGGCATTGACACACTCTGCATCGTAGCGTGTCTCCGAACGATTGCGGGAGCAACGGACCAGCGCCGCCTCCAGCATGAGCGGATTGTCCAGGAATTCCTGGACGGATCTCGGCGGCGGCGGTTTGGCGCAGCCCGCAATCAGGGCAATGCCGCTAATCAGGAATGTCAGACGCAATGTCATCATCAAAATCGGATAAATTGGCTAATTGGTATAGATTTCAGCACAGTACAGCGGCGATCATAGCACCGCTGTCAACGCCGATGAGCGGTGCGAGTTCGCAGTTTTTGCCGATGCTATAGTGACGCCCGTTATTGCAACGGGATACGTGTCACGTGTCAGATCAGAACCAGTTCCGGTTACTCGGTCAGCGCCGTTTCGCCCCGTTCTTCGCCACGCAGTTTCTCGGCGCACTCAACGACAACATCTTCCGTAACGGTCTCGTGATCCTTGTCACATTCCAGGGCGTGCTCGTGGCCGGAATGAACCATAGCGAACTCGCAAACGTTGCCGGTGCGCTATTCATCCTTCCGTTCTTCCTGTTTTCGGCCACCGCCGGACAGTTTGCCGACAAGTACGAGAAGTCTATGCTCATGCGCCGCATCAAGCTGCTCGAAATCACGCTGATGATTATTGCGGCGATCGCATTCACGTCAGGCAGCTATGTTGGTCTGCTGTTCGTCTTGTTTCTCATGGGTTGCCAGTCCACCTTGTTCGGCCCGGTGAAGTACGCTTATCTGCCGCAACAGCTCGAGACGCACGAACTCATCGGCGGCAACGCGCTGGTAGAAGCCGGCACCTACATTGCCATCATCCTCGGACTCATCGTGGGCGGCGCTACCGTCGCTGTAAACCCGGACTCGCAGACGATGATCGGCGGATGCCTGGTCGCCGTTGCGATCATCGGATACCTGGCAAGCCGGCGGATACCACAGACGCGGGCGGTGGACCCGGGTCTTACTATCAACTGGAACGCCTGGTCGGAGACCTGGCGGATAGTCGGTTTTGCGCGCGAAAAGCGCGACGTTTTTCTTTCCATTCTCGGCATCTCGTGGTTCTGGTTTTTTGGCTCGGCGATGACCTTGCAGCTGCCGGCCTACACGCTGGTGATTCTGAACGGCAATGAATCCATTACGACAGCTCTACTCGTTTCGTTTGCAATCGGAGTCGGCCTGGGTTCACTGCTGTGCGAACGCATGTCCGGTCATCGCATCGAACTCGGGTTGGTTCCATTCGGGTCGATCGGCCTCACCCTGTTCGCGATCGACCTGTACTTTGCGCAACCTGTCGCCGCCGTAATGCCGGTCACGAACATCGGCGAATTCATTGCCCGGCCGGGCAGCTTGCGGGTACTCGCCGACGTCTTGCTGCTCGGCGCATTCGGCGGCTTTTACAGCGTCCCACTTTACGCCCTCATTCAGCAAAGGTCAGAGCGCACGCACCTTTCACGGATCATCGCCGCAAATAACATCATCAACGCCCTGTTCATGGTTGTGGCGTCACTACTGTCGATTGCAGTGCTGGGAATGGGATTCTCCATACCCGAGCTGTTCATCGTACTGGCGCTGCTGAATGCGGTTGTAGCGATCTACATTTACACGCTATTGCCCGAATTCCTGATGCGGTTTCTCGCGTGGATTCTCGTCAACACGATCTACCGCGTGCGCCCGAGCGGCACAGAAAATATCCCGGAAAAAGGTCCTGCCGTCGTGGTGTGCAACCATGTCAGCTACATGGACCCGATACTTCTGCTCGCGTCGGTACGCCGGCCGATGCGTTTTGTCATGTACTACAAGATTTTCCAGCTGCCCCTGCTGCGCTTCCTGTTTCAGCACGCCAAGGCGATCCCCATCGCTTCAGCGAAAGAAGACGAGCAGCTGATGAATGAAGCGTTCGAGAAAGTGGACGCCGAATTGGAAGCAGGGAATATCGTGTGCATATTCCCCGAGGGTGGCATCACCAGCGACGGAGAGATCCACCGATTCCGCCCGGGCATCGAAAAAGTCATTGCGCGCCGTCCCGTGCCGGTCATACCGGTCGGACTGCAGAACCTCTGGGGCAGCTGGTTCAGCCGCAGCCAGGGTGGCAGCATTCGCATGGTTCCAGGCCGCCTTTTTGCCAGGGTACCGGTCATGATCGGTGAGCCCGTAATGCCCGGCGATGTCACTGCGGCAAATCTTGAAATCCTCGTGCGTACGCTGCGCGGCGACCGGCGCTAGCGCCTCGGTCATTCCGGGACGCTGGGTGCCGCCGTCGCAGCGGTTCCCCAGCGTGCCTCGGTTGTCATCCCGAGCCTGTCGCGCCACTCCTGGATCAGTTCATCCCGGTTACCGAAAAGGCCCGGGGTTTCGCTCGATTCGAATCGCAACCGTGCCAGCGAGACGGAACCGGCGCGTACGACCGGCAGGTGAATCTCGTTGCCCGCCGACGTTGAAGAGCTCACGACAACGCTGCCACGTTGCACGGGCCTGGGACCGAAGATCGCGTCCAGCCAGATGAGGCCATTGGTCGACGAACTCGCGCGGTGAATCCAGCGCGCGGTTCGAAAATAGATACGCGATCCCGCCGGGTTGAAAGTCACGTCCTCCACGTTATCCGGGAGACTGACGGACAGCGAACCTATGCGGCCCTCTTCTAGGTTGAATTGCTGGGCCAGGTTGTCCTGGTCTACGAGGACCAGGTGGTTGCCGCGTGGCGCCGCTCGCAACCATTTGATCGCGGACGCTCCCTGCCAGCGCTGTTGCAGACTCCAGACGCCGGACGCATCTCGCGACGCGACGCTCAAAACCCCGCTGTTGCTGCCAAGATAGAGCCTGCCGTCGTTCGCAAATGCGGCGCCGGCATGCGGCTCGCCGAGCGGAAACTCGACGATTTCGTCCCCGGTCTCGGTATCGAGCAGCACAACCCTGGTCGCGTTCACGGCGGCGAGCATCGATGCATCCGGCGAAAACTCCAGCGCCGCAATCGCCCCGCCCGGCATGTCGGTCATGTACGGCAGCGGCCTGCCGTCACCAAGGTCCCAAACGCGTACTGTGTCGTCGGCCCCTGCACTTGCCGCGAGCCGCCCGCCGGCACTTATTCGCAGCAGACGCACCGCCGTATCGTGACCCACGAAGCTGACCTCTTCTACCGCGGCGGCGAGAGACTCGGCGGATACGTCGGCGGGCAAGACGTGGATGTGGCCGCCGTTGTCGCCGATCACGAGGTTGCCGGCATCCGGGGTCGCCGCAACGACCGCGTCGCCCGCGGACGCCCACACCGCATGGCTGGAATCCGCATTCGTAGCAACGGGCGCGACCTCACCCGGCACCCGCCATAATCGGGCGGCACTATCCGGTCCTCCGGTCAACAGCACGCGCTCGTCTGCGCTGAAGGCCAGCAATTGGCTCGATGCACTGGAGCCGCCTGCGCCGAGCACCGGGCCCACCTGCCGCCCGTCTTCTGTTCGGTATACCTGGTAACCGCTGCGCGGTCTTCCGGCAACAACGCTGGACCCGGATGACGAGAATGCCAGGCGCCAGTAACCTTTGCCGCGTTCCTCGAGCATCGGCAGCGCCGGCTGGTCAACGCGCCAGAGCGAGGCGCCGGATTCGCCGTAGATCGCACCGAGTACATTGCCGCCGGCGTCGAGACTGATAGCGCTCGGCTGCAGCGGCAGATCGATCTGCGCGAGCATCTCGCCGCTTTGAAAATCCCAGATGCGAACAGCTCGATCGAAGTCCGCAACCGCAATGCGCCTGCCGCCGGAATCGAGCGCGACGAGCGCGGGCGAGCCGGCAATATCGAGGCGGCCCTGTACATCACCTGTTTCTAATGACCAAAGTTCCAATTGTGTGTCGGCGTCGCTACGGCTCTCCGCAAACAGGTGCAGGCCGTCTCTCGTAAGCCGCGAGTTCGAGCTTGCTCCACCGACTTTCATCGACCGGATTCTGTCCCCCGTCGCCGTATCCCAGACGTTCACCGTCTCCACGGTCGCGGTCACCAGGCGACGTGCCCCGTTGTCGAGCCCGACTATTTGCTCGTTCTGGCTCACCGCAACGGCGCGAATGGGTTTGGCGAACGCAAGATCCCATACGCGCGCACTGTCGCTCTGCAAGGCGCGGGCCACAGCGTATCTGCCCTCGGGGCCTATCCAGATGCTGTCGGTGTCGCGCTCGACCGGGTCCGCTATGTGCAATCCGCGCTGGAAATCCTCGACCAGGCCCTGCGAATTCAGCGTGAGGTTCCAGCCCACGAGATGTCCGGTAACGCCGAGTTCCTCGTCGCGAACCGAGAGACTCCAGGTGCCGTTAATAGGTTCGCCCACCAGGTCCCGCAGCTGGCTCGAAGGAATCCGGATATCCTCGCTGCTCGAGGCACGATCCATGCCGGTCTCTACTTCCACAGCACGGCCGGACGGCGCAATGACCTTGATGCGCAAATCCGCCAGGCGTGGATGACTGATATTGAGCGTCAGTCCCACGCGGCTGACCCTGCTCTCGCGATCCACGATTACGCGGCGTACCAGGGGCGAGACCTCGAGCGCCGTAATCGTCCATTCTCCGGAGGGCTGCAGTCCTTGCGGCGTCAGGGACCACTGCCGGACTTTCGATCCCCGGGTGGTTATCAGCAACTTGTTTCCGGGGTCGAAGATAACCCCCGCAGCCTCCTCCGCTGGCAGGCTAGCTATCAATAGCGGGTAATCGTCTCCTACCAGCATCGCCGCCCGATGACGCCTTTGCGGCGTGGACAGGAGCAGTGCCTCCAGCGCGGCGAGCAACGCCGAATCGCGCTGCTCGCTGCGCATTGCCAACAGCACCTGCCTGTCCCAGAACGCGGCGCGCAATTCGTCCGGCAGGCTACCTGCCTGAGGCAGCTCTGCGGCCAATGCCGCGAGGGCCTCGACGACGTCGACGTCGGTCGCTCGTGCGGCCCGCGACTGCAGGAAATTCCGGTACAGGTTGTCCGCGGTGCCGCTATGGCCCGGGAAGGAGCGCAGATTGCGCCACGCGGTCTCGGCCGATTCGAGCTCTACCGCCTCCGATGTCAGCGTCCCGACGTAGACCAATGGCAACCACTGCGTATAGACGAAGGGAATCGCAATCACCAGGAATATGGCGGCTAGTGCCATGAGCGGCGCCTTGAGTCGCACGTGCAGGTTTTCGTTGGCCCAGCGTGCGGTGAAAACCGCCTCATAGACACGATTCCGAACTTGTAACTCGCCCTCTTCGTCAACGCTGAGCAAACCAACCGCCATGAGACGGCGCTGCAGGCGTGAACCCAGGTCGGTGGCAACGGGAACTCCCTTGCGTAACCGGCCATAAAGATTCAGCAGCTCCTCGCTCTGCTTTCCATCTTGCACTACCTGTCGATGGATATGGCTTAGGTGAGGTTCGGTTCGCAGTGCCGCGCGACCCAGGAACTGCTGCCTGACGATTCGATCGACGTGCTCATCGATTTCATCTTCCATCTGCTCGCGCGATATTGCTCGCGCGAGTTTCTGCGTGAGATACGGCTGGCCCTTCGTCCAGTAATAGATACGGTCCAGCGCCTGCTGTGCTTGTTCGGCCGTCAGGTTCAGTTCGGTTGCAAAAAGCCGGAGGTTGTCCCGCGAAAAGTCGTCGAGCTGAATCGGCTGCGTGACGTTGAACGGCGACAGCTCGGGCTCATCGATCAGGCTTACCGGATCGCACTCACCAAGCAATACGAAGGTCAGTCGCGCGAACTCGGGGTCCGTTGCCCGCCCTTTATGCGCTGCGCGGATGCTGGCCAGCAATTCCGTGCCAATGGAATTCTCGCCGACGCGCTGGATCTCGTCGACGAAGATCACGATGCGCTCCTGGACGGAGCCCAGCACGATCTCGTTATAGAACTCGAGCAGCCGCTGACAGTTGCCGAGCACCGACTTGTCCTGCCACCAGGACTGCAGGTCATAACGAATTCGCAGCTGCCGCAGGATCCGGTAAGCAACGCTGTAATACCAGCGACCAGCGTCCGTTCCGGCATCACGCTCACCGATCTGGCCGAGGTCGAGCACGGCGACCTTGAATCCCTTGGCTTCAAGTCGCGCAGCGGTGGCTGCAACCAGGCTGGACTTGCCGCTGCGACAGGGAGCGATCACGTGAGCGTAGCGCCCTGCAAGGACCGCGTCGTAAAGCAGATCGTCGGCCTGACGTCGCACGTAGCCGGCGCGCACGGCATGCAGCGGCTGGCCGACGCTGAAAAACTCGCCAGTCGAGTCCCCGCGCGATCGCTCCTTGCGGGGTTTATGCCCGTCGGACTTGGTACTCACTATGGATCCCGTAATCCTGTACTGAGGTATTCTCTGCGATTCCCGTCACAACCCACAACCATGATGCTTGAGTCGGAGCTGCTTAAAAAGGATCTATTTGGCGAAGTTCGGCTCGAATCCGACGACTTCGGCCGGCGCATCGTGCGCGATGCGGCCTCGGCCGCCTTGCCGCTGCGCTGGCTTGCTAACGGTCTCATGCGCCGAGAGGCGCGGGTGCTCGCGGCACTGGACGGACTCGACGGTGTGCCCGGACTTATCCGGGTGGGCCGGGACAGCCTGGAACGGGAATACCTCGACGGCGCGCCGATGCATCATGCGAAGCCCCGGGACCCGGATTATTTCAGGCGCGCAATGCGACTATTGCGCCAACTGCACGCGCGCGGCGTCGTGCACAACGATCTTGCCAAGGAGCCCAATATCCTGGTTGTCGCGAACGGACTTCCGGCCTTCCTCGACTTCCAGCTGGCCTGGTACGCGCCCGGCCGCGGCAGGCTGTTCTGCATTCTCGCCTACGATGACCTGCGTCACCTGTTGAAGCACAAGCGTAGCTACTGCGCGGACGAGTTGACGCGGCGGGAACGGCGAATCCTGGCGAGGCCGTCATTACCGTCGCGACTATGGATGCGGATCGTCAAGCCTCCTTACCTTTTTCTGACGCGCAAGTTGCTCGGATGGGCAGACCGCGAGGGCGCCTCCGATCGCGGCGAGCGCCGATGATTCCTTCAACAGTTTGGGTATACTCGCGCCTTCTGCGTATTCAGGCACGACGTGAATGAGCTACTGCCACCGCCACAACCTTGTCGACCCCGGCAAAGCGGGTATCGAGCGCCGCTTCGGTATTCGCGTCACGTTACCGTCGACGGACACGTTCCGCACCGTGATCGGCGATGACTGGGAGCGGTTTCACTGGTATCCGACCAAGTCCGAGAGAGACAAGGTGTTCGAATCCATGGCCCGGCGTCATGGCTATTACCGCAAGTCGGACGCGCCGGCACAGGTACTCGAGAAAGTCGATCGTTGATCCGGAACCAGGGCCTGTTAGGACTTATGAGGTCACCGCAGCGGCGGCGGTGCCCCGATGACCAGGTAGAAGTTCGTCAGACCACCCTGGCCGATGCCGGCGGCGAAGAACATCGGCCCGACGTAGCTGTCGATGCCCACGAACAGGCTGCCGTGCAGCAACGTGGAATCGATCGACATGTCGGACCTGCTTTCCCAGACGTTGCCGGCTTCGAGCGAAGCGCCGACGTATACGGGTGCGTCGAACAACCCGCCGGGCGAATCGCCTATGCGGCGGTAGTACAGCAACTTCGCGACCGCCGCGTGTGGCCCGCTGATAGCACCGCGCTCGTAACCGGAAAGTCGGTGAAATCCACCGAGCCGAAACAGGTCCTGAACCGCACCGTCGAAGCTTAGCGTCGTCTGAAAATCGAGGCCGAAACCGACGGTTGACTTGCCGCGCGAACGCACCGCTTCCACGGACATGTCGATAATGTCGTAGCGATCGTCCCCGCCCAGTTCCCTGAGTGACTGCGTCCACTCGAGATCTGCGCGCACACCACTGGTCGGAAACCAGGGCTTGTCGAGAGAATCGAACCTCAGGAGTGCGCGAAGACCACCCGTTTCGAAGTCCGGATCCGGTACGACAGGGTCGCCGATCGTGACCCGCGCCTCGCCGCCGCCGCGGAACGCGCCCAGCCGAAATTCACCGGAATTACCGATTTCAGCGCCGATGTCGAAACCGCCGGTGAGTTCGGTAACGCGCAATCGCGCGACGATGTCCTGATCGGTAAATGCATTGAAATTCGACTGGTCGAAATCGATGTAGGGCGCCACGAAGAGACGGGAGTCCCAGCGCAGAGGCTGGTAGAACTCGGTCAGCAACCGCGGTTCGGTGCCGAGACGCAGGTCCGCACGCCACTCCCCGCCATAACGGTTGACGGCAGGACGGGTTAGTCGCGCGCGAAGATCAAAATTGGTCGCGCCCTCGAAGTCATCCTCCAGGGTGAATCCGAAGTTCAGGAAGCTCGGACCCCAGGACTTGGCGCGAGCGTCGAATACGACGCCCGTTTTGCCATCCTCTTCCACGAGGCGGTAACTGACTTTTTCGAAGACATCCAGTGCATGCAGCTGCGCGGCCTCCGCCGAGAGTTCGGTCGCATCGATCGGGTCCCCTGCGGCAACACCCAGCCGGGATTCGAAAACCCGCGCGGACAGCCGGCTGTCGTGTTCGACGCGCACGAACGCGAGACGCTCAGCGGTGGGCTCACGCTGCTCGCGCTCGCGTTGCCACGCGGCAAAGCCGGCCTCATCCGTCGCCAGACTCGCAAGCCGCGGCGCTGCCTCACGGGCTGCCTTCGCGCCCGGCTCTATCGCCTCCACGATAGCGCCGAAATTCGCCGACCCGAACGTCCCGAGTTTCGGCGTGATCAGCACGTCACCTTCACCAAGCTTCTCGATCTGCCGCAGGGTTTCCTTGCGGATGAGTATCGTCAGCATCTGCTCGGAGACCGTTATCGCCGACCGCAGCTCATCAAGCGTATACAGGGGAAACTCCACGTCCACGGCGATAACGACATCGACCCCCATGTCACGAACGATGTCGACAGGGAGATTGCCGACGAGGCCGCCGTCGACCAGCAGGTGACCGTCAATGCTGACCGGCGCGAGCACGCCCGGCACCGACATGCTTGCCCGAATCGCAAGCGCGAGGTCGCCGCTGTGCATGACGTACATCTCGCCCGTTTCGATGTCGGATGCGATCGCGCGGAAGGGGATCGGCAGATCATCGAAGTCGGAGACCTGCGATACCGGCAGGGTCAGGTTACGCAGTATGAGATCGAGCTTCTGGCCCTGAACCATGCCTAGCGGTAACTTGAATCGCCCGTGCTCGAGCCCGATGTCCAGGTCGACCGGAAAGTTCTTTGCGTCCTGCTTGCGCCGGAATCTCAGATCGCTGCGCTCGGGCTCATCGGACATCGCATCCGCCCAGTCCATCTCAGCGACCAGCTTCTCGAGCTCGTCGACGCTCATTCCGGATGCGTACAGGCCCCCGACAATCGCGCCCATGCTCGTCCCGGCGATCGCGTCGATGGGAATATGCATTCGTTCGAGTTCGCGCAACACGCCTATGTGGGCGGCTCCGCGCGCGCCGCCGCCGCCCAGCACGAGTCCTACTCGAAGCCGATCAGATGACGTAACATCGGTTGCCCGTTCCATATCCCCGGCATTCGCCACCGTCGCAAGCGACAAAGCGGTACAGAGGATCGCCAAACGCCGTAACGGCATTAATTGATTCATCGATTGAGACTCTCGTTGTTCGTTCCGATTCAACTGGCTGTGATTATAATGCTCGCGGAGTCCGGCGCCGTGCCCACGGTCGCCGCAAACGACATAGTCAGCGAGATCGTGGTTACGGGCCGGCGGCGTGGGCAATCCGGTTTAACCCACCCGGGCAATATCGAGCTGCTTGACGGCGCACTCATCGACAGCGTCTTTCACCAGCACGTCCATCAGCTCATGACCCGCGTTGCGGGCGTCTGGATCAGCCGCGGCAGCGGCCAGGAGCACATGACCGCGATCCGCTCTCCCGTGCTGACCGGACCCGGTTCCTGCAACATTTTCTCCCCGGTCAACCGCTCGAGGAAGACAGCCACGTCAGCGCAGGTGTGATTAGTGCGGTTTCGATCGCTGCAGATCGACATACCGGTGTCGCCGGCATCGACGTGGAGTGGAGCGACGTAGCCCTGACGGAGACCCAGTTCGGGCCGGCGGACGGTTCCGGTTTCCTGGTCGAAACCCGACCGGAAGGCCTGCACTATGACTTCCGGGTCGGCAGCGCCAGTTTGGCTGCGTAGATACAAAGCGACATCGGCGTCGGCGAAGACCTGACGCTCGGCCTCGGCCTGCGTGCGGAATACGTACACTACGACTACGACAATCGTATGCTCGACGGCAATACGCGTGACGATGGCACTCCCGGCGGCTTCGGCGGCTGCCTTTACGCCCGGCCCGCCGACAGGGACGTTGCGGATCGTGCCGACTATGCTTTCGGCAATTACCGTTATTTTCCCGGCCGGGGACGCGAGCTGTTTGTCGAGTTTCGCTACGTGTACTAGTGATTTTCCGCAATCCCCTTGGGACTGGCGAACAAATCCCTCATAATATGCGCCCCGCCGCTTCCCGAGCGGCCCGACAAAACCAGAACAAGCGGAGCGAACTATGGCCGACGCAGCACCGACACCGCCCGAGGGCGGTGCGAAGATCACCATTGACAACGGCAAACTGCAGGTCCCGGATAATCCGATCGTGCCCTTTATCGAGGGCGACGGCACGGGTCCCGACATCTGGCGCTCGACCGTACGCGTTCTGGATGCCGCGGTCGAAAAGGCGTACGGCGGCAAGCGCAAGATTCACTGGATGGAGATCTACGCGGGCCAGAAATCGTTCGACAATTTCGGCAGCTGGCTCCCGGACGAGACGATCACGGCCTGTCGCGACTACCTCGTCTCCATCAAGGGCCCGCTGACGACGCCGATCGGCGGCGGTATTCGCTCCCTGAACGTGGCACTGCGCCAGTTGCTCGATCTTTACGTCTGCCTGCGCCCGGTGCGCTGGTTCACGGGCGTACCGTCGCCCGTGCGCGATCCGGCCAGCGTCGACATGGTGATCTTCCGCGAGAATACGGAAGACATCTACGCGGGTATCGAATTCGAACGCGGCTCGGAGGCCAATGCGAAATTCCTCGACCTCCTCAAGGAAAATTTCCCGGCCGAGTACCAGAAGATTCGCTTCCCCGGGAGCTGCGGAGTCGGCCTGAAGCCGATATCGCAGGAAGGTACCGAACGTCTCGTCCGCGCGGCGCTCGAGTACTGCATCGCGAACGGCCGCAAGAGCCTGACCTTCGTGCACAAGGGCAACATCATGAAGTTCACGGAGGGTGCATTCCGCAACTGGGGCTACGAACTTGCCGAGAGAGACTTCGGCGACCATACCTACACCTGGGACCAGTGGGATCGCACCATGGTCGAGAAGGGACAGGAAGCCGCAAATGCCGAACAGGAGGCCGCGCTGGCCGCCGGAAAGGTCCTCGTGAAGGACGCGATTGCCGATATTACGCTGCAGCAGGTTCTTACCCGTCCGAAGGAGTTCGACGTTATTGCGACGATGAACCTGAACGGCGATTACCTGTCTGACGCGCTCGCCGCGCAGGTGGGCGGAATCGGCATCGCGCCGGGTGGCAACATCAACTACATGACCGGACATTCGGTTTTCGAGGCAACGCACGGCACTGCGCCGAAGTATGCGAACAAAGATGTCGTGAACCCGGGTTCGCTGATCCTCTCCGGCGAAATGATGCTGCGCTACATGGGTTGGATGGAAGCGGCTGACGTCCTCCTCGAAGCCATGGATACGACCATCGGCAAAAAGACGGTTACGTATGACTTCGCACGCTTGATGGAAGGCGCGAAGAAGGTCAAATGCAGCGAGTTTGGCGACGCCCTGATCTCCAACATGTAAGTCGTTAGGGATGGACGAGGAGGCGCACTCACCCGCCGCAGAGTCTGCGATAGCGCAACAACTC
>JAACFJ010000023.1 GCA_009937505.1 Gammaproteobacteria bacterium
GCCGAGGTTGGCGACGTGGTCGAGGTCGGCATTCCGTTCTCCGATCCGATGGCCGACGGCATGACGATCCAGCGCTCCAGTTTCGAGGCGTTGCGGAAGGGCGTGTCGCTCGCGTGGATTTTCGGCGAGCTCGAAAAAGCCGGGGGTTTCGACGCGCCGCTGGTCATGATGTCCTACCTGAATCCACTGCTTGCGTTCGGCTACGACAGGCTCGCAGATCGTGCACTCGAGACGGGCGTGTGCGCGTTTATCGTTCCGGACCTGCCGTTCGAGGAGAGTGACGAGATTCGTGCGGCGCTCGAGGCAAAGGGGCTTGGCCTGATCCAGCTCGTGACGCCGGCGACGCCGCAGGAGAGGCTCAAGACCCTGTGTGACGCATCGCGCGGATTCGTATACGCGGTCACCATCACCGGGATCACTGGCGGGGACGCGGGACTGCCCGATGATCTCGCCGGCTACCTCGACAAGGTGTCCGGCGTTGCCGATATCCCCGTGTGTGCGGGTTTCGGCATCCGCGCAGCGAGTGACGTTGCGGCCGTGGGTGCGCATGCCGCCGGCGCCATCGTCGGTTCGGCGCTGGTCGAGGTACTGGAGCGCGGCGAGGATCCGACAGGGTTCCTGAATTCCCTGCGATGAAGAAAGTAACGTCCGCCGACAGCGCGGTGATGATCAATCACTACAAGAACATCCTGGAAGCCGAAGGGATTCCCTGCCAGATCAGGAACGAACACCTGAACCAGATTTACGGCGAAATGCCCTTCACCGAGGTGTGGCCCGAGCTCTGGGTACTGAAAGACATCGACTACGACCGGGCGAAGCAGCTCATCGACGCCGCCATCATCGATGAGAGTCCGCGCGCGTCGTGGCGCTGCGCGAAATGCGGCGAGGAAAACGAAGGCCAGTTCGCGGCGTGCTGGAACTGCGGCGCGGCACACGAATCGTAGGAGCGCGCCTCGGCGCGCGATTGGATGCAATGAAGGCACTCGAAACCAGGGTCCCCCCTGTCGCGCAGTTTTTCGTCGCGATGGCCATAATGTGGCTGCTCGCGAAATACGTGCCGGCGCTGTCGGTGCAGGTTCCCGGCCGCAAGCTGCTGGTCGCGTTGTTTTTCTGCGTGGGCGGTATTATCGCGGTCCCGGCAATCGCCGCCTTTCGTTCGGCCGGCACGACGGTCGACCCGCGACGGCCTGAAGAGGCCTCACGGTTGCTCGTTCACGGCGTCTACAGTTACAGCAGGAACCCGATGTACCTGGGACTGCTGTGCCTGTTGGGCGCCTGGGCGTTCTATCTCTCTAACCTGCTGGCTTGCGTCGGTCTGCCGCTGTTCGTGCTCGCCATGAACCGACTGCAGATAGGGCCCGAAGAACGGGCGATGGAGCGGCAGTTCGGCGACGAGTTCCGCGCCTACCGGGAATCGGTTCGCCGCTGGATCTGAACGATCGAATTGGCGCGGAACAAGTGATCCGCGGCCTGCAGGATCTTCATGCGTAACTGCGCGTTGTAATCCGGCCGCTCTTCGAGAAATGCCCGGACCGTCGCCGCCGCGGAGGCACTGTTGTAATTACCCAGTGTCGTATCGAGCCAGCGTTTCGGGAAGAAGATGTCGCCCGTAACCTGTATCTCCTGCAACAAGCCGAGGCTCGGGAGGATGTAGCGTTCGGATGCTTCGGTCCGTACCGGGTGGTGCAGGTTTGCCAGTGCATCCAACACCCAGCTTTCGGTAGTCCGGTTTGCTTCGTCCGCCAAAGACGCGAAGAATTCGTCGCGCACCGCCGGGTCCGCCGACAGCGACGGCGTAATGAACTCCAGCTTTCTCAGGTTGTCCGGGTTCTCTGTCCTCGCCACCTGCAATTCGACGATATCTTTCGCCTCGTCCGGAAGCCTGACCGCCAGTGACTGCGCGATGTTGATCAGGTCGTTCTCGGCAAGTGACAGCTCGTCCACCGACGTCGCCCCCGACCACACGTCGCGGGCCCGCGCCAGGCCATCGGGTGTCAGGGCGATACCGGCGAACGCTTCGAAAAGGACCTTGCGCTTGCTCGGCTCGCCGTGACGCAGCATCGTCTCCCATAGCGTCTGCTCGAGCACCGGAGCAAATTCGTCACGAGTTTCCTGCGGTAGCAGCGTCCAGTAAATCGTCTGTAGCTGATTCAGGGCCCGATCGAGTACGAGCTCGTTGTCCTCACGCCGGACGACGTTCGCAAGTTCCTGAAGATACTCCGCCGCACCCGGACCGGTTCGTGCAAGCAGGCCTTCGTAGAGGTTGATCAGCGTAGAGGCACGAACCACTTCGTCCCGGGAGCGGAGATCCGCGATAGCGGCAGGCACGAGACCGTATCGGAACGGTCCCGCTTCGCCTTCCGCACTCGTGTTCCATTGCGACTCGACGGCTTCGCGACCGGGCATGTGGACCCAGGTGTCGCTCCATGCGCGCAGGTCCTCGGCGGATTTCCCGTCCAGGATCTCGATGAGCTCGGGCCAGGTGGCGTTGCCGAAAGCGAACGCAGCCAGGTATTCCTGCATGCCCTCGTGGAAGCGGTCTTCGCCGATCAGTTTCTCGAGTTTGCGCATCATGATCGGCGCCTTGTTGTAAATGATCGCGCCGTACATCTGGCCGGCTTCATTCAGGTTTTCCAGGTCCTGGCGGATGGCGTTGGCGCCCGCCGTACGATCTACGGAGTAAGCGCTCGGATAGTGGCGCACGAGGAAATTCAGGTCGTGATTGATGTCCGGAAACTGCGGGTTGACGATCTTCGCGGCCATGAAATTGGCGAAGACTTCTTTCGTCCAGACGTCGTTGAACCACTTCATGGTCACCAGGTTGCCGAACCACATATGTGCCGCCTCATGCGCGATCAGCGATGCGCGGCCAAGCAACTGGGTATCGGACGGCGCTTCCTCGAGGAACAGGTGCGATGCGCGGTACAGGATGGCGCCAACATGCTCCATACCTCCGTACTGGAAATCGGGGATCAGCGCGAAGCCGAACTTGTCGTACGGGTAGTCGATGCCGGTGTACTCCTCGAGCCAGTCGAGTGAAGCAGCGTGCAGATGGAAGATTTCGTCGACATTGCGCGCGAATTTTTCCCTGTCGGTTTCCCGGTGCAGCATCGTCATCTGCCTGCCATCGACGTTGCGGCTGACCGACTCGAATCGTCCCGCCACGAAACTGAACAGGTAGGAGCTGATCAGGTCCGAGCGGGCGAAGCGGTGCAGCATGCCGTTTTCGGTTTCACGAACGTTGACCAGGGGTGCGTTCGCCATGGCGGTCCAGCCTGCCGGTATCGTCAGGGCGAGTTCGAACGTCGCCTTCAGGTCCGGCTGGTCGAACAGGGGGAACGCGGTCCTGGCCCGATCCGGGACAAACAGGCTGTACAGGAACTCCGGGTTTCGATTGAGCGAGGACGATCCGGCCGTAAAGTCGATGCGGATCTCGTTGCGCCCGGTCACCAGGTCTTTCGCCGGAACGACAACGTGCTCGTTGATGAACCGGTAGTCGGATTCGCCCCCGTTGGCCGTCACGCCCCTGATCTTGTCCGCGCTCTCGCGGAAATCGAGCTGCAGCGGTTGCGATGAATCACTGAGTTGGAACGTGATTGTGACCCGACCCTCGATGTCCTCGTCCCGGCTTTCCGGAATGGCCAGCGAGAGCCCGTAGTTGATAGCGGAAATCGTTTCGGCTCGTTGCTTTGCCAGGGCCTGTGAAACACCTGGTTCGACCGCAAGCGGTGCTTCAGTACAGGAGGTCATGAGACCGGAAAGAAGTAACAGCGTGGCGAATGCCTGGACGACTCTCATTGATTAGTGGCCTGCCAGTAT
The DNA here is from genome assembly GCA_009937505.1 of Gammaproteobacteria bacterium. GTDB lineage: Bacteria > Pseudomonadota > Gammaproteobacteria > Steroidobacterales > Woeseiaceae > UBA1847. Next base: position 3,820 of record JAACFJ010000023.1, read on the forward strand.
CACGGCCGAACGCCCGGGTTGAACCTGCTACGGCACGCCGCGAGCCAGCAGGCGCGTGCCTGCGATCTCGCTGCGCAGGATCGCCGAAATCTTTTCCGGCTGCATCGGCCGGCTGATCAAAAAGCCCTGCGCCAGGTTGCAGTTGCAGCTCTTCAGGAAATCGAGCTGCGTGATGGTTTCCACGCCCTCGGCTGCAACCTCGATATCGAGCCCCTGTGCCATGGCGATGGCAGCCCGAACGATGCGCTGATGGCTGTCATTCTGGTCAATGTCCGCGATCAGAGACTGGTCGAGTACGAAGCTGTCGACGAAGCCGTTGTCCAGGGACTCGAACGAAATGTCGCGGGTGCCGAAATGGTCCAGCGACAGGCGCACGCCGAGCTTGCGCAGGCCTCGCAAGGTTTCTATCTCCGCTTTGCGCCGGTTCGGAAAATCACCGTCGCCGATTTCCAGTTCGATACAGCCGGGATCCAGCATGGTTTCCTGCAGCGACCTGGCAATGGCATCGACAAGCCGCCGGTGCATCAGCTGCTGACGCGACAGGTTAATGGCGATGGACAGGTCCGGCAGCTCGAATCGCCGCTGCCAGCCAGCGAGCTGCCGGCACGCCGTGGCGATGACCCATTCGCCCGCCGAGTGGATCAGTCCGCTGGACTCGAGGATCGGCAGGAAGCGTCCCGGCGGCAAAAGGCCGAAACGGGGATGCTGCCATCGCAGCAATGCCTCGAGCCCGATAAGGCGGCCCGAAGCCAGGTCGACCCGCGGCTGGTAGTGCAGCATAAACTCATTGCGGACCAGTGCGTGCCGCAAGCCGACCTCGAGTTCCTCGCGCTGTTCGAGCCTGGTGTTGAGCGCCGTCGAATAATAGTGGAAGCGCCCGCCACCGTGCTTCTTCGCTTCGTACATCGCGATGTCGGCAGCCTTGATCATGCGCTCGGAATTGTTACCGGACTCCGGGTAGATCGCGATGCCGACGGACGGCGTCGCATAGACCTCGCTGTGGCCAATCTGGTACTTCTCGGATAATACGAGCAATAACTTCTGTGCGGCGGCACCGGCGTCGCTCACCTCCCCGAAGTCCTCTAGGCATACGACGAACTCGTCACCGCCCCAGCGCCCCGAGAAGTCGCCGATTCTCAGATTGTCCCGGAGGCGTCCCGCCACCTGCCGCAAAAGATTATCGCCGACGTCATGACCGAGCGTGTCGTTCACCGACTTGAACCGGTCGAGATCGACAAACAGTACTGCAAGTGGTGCTTTCTTGCGGTCGGCACGGCCTATCGCGCGCGACAGGTGCTCCGCAAACACGCTGCGGTTCGGTAACCCCGTTAATTCGTCGTATTGCGCCCGCTTCTGGAGTTCCGTGGTGCGGATCGTTGCGTCGGTGATATCCCTGAACGTAATGACACCGCCAACGAGTTCGCGCGTGCCGTCGTAGAGTCCCTGGCCGCTGATGTTCAGGTACGTGTCCGGCTGCTCGGGCGCACGATAGATCGTCACCTGCCCCATGAACTTCGCGCCGCTGCGAGCCCGGACCAGGGGCAGGTCCGCCGAGTTCTTGTAATTATTTCCGTACTCGTCGATGCAGCAGAACGTCTGCTCCCAGCTTGCATCGGGCATCCACCGGGGGCCGAGGCCCAGTATCGTTCGCGCCGCCGGGTTAATGTCGAGGATGCTGCCTTCGCTATCCACCACGATCACGCCGTCGTTGATGCTCGTCAGCACGGACAGAACCGAGACGTCCGTATCGGAGAGGCGTTGTTGCAGTCGATATCGCTTCGCCGCGTGATCGAAAACGGCCTCCTGTCCCTCGACCGTGATGTCGTCGATGCAGATATAGCCCTGCGCGCCGGCGCGCATTGCCGCGATGCCGCGGTGTTCGTGCTCCTTGTCGGTGATTGCGACCACCGGATAATCGCGCAACGAGTGAATGAGCGTGGACAGGGAATTGCCCGACTGTGCGATCACGGGGCTCGCTTCCAGCAATACGATATCCAGTAAATCGGGGTTCTCGACGGGGACCCTCAGCTCCGGGGAACGCGCCAGCATCGTGCAGTAAGGCAGCGTCTCGAGCTCTGCCAGGTACTCCGACGCAAAATCGCTGCGCCCCAGGTACAGGATCGAATGCCCCGACATAAGGATCAGGCGACCTCGGTCGCTGACGGGCCCGGGCAAATTTCAGGTGAACGTGTAATCGGGCAAGCTGTTCGCGCTGTCATAGGATTGTTTTGGTTCTTTGTCCCCAGAGGTTGGCCAGCATCGAACCGGGCCAGTGGCATGATACCAGAATCGTCTGCAAACACAGTCGCTTAAGCCGGATTTTGCCCTGTGAAGCGGGTGATATTCAAACCACAGCGGCCCCAGGGGCATCCAAGTTACAGTAATACGGGAGATTTAGCGGATGGCTGCGGTTTTGACGGCGGAAACCAGCGACAATATACGAAGCATGGTTTCCAGGACAGCTACAGCTATGCCGGACGAGTCGGCACTGATTGCCCGGGCCCGGGGCGGCGATACCCGCGCTTTCGAGGCGCTTTACAGGGAGCACGTCGACCGCGTCTACGGTCTTTGCCTGCGTATGACGGGCAACGTGAGCGAGGCGGAGGACTGCGCCCAGGAAGCCTTCATCCAGGCGTGGAAAAAGCTCACGAAATTCCGCGGCGACAGCGCTTTCGGCACCTGGATGCATCGCATTGCGGTCAACGCCGTACTCGGCCGGATACGCAAGTCGAAGCGCGAGCAGGATCGGATCCAGATCGTGGCCGAGACCGCTTCGCCGCCAGCGCCGATTGGCGACAGCGGCGAACTGCGTGATCTATCCGATGCGATAGAAAGGCTCCCCGAGGGCGCAAGACACGTATTCGTCTTGAGCGCCGTCTACGGATACAGCCACGAGGAATCGAGCAACATGCTCGGTATCGCGATTGGCACGAGCAAGGCACAGCTGCATCGCGCCAGGCGTTTACTGGCCCAGCAGCTCAAGGAACAGGGTTTCGAAGCATGAACGAAGAACGCGATGACAAATTGACGGCGGCCGCAAGGAAACTTGCGACGCATGTGCAGCCGCAGCGCGATCTGTGGCCGGACATCGAACTCGCAATTACGGAGACAGCGCCGCGGCGGTCACGCTGGACGCCGATGTTCGCCCAGGCTGCGGCGGTCGTATTGCTGATTGGCGCCTCGTCCGGCCTGACTTACCTGGCCGTGAAGGACGACCGGCCTGTGGTGATTTCGCAGCCCGCACCGGAGTATGCGTTCGAACGCGCGGCATTCGGCAGCACCTACACGCTCGGTAGCGATTACCTCGATACTCGCGCCGAAATGGTTGCGCAGTTCGAGCGCGAACTTGATCATCTTTCGCCGGGAGAACGCCAGGACGTCGAGCAGAGCCTCGAGGTCATCCGCGGAGCGATCAATGACATCAATACAGCGCTGGAGCAGGATCCCGACAACACCCTGCTGCAGGACCTGCTTATGAAGACGTATCACGAGGAACTGAACGTGATGCGCAAGGTGGGTGGCGTGACGCAGAGCGTCATGTCACGCAGTGATATCTGATGCGTCGCCGACGCGATGCACAATGCAAGTGAGTAGAGAAATGAAGAGATTGGTTTTAGTGAGTGTAGGGCTGTTGCTTGCAGCCGCGGTCAACGCCGAAGAGATTGACGAAACGCTCGACGCGAACGCGGACGGCAACGTCGAAATCTATAACACCTCCGGGTCCGTTGCGGTCGAAGGCTGGTCGCGGAGCGCGGTCGAGGTCACGGGAACGCTCGGTGAGGAGGTGGAGGAATTCATCTTCGAGCGAGAAGGCGACACCGTTGTGGTCAAGATAAAACCGATCAAGGGAAAGAGCAGTGGTGGGCGCTCGACCTCGAGCCATATTTCGGTGCGGGTTCCGCAGAAAAGCGCCATCGAGGTCGCGACCATCAGCGCGGATATCGACGTCGGGGGTGTCGACGGTGACCAGGAACTGCAGTCCGTGAGCGGCGATATTACGACGAAAGCACTCATGGCCGAGATCGAGGCGGCAACCGTCAGCGGCGATATCGACATCACCGGCAGCAACATGGACTCCGAGGCCGAGTTGACTTCGGTATCGGGGGGCATATCGGCGCGGGACCTGTCCGGCGTGATTGGCCTGGAATCGGTCGTCGGTAATGTCAAGATCAGCGGCGGTTCGTTCACGGATGCTGCAGTCGAGACCGTCAACGGACGCATCGACTACGAGTCGAATCTGCGCGAGGGCGGCGAGCTCGAGATCGAGACGGTTAATGGCAAGGTTGTCGTCAATTTCATCGGCGGCCTGTCCGCGGAGATCGACGTCAACACGTTCAACGGCCGCATCAATAACTGCTTCGGGCCGAAGCCGGAGAAGACCAGCAAGTACGCGCCCGGCTGGGAGCTGAGCTTCACCGAGGGTGGCGGCGACGGTAGCGTGAGCATCGAAACGCTGAATGGCGGGGTCACGCTCTGCAAGGAGTGATTTGCGGCGACACCGCGAGGGAGACAGCATCCTGAAAAAGGCCGCGCAAGCGGCCTTTTTCTTGTGCACAGGCACGCCCGGCGAGACGGCAATTTGTTACCCTAAGCGGTCCCCCAACACAGGATCGGGTTCATGAGCCGCGCACTCAAAATTCTTGGCATCCTCGTCGTCACGGCTGTCGCAGTCACGATCTTCGCCGCCATCGTATTCGTACTGGTATTCGACCCCAATGACTACAGGGACAAGATATCGGAGGGCGTCAGGGAGGCAACCGGCCGCGAACTCGTTATCGAGGGTGATCTCGAGCTGAGCCTGTTCCCGTGGCTGGCGATCGAACTCGGCAGGACGCAACTCGGCAACGCGCCGGGATTTGACGACACGCCGTTCGCGAGTTTCGACTCGGCGCGGCTCAGCGTACGAGTGATGCCCTTGCTGCTGCGTCGCGAGGTCGTTATCGGCACCGCCGCGCTCGACAGCCTGCGCGTGAATCTGCAGGTTCGAAAGGACGGCACCGGCAACTGGGAGGACTTCGGCGAGGCGGGCGAGGTGCAGGAGGCCGAACCCGGGACGCCAGAGGCGGAGGCAGCGGGGCCTTCCGCAACAATCGATGTTGCAAGCGTTGCCGTCACCGACGCGGCGCTGAGCTACAGCGACGCGAGCAGCGGCGATCGTTTCGAACTGACCGGCCTCAACCTGACCTCGGGCCGTATCGCCGCGGGCGAGGCGGTGCCGCTCGACGGCGGATTCGCATTCAGGCTCGATCCCGCAGGCTTGTCGGGCGAAGTCGACATCGAGGTCGTGGTTGCATTCGACGCGGATGCCGCGGCGATCTCGATAAGTGATCTGAATATCGGCGGGCGTGTCGATGGCGTTGCCGAAGTGCCTGCGACGTTTCGTTTGGCGGCCGCAGCGATCCGGCTGCAGACCGAGGCGCAATCCGCGGACGTCGGCGAGATCAACCTGCAGCTCATGAGCGTCGACCTGCTCGCCGACGTGGAACCTTTTTCTTACGCGGGCGAGCCGCAGCCGAGCGCAACGATAGGCATCGCCGCATTCTCACCGCGCACGTTGATGCAGGAGCTCGCCATCGAGGTGCCGCCGACGGCGGATCCCGATGTCCTGGACAAGCTCATCGTTGATGCGAAGGCGAAGGTGGGCGCGAACGCGATCATGCTGTCCGACCTGAAACTCGTGATCGACGACACGACGTTTACGGGCAAGCTCAGCGTGCCGCGGAGTGCAGACGGAACGTTCGAACTCGACCTCGCGGGCGACAGTATCGACCTGGCGCGTTACATGGCGCCGGCGGGCGAAGAGGCGGCCGCCGGGGAGGCGGGTGGCGAGACTGTCGAGATCCCCGTGGAGCTGATACGCGCAATGAACGCACGGGGCAACCTGAGCATTGCCAGCGCCAGCCTTGGCAACATACTGTTCGAGAAAGTGACGCTCGGCGTCAATTCCGCGAACGGCAGGTTGCGCATGTATCCGATCGCGGCCGACTTCTTCGATGGCGGTTATCGTGGCGACGTGCGCATCGACGCGTCCGGTGAGGTGCCCTCGATCTCGGTTAACGAGAAAATCGCGAACGTAAGCCTCAAGCCGATGATGAAGGCCGTGTACGACGTCGAGAATGTCACCGGGACCGTGAACGGCACGTTCAGGCTGGGCGGCAGCGGTGCCGACATGGATGCGATCCGACGCGACCTCGATGGTGATCTTTCCTTCGAGCTGCTGGACGGCGCATGGGAGGGCACGGATGTCTGGTACGAGCTGCGCAAGGCGCGCGCCCTGATCAGGGGCGAGGCCGCACCGGCTGCGCCCGCGACGCCGAGGACGCGGTTCAGTTCGACGAAGGCCAGCGGCAAGGTCACCGACGGCGTCATGCGCAACGACGATTTCTTTGCCGAGCTGCCCTTCATGCAGGTGAGCGGCAAGGGTACGGTGAATTTCGTCGAGGCGAGCGTCGACTACACCGTGACGGGCCGTTTCCTCGAGAAACCCGAGTTCATGACGGACGTCAGCCAGGACGAACTCGACGACTTTACGAAGGCGGTGATTCCTTTCCGGATTACCGGGCCGCTCGCCGATCCGGGCATCAGGCCGGACGTGGAGGAGATGCTCAAGGACCGCGCGGAGGAGGAAGCGAAGAAGGCCATCATGGACAAGCTGTTGGGTGATGAAAAGGAGCCGCCGCCCGAGGGCGAAGAGCCGCAGGAGGAAAAGGACGTCGAGGATCAATTGAAGGACGAAGCCAAGAAACGACTCCGGGATCTGCTCGGCGGCGACTGAATATGCGTGCGTTGATTCTGATTGTTGCCGCTTTGCCGGCGTTTGCCAGTGCCGCGACGCTGCGCGAAGTGACCGTCGATCATGTCGACGGAACCTACGTGATGCGTTCCGAGGCGTGGTTCGACGTCGGCATCGAGAAGATATTCGGCCTGCTGCTCGACTGGGACGAGTCAACGAAGTTTTCGAGCGTCGTCGTGGAATCGCGAAACCTCGCGCCCGCACCGGATGGCCGCGGCCGCTTCTACAGCCGTAACCAGGGATGCCTCTGGTTCTTCTGCAAGTCATTCGAGCGCTATGGCTACGTCGAGCACGAGCGGTTCAAGTATATCGAGGCGACCATCGACCCGGAGAAGAGCGACTTCGAAGTCAGCGACGAGCGCTGGGATTTTCGCGAGGAAGCCGATGGCACGGTTGTCATCTATGCGTTCAAAATGAAGCCGAAGTTCTTCATCCCGCCGTTGATTGGGCCAGCGATATTGAAGAGCAAGCTGAAAAACGGCGGCGTCAATGCGATCGATCGCATCGAAGCGCTTGCCCGGGATTACACGCCCGATGCCGACTGACTTCGCGGCCCGCGTGCTGCACTGGTACGACGGCCACGGCCGCAAGGACCTGCCATGGCAGGACGCCGACGACGCTTACCCCATCTGGATCTCGGAGATCATGCTGCAGCAAACGCAGGTGCAGACCGTGATCCCCTATTACACGCGATTCATGCATCGGTTCCCGGATGCAGTAAGCCTTGCCGATGCGGCACTTGACGAGGTGTTACAGAGCTGGTCCGGGCTCGGCTACTACGCCCGCGCACGCAACCTGCATCATGCAGCGGAGATCATTCGCGACGAGCACCAGGGCCGTTTTCCGTCGTCCATCGAGTCGGTCTCGGAACTGCCGGGCATCGGCCGCTCTACGGCGGGTGCCATACTCGCGCTCGCCTTCGGTCAGCGTCACCCCATCCTCGACGGCAACGTGAAGCGCGTACTGGCGCGGCACGCCGCTGTCGAAGGCTGGCCCGGCAAGACCGCCGTGGCAAAACAACTCTGGGAACTGGCCGAAACACGCACGCCAGCAGAGCGTGTCGGCGACTACACGCAGGCGATGATGGATCTCGGCGCGACGCTGTGCACGCGGTCGAGGCCTGTCTGTGCGACGTGCCCCGTCAACGGCGACTGCATCGCGTTATCGCGGGGCGAGGTGGAACGATTCCCGGGGCGCAAGCCGAAGAAGGAAAAGCCGCTGCGTGAGACGACTATGGTGCTCGCCGTCGCGGACGGTGCGGTTTACCTCGAACGGCGGCCGGTCTCGGGTATATGGGGCGGCCTCTGGAGCTTCCCGGAGGTCAGCGACGTCGTCGACTGGTGCGCGCAGATGTTTCAGGCGGCGTCGTTTGAAACGGAGAGTTGGGACAGGCTGCGCCACAGCTTCAGCCATTACGATCTCGACATCGCGCCCGTCATTGTGCGAATCGATGCAGTGTCGAGTAAAGTAGCCGACTACGACGACTCGACCTGGTACCGGCCCGGCGACGCGCCCCCCGGCGGAATCGCCGCCCCGGTCATGAGACTGATCGAAACACTCAGCAACACGGACGAATTGAGAAACCATGGCTAGAACTGTTCATTGCGTCATTCTCGGCAAAGATGCCGAAGGCCTGGATTGGGCGCCTTACCCCGGAGATCTCGGCCAGAGGATCTACGACAACGTGTCGAAGGAAGCCTGGCAACGCTGGCTCTCACACCAGACGATGCTCATCAACGAGTATCGCCTCACGCCGATCGAACCGGACGCGCGCAAGTTCCTCGAAGCCGAGATGGAGAAGTTCTTTTTCGGCGGCGGTTCGGCCGCGCCGGAGGAGTACGTTCCACCCGAGTGACGGGCTATGGCCGGTCGCCGGCACTTCTTCCCGTCATGGCTCGCTGACATTCATGGAAGGATTAATGTCGCGGAGCACAGGGACGTGCGAGAGCGACGATACTTCCTCGAATAAGCACCGGCGACCGCCAGAAAATCATCAGTCCCGCACGAGATACTGCACGCTGAACAGTCGCTCGGTGTCCATCCACACTTTCTTCACACGCAGCCCGGCGGTTTCGGCCATCGCGGCGAAGCCTTCGAGCGTGTACTTGTGGGAATACTCGGTCAGGATGGCCTCGTCCTTTTCGATCGAGAATGATGCGTGGCTCAGACTGAACTCCTGGTCCTGTTCGCTGACGAGGCGTATCTCAACGCGACCTTCGCGCTCGTTGTATTTCGCGCTGTGCGCGAACGCGTCCAGGTCGAAATCCCCGCCGAATTCGCGGTTCAGGTGGCGCAGCATGTTGCGGTTGAACTCCGCGGTCACTCCTGCGCTGTCGTTGTAGGCGCGCTCAATGATTGCCGGGTCTTTCTGCAGGTCGACCCCGATCAACAATGCGCCGCCGGCACCGGCCTCCTGGTACATGACCTGCAGCAGTTCCCGTGCCGCCTCGTTCGTGAAGTTGCCGATCGTCGAGCCGGGGAAGTAGACGATATTGCGCAGCGGCATAACCTTCGGCGAAGGCAGCTGGAAGGGCTGCGTGAAGTCGGCGACGACCGGCAGTATATCGAGGTCGGGGAATTCTTCCCCAATCTGTCTTGCGGATTCGAGCAGGTGGTCTTCCGATATGTCGACGGGTACGTAAGCAGCAAGCTCGTCGAGGTGCTCGAGCAGCACGCGCGTCTTCAGGCTCGAGCCGCTGCCGAATTCGATCAGGCTCGCCTGCTTGCCAACGAGGCTGGCGATCTCGTCGATGTTGTCACGCATGATGCCGAGTTCGGTCTCGGTCGGGTAGTACTCTGGCAGGCGAGTGATTTCCTCGAACAGCTGCGAACCGCGCTCGTCGTAAAAGTACTTCGGCGAGATCATCTTCTCCGGCTGTTTGAGCCCGTCGATCAAATCGTCCAGTTCGTCGTTCGGCACGATTTGCTGCGCAATGTCTTTAGCCATGTCCGTCCTTCGCCAGCCTGATGCCGAAGAACTGCCAGCGCATATGCGGATAGAAGAAGTTGCGATAGCTCGCCCTGACGTGATCGCTCGATGTCACGCAGGACCCGCCGCGCGCCGTCATCTGGTTGCACATGAACTTGCCGTTGTACTCGCCGAGCGAACCATCCAGCGGGACGAACCCGGGATAAGGCGCGTACGGTGATGACGTCCACTCCCACACGTCGCCGAAGAACTGTGTCGCGCCGGCACCCGGCACCGGGTGCAGGAAACCGGCTTGCAGCAGGTTGCCCTCCACGGGCTTGTCCGCGGCCGCCGTCTCCCATTCGAATTCGGTCGGCAAGCGGGCACCGGCCCAGCGTGCATAGGCATCCGCCTCGTAAAAACTGACGTGAGTCACCGGCGCAGCGTCCTCTATCGCCCGGGGGCCGCCAAGTGTGAACTCGTTCGCCAGGTCCTCGCTCCAGTAAAGCGGCCGATCCCATCCTTCCTGGTTGACCGTGGCCCAGCCGTCGGACAACCACAACGTCGACTCGGCATAGCCGCCGTCCGTTACGAACTCGCGAAACTCGCCGTTGGTGATTAGCCGCGAACCGATCCGGTGCTCGTGCAGGAGCGTATCGTGGCGCGGCGTCTCGTTATCGAAATGGAAACCGTCGCCCGTGGTGCCTGCGCGGTGAATGCCGCTGGCGCCGTTTACAAAGGAATACGCGTCCACCGGGCGTGACGGTGGCACGGGGAGCTCCGGATCGAAGGCAGGCTGCAGGGGGCTTTGCGACAGCACGTGCTTGATGTCCGTGAGCAGCAGTTCCTGGTGCTGCTGCTCGTGATTGAGGCCGAGCGCGACGACAGCGGCAAGCTTCGCGTCGTCGTGGCGTTCGTCGAGCAGTCGCTGCATGTGCTCGTCGACGTGGCTGCGGTAGTCGAACACCCGCGCGAGGGTGGGGCGCGATAGCATCCCGCGCTTCGGCCGCGCGTGCATCTGGCCCGCCGTGTAGTAATAGGAATTGAACAGGTAGTCGTAGTCGTCGTCGAAACGCCTGTAGCCGGTCACGAACGACTCGAGCACGAAACGCTCGAAAAACCAGGTCACGTGAGCGAGATGCCACTTCGTCGGGCTGACGTCAGGCATCGACTGCACAACCGTGTCCTCGGGCGCGAGCGTCCCAACCAGCGCGACGCTCAGCGCGCGCACGCGCGAATACTGCGCCGACAGTGATTCGACGGCATCACGATGGACAGAATCTGCCGGAGCAGCCATCACGTCACCTGGGGGGTTTGGGATCGGGAACACCGTACCGTATCTGAAATTGCGGCGCCACCGCGCGGCTTGTTGCGGCAATACGATGGTGCAGTGGCGGGACCTGGGAGTCTTTATTCGAGGAAGGTTCGTCGCTCTCGCACGTCCCTGTGCTCCGCGACATGAATCCATCCATGGATGTCAGCGCAGCGAGCCATGACGAGAAGAAGGTCTGCAACGGGTCGATGTACCTGTGCCGCGCCTACCGCAGCGGCAGCTCGGTCTTCTTTTGCACGGTGCGGATGGCGACGCTGGAGTTGACGCGTGCCACGCCGGGCAGCCGCGTGAGCGCCTCCTTGTGCAGGCGCTCGAAGTCCGCCATGTCGGCGACGACGACGCGCAGCAGGTAATCGAACTCACCCGTCATCAGGTAGCACTCCATGACCTCGGGAATGTTGCGTACCGCGGCCTCGAAGGCGGCCAGCTCGCTCTGCTCCTCGCGGTGCAGCCCGATGTGTACCAGCACGTTGCCGCCGAGCCCGACGCGGGATTGATTCACCAGCGCCACGTAATGGTCGATGTAGCCCTCGTCCTCGAGCGCCCGCACCCGCCGCAGGCACGCCGACTCGGAGAGGTTCACTCTGGCAGCGAGCTGCACGTTGCTGATGCGCCCGTCCTGTTGCAGGGCAGCGAGGATCGCTCTGTCGTATTTGTCCAACTGCACAGCAGAAAATTGCTCATAACGCGACAATAGCAGCAGAAAATGCCAGAAATGCGTGGATTTGTCATCCAGATTGCAATCTAATGGCGTGATTTCCGGGGTATCGTGACGAACATAATCGAAACCGTGGGCACGGGAGAGACCACATGAAGGTAGGGGTACCTAAAGAGATAAAAACGCTCGAGTTCCGCGTCGGCATGACGCCGGCGGGGGTACGCGAGCTGGTGCACGACGGCCACGAGGTCGTCGTGGAGACCAATGCCGGCATCGGCATCGGCATGACGGACACGGACTACGAAGCGGCCGGAGCCAAAGTCGTCGGCACGGCGGAAGAGGTATTTGCCGCCGCCGAGATGATCGTCAAGGTCAAGGAGCCACAGCTCAACGAATGCGCGATGCTGCGCGAAGACCAGGTGCTGTTCACTTATTTGCACCTTGCGGCCGATCCGAAGCAGACGGAAGCGCTGGTCAAGTCGGGCACGACCGCGATCGCCTACGAGACCGTCACGGCGAGGGATGGATCCCTGCCGTTGCTGACGCCGATGTCGGAAGTCGCGGGGCGCCTGTCGATCCAGGCGGGCGCGTTCGCGCTGCAGAAAGCCAATGGCGGCCGCGGCGTACTGCTCGGCGGCGTGCCGGGCGTGAAGCCGGGCAAGGTTGTAATCATCGGCGGCGGCGTGTCGGGGATGAATGCGGCAGACATGGCCATCGGCCTGGGTGCCGACGTTACCGTTCTCGATCGCTCGCTGCCGCGTTTGCGCGAGATCGACGACAACTGGGGCGGCCGCATTCACACGGTCTACTCGACCAAGCACGCCATCGACGAGCTGGTACCAGAAGCGGACCTCGTGGTTGGCGCGGTGCTGGTCGCCGGTGCAGCGGCGCCGAAGCTGGTGTCCGAACAGAACGTCAGGGACATGCACGGCGGCGCGGTTCTCGTCGATATTTCCATCGACCAGGGTGGCTGCTTCGAAACGAGCCGGCCGACGACGCACGCCGAACCGACCTATCTCGTGCACGACTGCGTGCACTACTGTGTCACCAACATGCCGGGCGCGGTACCGCGCACCAGCACGTTCGCGCTGACGAATGCAACACTGCCGTTCGTTAAGGACCTCGCGAGCCTGGGCTGGCGCGATGCGCTGCTGAGGGACCCGCACCTGGCGAACGGACTCAACGTTCATGCAGGGCACGTCAATCATGAAGCGGTTGCCCACGATCTCGGCTACGAGTATCTCTCCGCTGACGACGCCCTCAAAGCTGCCTGACCCCAAGAGCTCTACGCTCGACCCCCCTACAGGTTAGGCACAGCACAGGCCGGGCAAGGATGCCCGGCCTTCTTTTATTTGGGGACAGTGACTTTAAGTGCCAGGCGCGGGGTTTGGGGACAGTGACTTTAAGTGCCAGGCGACGTCGCCTGGCACTTAAAGTCACTGTCCCCAAACTATGGGGTCTTTTTGCGGAAGAGTGGCCAGACCAGCCAGGCGAAGATCAGGGCCGTTACCGCGAGGCTCCACACCACAATCGCGCCCGCGGGCAGGTCGGCGCCGACCGAGAGCACCAGCCCGGCGAGGCAGCCGACGATGCCGACGCCGTAACCGCAGATCACCCGCAGCCAGCGATGCTCAATGTGGCGCGTTGCCAGCGCCGGGATGATGAGCGATGCGAACACGAGGTAGATGCCCACGAGCTGCACCGAGGCGGTGACGGCAAACGCGAACAGTGCGTAGAAACCCAGCCCGTGCAGGTGCTCGCGTTGCCAGAACCAGGCCGCGACTACCAGCACGCTGATGACGGCGACCGGCAATAGCTGATGGATATTTACCCACAGCACCTGGCCGACGAGCAGCTCCTTCAGGTGCTCGCCGCCGTGCGGGTTGCCGGCCAGGATCAGGATGCCGGCGGTCGCCGCGAGCACGAACGACACGCCGATGATCGCTTCCTGGATCTCGGGCCAGCGTTTGTCCGTCCAGTGCAGGATGCCCGCCGCGACGAGCGCGGCCGACACGGCGGCGAACTGCACCATCCAGCCGCGCGCTTCCCAGCCCATCGTATCGGCGGCGATGACGCCGAGGCCTGCGACCTGCGCGATCGCGAGATCGATGAAGATGATGCCGCGGCGCAGGACCTCCATGCCCAGCGGGACGTGGGTGCTGAGTACCAGCAGGCACGCGATGAACGCGGGAAAGATGATGCTCAGCTCGAATTCGCTCATTCGCGGTATTCCTCCAGCGTAGCGATGGTCTGCTCGTAAAGGCCGAACAGGTCCGTCGCTTCGTCGCTCCCGCCGACGGTAAACGCCATCTCGATAACCGGAATACTAAGCCTGTCGGACAACCAGTGCGCGGGCTTCTCGTTTTCGAAGGGTGCGCGGATGATGCCGGCGGGCGGTGCGGGCGTCAGCTGCTCGAGGAGCCGCGACAGGTGTGCGCCGCTCGCCGGGATGCCCGGCTTGGGTTCGAGCGTGGCAACGATGTCGAGGTCCAGCCAGTCGGCGAGATAGCTGAAGCTGCGATGGTGCGAAACCAGGCGCAGGCCGGCAAGCGATGCCGCCTGTTCTTCCCAGCGGTCGCGCGCCTCGTTCCAGCGCCGCAGGAAGTCGTCCGCGTTCGCCCGGTAAGCTTCCGCGTTGGCCGAATCCAGCTGTGCCAGCCTGTCGGCCAGCGCTTCCGCAACGCGTTCGATGTTGCGCGGGTGCAGGTGGATGTGCGGATTACCCTGCGGATGCACGTCGCCCTGCGAACGGTCGACGCTCGCGGGGATCTCGATGCGGCGCACGTAATCGGCCGCCATGAAATAGCCGGGACTGCCGGGCTGGATCCCCGGGTTGCCGGAACGCCTGAGCAGCAGCGGCAGCCAGCCGATTTCGAGGTCGGCACCGGTACAGATCAACAGGTCTGCGCTGCGCGCGCCGGCGATCAGGCTCGGCCGCGCCTGCAGCATGTGCGGATCCTGGAAGGCGGTCGTTGCCTGCGTGATAGTCACATTGTCGCCGGCCACTTCCTGAACGAGTGCGGCCCACTCGGGTTCACAGCTGAATACATTCAGCGCATTTGCGGACATGGGCAACCACACCGCGAGGAGTACAGCAATCAATCGTTTCATCGTCGGTCTCCTAGAACTGGTGGGCGCGGTGGGCGCCGATGCTCATGATGTACTGCAGGTACCAGACGCTGTCGGATTCCTCGAGCACCTGGTCGTCGGTGTACTGCAGGCGCAGCCGGCTGAACTCGCTCGGCGACCAGTCCAGCATGACGCTGGAGCGCCGTGAGCTGCGGCCGGGATCTTCGAGTTCGGTGCCGGCGAGACCGGGACCGTTATCGCTGTCGACCATGTCGTGGCGAAGGCCCACGCGCCACATCGGCGCGAACTGCCAGACGCCCTGCAGGTACCAGCCTTCCTGGTCGCCGTCGTAGGGCAGGTCCGCGAACGTGCCGTCTTCGGAGCGCATGAAGTACTCGCCCTGCAGTTTGAAGTTGTTGACCGTCGGGTTGCCGAGTGGCGACCACTTCCACACGAAGTCGAGTACGGTCAGGTCGCTGTCGCCGGTGAACAGACCGCCTTCCTCTTCGCCCTCGTGGCCGCCGGCGCGGTCGATGGCATCGGCGCTGACGTGTGACAGGCCGAGCTGCCAGCTGTTGCTGTCGCCGACGTCGCCGCCGACCCTGGTAAACAGGGTATAAGCGCCCGGCGAGGTCTCGGCGTTGGCGGTGGCCGGGAAGCCGCCGCCCCAGTTGGCTTCCGCTCCGATCTCGAACAGCAGCGAGGTGGGTGCAAGCCAGCGTGCCTGGATGCCGTCGACGGTATAACGGCCGCCGTAAAATGCCTGGTAGGGCAGCGGCCGGTCGACGAAGTCGTCGGCATGGAAGTGGAAGTCGTTGAGATAGCCGGCCTCGGAAAAGAAGCGGCCGCCCATGACCGTAAGGCCGGCAGGCAGGGCCGTTGTCTGTACCCAGGCTTCCTCGAACTCGACTTCGACTTCACCGTCTTCGCTGGCGAGCGCGAATGTCACGTTACCGAAGAAACGTGTGTCGATATTCGAATTCAGGTTGATCTCCAGCTCGCCCGGCGAGAAGCCGGTTTCGCCCGTGCCGATCTCGCCGGCCGGCTGGAAGCCCGGGATCTCTTCCCAGCCACCGCCCACGTCGGCAAAGCCGCCGTCGAGCACGGCGCCGATGGATGGGTTGAAGGTATTGGGTGATGACGAGCCGGGCGATTGCTGTATCGCGGTCTCTTCCGCGAGTTCGAAGGCCTCGCCGGCGTCGCGCTTCGCAACACGAGCCTCTCGTTCAGCGCCGTCGAGGCGTGCCTCGAGTTCGCTGATGCGGCGCTCGTAGTCGTCACGCATCTCGATGATCATCTGTTTCAGTTCGGCGATCTCGTCGCCGGACGTTTGTGCATTGGCCGCCGCAGCGGGCAGGCCGATGGTCAGCAGCACGATGGCTGCGGTCGAAATTCTCACTGTGTTGCTCCGTCAAAGAGGACGTCTGTTTCGGGGAAGCACCGGCGCGCCATCGCGCCCGGCGGACAGGACCAATATCACGGGGAGGTCACGCTCCCTGTGATTCGTTTACTCGGTCAGGACAGCTTCAGCTGGAGGAGGGTGGCCCGCGCTGCCGCACGGGCACGGAGTGCACGAACTCGAATCCGCGGCACGCGGTCGGGATGAATATCTGCAGTGCGGGTTCCAGCGCGTCGCCGGTGAGGGTGTCCACGCTGCCGGCGTTGAGCTGGCTGGCCGTGATACAGGTGGTGCAGACCTTGCCCTGCGGGGCGCCGGGGTCGTGCTCGAACGCGTGCAGCGCGAGCGCGCCCTGTGCACCGATGAGCAGTGCGGCAAGGAGCAGGCCGGGCAGTAGTCTGGTTCTCGTCATCAGCCGATTGCGCGCCGACGCGCGCCCCTACAGGTCAGGAGCGAAGAATAGCCGGAAATATGGTGGGTATCCAAATTGCAGGGGCGGTTTTCGATCCGTGACCCGCTAATCCCCGGGAGCGACCCACCGTTCGTACTCGATGTCGTCGAGATTGGTGAGGTCGGACGCGATCCACAACACCACGCGCAGGCCGTCGGTAAACCAGGGGTCGCCCGTCAGGTTACCCCTGGGCTCGTCGATCGGTGTCTCGCCGACGCCGCCGACGTAGGCAAATTTCGCGAGCACCTGGTTGTAGGCGAGGTTCTCGGCCAGGAACTCGCGGGTCTCGTCCACGTCCGGGTCGATCTTGTGCGTGGTTATCGTCTTCCTCGTGAAGCGCACACCGATGTCGCGGCTGATCTGCCCGACCCAGACTGTCTCTCCCTGGAACGTCATCGGCGCGAGCCACAGGCGGAAGTGATTGCGTTCGTGAATGTTCTCGCGGATTCGCTGCAGGGCAACGTCCTGTTTTCGCCCGAAGAGATAAAGGCTGCTGACCGGCGAGTAGCGGTAGGCGCCGCCGGTAAAAAAGGATGCCGCCGTCTTCCAGCCGGAGGCTGCCGTCACCGCCTCCGTCTCATCCCATCCGGCGCGGATGACCGCGTAATAGATATCCTGCGGCTCGCCGACGATGACGATGTTCAGGGGGTCGCCCGTATTCTCCCCTTTGGAGTCGACGACGCAGCAGGGCAGCTCCTCGAGTGCCGCGATAAATGACTCGGCGTCGGTGAAGTGTGTGATTTCCTCCTCCGGGTAAATCGCATTGAAGTCGACATCGTAGTGATCGACGGCGAGGCCCGGGACGGCGATGAAGAAGGTGAACGCCCAGGTCCTCTCGTCGCTGAGCAGGTCGACGTTGAACGCCTTGGTACCTTCGTCGGCGTTCGTGAATATGAAACCGGAGCGGGTGTCGCCCGGCGCGACCCACATGTTCACGCTGTTGCGGAAGAGTTGTTGCTCGGCCTCCTGGCGTTTCTTGTCGCTGCGAGTCAGCGAGGCGATCTCCATCGGCGTGTGGTAATCCGCGTCGACGCTGAACGGCAGGAAGCCGATCGGCCCTTCGGTCATGTTCTCGATCTCTATCCAGACCGGCTGCACACGTTTCTTGTAGAGCGAGAGGCCGAAGAGCTCGCGCGTCTCCTTCTTGTCCGGGACCGCCGCAGTAACCCGGACGCCATCCTCGACCTGCGTGACAGCACGTTCCCTGAACGGCACGGACTCCACGGGCTTGAAATCGAATCCCGTCGCGCAGCCCGAGAGCGAGGCGAAGAGCAGCGTCGTAACGAGATACATCGTTTGCCGAATATGCAGTGCCATTCTCATTTCTGCATCCACCGCGGCGGCGGGTCCCAGGCCCTGATGTCGATGTCGAACATCGACACCGGTTCGACGGATAACCACAACACGATGCGGTAGCCGTCGCTGAAATAGGGTGTGCTGATGAGCTTGTCCCAGAACGAGGTGACGGGAACGACTTCCTCGCCCGCTATCCAGCCGGTCCCCTTGAGGGTCTGCCCGTACAGGAACTTCTGCGCGGCAAAGTTGCGCGCGTTGTCGACATCTGGATCGAAGCGGGAGACGCTGCCTATCCAGCGGTAGAAGTGCCTGGCCATGCCAACGTAGACGTAGTCATCCCCGGACTGGAAGGGCGCCTTCCAGAAGCGCAGCTCGTAAAAGCCGTCGCCGCCGACGGTCTCGTAGCGGAAGATCGCGTCCTGCTCCCTGCCGAAGAGGAATTGCGGTTCCTGGGCCGCCGCTTCCTCGATCGACGTTTCGCGCCATCCGCTACGCAACAGTGCCCGCAACAACTCCTCGCCCTCGCCGACCAGCACCAGGTTGACCGGTTCACCCGATTCCTCGCCGCCCAGATCGGTGCTGCAGCACGGCAGGTTCCTGATCGCTTCCTGCAGCGCGTCCGCTTCGTAATCGAGGATGTCGTCGTCCGCGTAGAGGGACTTCAGGTCGATCCTTGCATAGTCCGGTTCGAAGCCCGGCACGCGCAGCAGGAATGTGAAGTTGTAAGACTCGCCGCCGCTGAAAACATCGACGTTGAAGCCCTTCGCGCCCCAGTCTGCATGGGTTAACACGAAGCCGGATTGCGTCTCGCCAGGGTCGATGTAGCGGGGCATCGCAAGGTTATGGAAGCGCTCGTCCATCGCTGCTCGCGCGTCTTTCGAGTAGCCGCGGCGGTTCATGTAGGACACCTCGAGCGGCGAAAAGTACTCGGGGTCGGTGCTGACGAGCGCGTAGCGGGCCAGCGTGTCGCCGGCGTTCTCGACCTGCAGCCAGACCGGCTGGATACCCTGGTCGTAGAGATCGATGCCGAAGATGCGCTCGGTCTCCTCCCGCCCGGGTACGGCCGTGGCGATGTGGATCGGACCATCGGATTCACGTTCCGCGCGGGCGAGGAAGGTGCCCGAATCGACGGGCTCGTACAGGTAGGCCTTGCCGCCGCAGCCGGCCAGCCCGGCGGCCAATGCCACGGCTACTAGAATGATGCGATGGCGAACGTGGGTCATCTGCTTCTTGGTGGCAGTGTTTGCACCAAGTCTAGCGCATTTCGCGGTCCAAGCTTATACGTGCAATCATCGACGCCTATGTACGCGACGAATACAGTTGATATTCCGGCCGGGCGGCAGTATCGGGTGATGGAAGACGGTTCGCCCATGTCGTACGAGCGGTTTTTCGAGCTGCTGGAGACCAGCGCCAGTTTTGCGGACTGGTATTCCGCCGAACTCGCGGCCTTCGATGCCGAAGCGTTCTACTGGGAGCTGCCGCCGCTCACGAGTGGGACGATCGACCGCGATACCGAGTTCGTATTGATCAATGCGCCGACGCTCGCGCGGTTCCCCCCTGTGAGGACGTGATTGTGTTCCCGAATCTCGGCGGCGACGCGGTAATGGTGGTGCCTTGCCCGCGGGGACCGGATGAGCATTACCCGCACCTCGCGGCGTTCCTTCGTGGTGCCGACGAGCAGCTGGTGAGGGCACTGTGGCGGGTGACGGCGCAGGAGATGCTGCGCCGCCTCGGCACGCGGCCGACCTGGCTTAGCACGGCCGGCGGCGGGGTGGCGTGGCTGCATATCCGCCTGGACAGCCGCCCGAAGTATTACAGTTATCAGCCCTATCGAACGAGCGGTTCCTGAAGCGCGATCGATTGACGATACGGGAGCAAGGGGTTATCAAGAAGAGTATGAGAGTGAAAAATACCCGCTTCGCGCTGCTGGCTGCGGCACTTGGCACCTTAATAAGTCTTCCTCCGGCGTACGCGGACGAGGACGAGGGTTATTTCGAGGGCGAGACGACGGAGGCGTTGTCGCGCAGGCTCTCCATCGGCATCGCCGGCG
>JAACFJ010000118.1 GCA_009937505.1 Gammaproteobacteria bacterium
GGCGATTACCGTCCAGGCAGCTGACGACGGCATCGCGGAACTCTGCTTCGACCTGCAGGATGAATCCGTCAACAAGTTCAATGCATTGACGGTCAATGAATTGAAGGATGCGACTGCGGCAATCGCGGCCGATACATCGCTCAAGGGTGTCATCGTCACCAGCGGCAAACCCGTGTTCATCGTGGGCGCCGACATCACGGAATTCGGCGCGTTATTCGGCTCGAGCGAAGATGAGATAGCGGACAGGATCCTGAAAATTAACCTGGAAGTCTTCAATGCCTTCGAGGATCTGCCGATGCCCAGCGTGGCCGCCATTAACGGTATCGCCCTCGGCGGTGGATTCGAGATGGGGCTTGTCTGCGATTATCGGGTCATGTCGGAAGCGGCACGGGTCGGCTTCCCGGAAACCAAGCTGGGTATCATTCCCGGATACGGCGGCACCACGCGCCTGCCGCGGCTGATTGGCGCCGACAACGCCATCGAATGGATTGCTTCGGGCAAGGAACAGAAGGCAGACCAGGCGCTGCGTTGCGGCGCGGTCGATGCGGTGGTTTCACCCGAGTTATTGCGCGAGGCAGCTACGTCTCTCCTGAAACAGTGCATCGACGGCAAGCTCGACTACAGGGCGAAACGGCGGGAAAAACAGGAACCGCTGAAGCTGAACAAGATAGAGGCCACGATGGTGTTCGAGACGTCCAAAGCCTTTGTCGCCGGCCAGGCAGGACCCCACTACCCGGCACCGATCACCGCCATCAAGGTCATGGAAAAAGCGGCGGGGATGCATCGCGACGACGCGCTGCGCGAAGAAGCCAGGGGCATCGCCAGGATGGCCGGTACGCTGGCGGCGAAGAACCTGATCGGCCTGTTTCTTGGTGACCAGTTACTCTCGAAGAGCGGCAAGAGCCTGGCGAAGAAGGCCGGTAAGGTGGAACGCGCCGCCGTGCTCGGTGCGGGGATCATGGGTGGCGGAATCGCGTACCAGTCCGCGCTGAAGGGCACGCCAATCATCATGAAGGACATCGCGCAGGCGGGCATCGACCTTGGCCTCGCGGAAGCCGGCAAGCTGCTTTCCAAACAGGTTGATCGCGGGCGGATGTCCGTCGCCGAAATGGCGGGCGTCCTCAACAAGATTCAGCCGTCCCTCAGCTACGAGGGTTTCGGCAATGTGGATGTTGTCGTCGAGGCCGTCGTGGAAAACCCGAAGGTCAAACACGCCGTCCTGACGGAGGCCGAAGGGCAGATTCGTGACGATGCGGTTCTGGCATCCAACACGTCGACCATTTCGATCACGCATCTCGCCGAACCCCTGAAGCGCCCCGGGAACTTCTGCGGCATGCACTTTTTCAACCCGGTGCACAGGATGCCGCTCGTCGAAGTTATTCGGGGAGAAAAAACGGGCGAGGACGCCATTGCGAGGACGGTCGCCTACGCACTGGCCATGGGCAAGAAACCGATCGTCGTCAACGATTGCCCGGGATTCCTCGTGAATCGCATCCTGTCGCCTTATATCGGCGCTTTCATGGGGCTGGTAAGGCGCGGCGTCGATTTCGTGACGATCGACCGCGCGATGGAGCGCTTCGGCTGGCCGATGGGGCCCGCCTACCTGTGTGACGTCGTGGGCATCGACACCGGCGTGCACGCGGGTGCCGTCATGGCGGAAGGGTTCCCCGACCGCATGAAGTACGACTTCAAGACCTGCCACGAAGTGATGTTCGAAAGTGAGCGCTTCGGGCAGAAGAACGGCCGCGGATACTACGCGTACGAGGCCGACAAGAAAGGACGTCCGAAGAAAATCATTGACGAAGAGGTTGCGGCACTCCTGGCGCCGGTCATTGATGGCAGCGAGACGCTCGATGATGAGGCGATCGTTGATTCGATGATGATTCCCATGTGCCTCGAGGCTGTGCGCTGCCTCGAAGACGGCATCGCGGCATCCGCCACCGACGTCGACCTGTCCCTGATTTACGGAATCGGTTTTCCGCCATTCCGGGGCGGCGCGCTGCACTACATCGACGACGTTGGCATCGATAAATTCGTGGCCAGGGCCGACGAGCTTGCGGCGGCAGTGGGGCCGCTGAAAGCCATGTATCTACCCACTGAAAAACTGCGTGAGATGGCCGCCGGTGGCGACGCCTTCTTCGGATTAGCTGCAAGCGGGAGTAACTAAATGAGCCTGAATCCGAGAGATGCCGTAATTGTAGATTTTGCACGTACCCCGATGGGGCGATCCAAGAACGGTTGTTTCCGCCACACTCGCGCGGACGACATGTCGGCGGCGTTGATAAACGGCCTGTTTGCGCGCAATCCCAAGCTCGACCCTGCAGAAGTGGAAGATGTGCTCTGGGGCTGCGTCAACCAGACACTCGAGCAAGGCGTCAACGTTGCCCGGATGGTGTCGTTGTTGTCGGTCATCCCGCATGAGGTACCCGCTCAGACCGTCAATCGCCTCTGCGGCTCGTCCATGTCGGCATTGCACAGTGCAGCGCAGGCGGTCATGACGGGGAATGGCGACATGTTCGTGGTCGGCGGCGTTGAACACCTGGGCCATATCGGCATGACTCATGGAATCGATATCAATCCCGCTTTGTCCAAGCATGCGGCCAAAGCTGCGGGCTCCATGGGCCTGACCGCGGAGTTGCTGGGCAAGCTGCACGGCATCACGCGCGAAGCTCAGGATGAGTTCTCTGCCCGTTCGCACCGACGCGCCCATGAGGCAACCGTGGCAGGAAAATTCGCAGAAGAGATCATTCCGATCGAAGGCCATGACGCCAATGGTTTCAAAACCTTGGTGGAACAGGACGAGACGATTCGCCCCGATACGACCGTCGAAGGGCTTGCTCAACTCAAACCGGTCTTTGATCCAAAGAACGGCACGGTCACAGCCGGCAGTTCTTCGCAGGTAACGGACGGCGCGTCATGCATGATCGTTTTGGCGGCCGAACGTGCGCAGGCACTGGGTGTGGAGCCGTTGGCGCGCATTCGCGCGATGGCAGTCGCCGGGGTCGACCCGTCCATCATGGGCTACGGGCCGGTTCCTTCGACACACAAGGCGCTGCAGCGCGCCGGGTTGAGCATGTCCGACATCGATCACGTGGAGCTGAACGAGGCTTTCGCAGCACAGGCTTTGCCGGTGCTGAAGGATCTCGGTCTGTTGGACGTGCTGGATGAAAAGGTCAACCTGAACGGCGGCGCCATTGCGCTCGGTCATCCGTTCGGCTGTTCCGGGGCCCGCATTACCGGTACCTTGCTGAACGTAATGCGACAGAACGAAGGCACGTTAGGCGTTGCCACGATGTGTATCGGACTGGGACAGGGCATCACTACGGTCATCGAGCGCGTGTAGTCACGCTGATAACGTCCAGCTGTATTCACGGCACCCGGACAACGTCGCAATTCGAAATTGTGCAGGCATAGTCCGGGATGCCGGGATCGCATTTCGGTCGCACGCTCGCTCACCCCTTCGGGGCGCCTTCGGCGTCCAAATCGGCGCTGTCGATTTGTCGAATGTCGCCCGTGATCCGTCTCCGGGATGTTCGATGGCGGGATAATCGAGCCGCGGATTATGCCGCAGCCCTGTCAGCTTCGTAGTTTTGTGCCGCGAAATTCCAGTTGATGAGCTTGGTCAGGAACGCGTCGATATAGGCGTCGCGCTTGTTCTGGTAGTCGAGATAGTAGGCGTGTTCCCAGACGTCGAGCGTCAGCAAAGGCACGACGCCGTCCGTCAGTGGAGTCTCTGCATTGCCCGTACTGATGATCTCCAGCACGCCGTCCTTACGCACGAGCCAGGTCCACCCGCTACCGAACTGGCCGAGTGCGGCGGCCTTGAATTTCTCCCGAAACGCGGCGAGGTCACCAAAGCGCTGATTGATGGCTTCGGCCAGCGCACCTTCGGGCTCACGGCCACCGTTTGGCGACATGCTGTTCCACAGGAAAGTGTGGTTCCAGGCCTGTGCGGCATTATTGAATACGCCCGTGTCCGCTGCCTTGTGCGAAGCGGCAATGATGGTCTCAAGCGTCTGGCCCTCATACTCGCTATCGGCGATGGCTGCATTCAGCTTATCGACGTAGGCCTTGTGATGTTTTCCGTGGTGAAATCCCAGCGTTTTGGCCGAAACGTGGGGCTCCAGTGCATCCGCCGGGTACGGCAGGTTAGGTAATGTGATGGTCATAGTTCACTCCGTCCCAGGATCAGGGGCGAATTATTGCCGCGTCAGGCTGAAACTGCACCATCCGGATACAAAGAGTTACGCTTATCCCCACCCGTTTCGGCACTAGTCGTCTCGATGACCAATATGCGTAACGCTGGGACATGGCGACGATTGCGGTTATCGGTGCGGGGCTTGCCGGCCTCGTTGTGTCGCGGGAGTTGGCGCACGCACACGATGTTGTTGTTTTCGAGAAATCCCGCGGCGTCGGGGGGAGGATGGCGACGCGTTATGCCGATCCGTTCGAAGTCGACCACGGTGCACAATTCTTCGCCGCGCGAACGAACGCTTTCCGCACGTTTCTCGATCCTCTCGTCAGCGCAGGGGTGATTGCTGACTGGCCGGCATTATTCGCCGAACTGCAGCGGGAGCGAATCGTCGCGAGCCGGCAATGGGACAACGAGTACGCCCATTACCTCGGGGTCCCTGGAATGAACGCGGTTGGCAAGAAACTGGCATCCGGGCTCGACATTCGGCTCGGGGCCGTCGTTCGCTCATTGCAGCGCAATGGCATTCGGTGGCGACTCATGGATGACAGGCGAAAGCTGCTCGGCGAGTTCGACTGGGTCATCGTCACGGCGCCGGCTTCACAAGCGGTGGATTTATTGGCTTCGAGCTCGATTGCGGCTACCGCAGCAAATGTTCGGATGCATGCCTGTTATGCGCTGGATGCAGAACAACGGCTGGCGGCGTGCGGGGACTGGTTTGTCAGGGGTCGTGTCGAAGGCGCTTTTAGCAGCGCAAAAGCACTGGCCGAGAGATGCGGTCGTGAAGCTGGATAGAAAAATTGCATGGCAGGAAGGACAGGTACAAATCGTTCCATTTTCCAGCGGCCCGTCCGGGCGATCGGTGTCCCTGCCGTCCCGATCCGCAGACCTCGAAAAAGATCGTCCGGCCGCAGGAGCGGCGCTAGTGTGATTAATGCAGATCGTGTAGATTTGCCGTCCTCGCGGTGGGCAGCAAACATTCGTCGCTGCCCATCAAATTGTGTCCACGGAGTATCGTAGTGAAAGCAATGGCTTTGAAAGCATTTGTCTATCTTGTAATCGCAGTCCTGGCCCCGACGTTGGCAACTGCGGATGTCCTGTATTTGAAGAACGGCGACCGGATCACTGGAGCCATCAAGCGTATCTGGGACGACGAGGTCACGATCGAACCGGAGTATTCTGACGAGTTCCAGGTCGACCTGCCGCTCGTGGCGCGTATCGAGTCGGATCGGGATTTCGAGATCGAGATGCCCGACGGGTCGGATGTCGTCGCCAAGATGCAAGGCATGGACGATGACGGCAACCAGTTGCTCGTTATTGACGGCGAATCGATTGGTGTCCCCATCGGCGAATTGCGCGAGGTGGACGAGCCGGAGGATTTCTACGACTGGGAAGTGCTCGTCGACTATTCACTGTCAGTGAACGACGGCAATACGGACAGCCTGAACTCGCGCCTCGCGGGTGAGGGAATGTTCAAGCACGGCGATCATCGGCATATCGGCACCGTCGTACAGATACGTGAAGAACAGGATAGCGAGACGACGAAGGACCAGTTAGTGCTGGCGTACACTTACAATTTTCTGTTCAACGACCCGTGGTTCTTTGCCGCCAACGGGCAGCTCGAGCGCGACCCGATCAAAGAGCTCGAACATCGTATTACGGCAAGTGCAGGTATCGGTCGCGATATCTGGAATGATCCATACCGATTCCTGAGCGCCCAGATCGGAGCGGGTTTTTCCGATGAAGAAATCGGCCTGGAGAAGGAAACCAGTAGCGTGGCTGT
Source organism: Gammaproteobacteria bacterium (assembly GCA_009937505.1). GTDB lineage: Bacteria > Pseudomonadota > Gammaproteobacteria > Steroidobacterales > Woeseiaceae > UBA1847. The sequence goes on from JAACFJ010000118.1 coordinate 5,976, forward strand.
GTGGCTCCTTCGCTTCCAGCACGAGTTCTTCAGCGACGACTTCGAAGTCTTCCACAATCACAGTATCGTTGAGACGATCAATGGTCGCGACAACACGATTATCAAGACGTCGACCGGTTTCCGATACGAGATTACCGATCTCCTGTATATGAACGTTTCGCTTGATTGGGATCATGAATCTCAGCCCGCGGGTGCGGCGGAAAAAACGGACAAGACGTTTGTGATCGGAGCCGGGCTGGAGTTCGATTAGCTCTGCCAGGGGTGCTCGAGCCGAACATGGAACACGTGGCCCGTGGGGCGGAGATGGCGCGCCCGGAGAGATTGACTCGAAACAGCCTAAGGGCTGTTTCGACCCTTCGGGCTTCGCGGCTTCGCCGCTCGGTCCAAAACGCTGACGCGTTTTGTCGAACAGCAGTCCTCATCTATCCCCCAGACACGCCAAACAAAAAAGGCACCCCACAAGGGGGTGCCTTTTTTGTTTGGCGCGCCCGGAGAGATTCGAACTCCCGACCGCTCGGTTCGTAGCCGAGTACTCTATCCAGCTGAGCTACGGGCGCATTGTCTGGTTGTATGCGGGTGATCCATCGTTCACCCTGGTTCGCGCGCCGAGGCGCGCTCCTGCAATTCACGGTCAGTCCCGCGAGGGCCGCACATCTTACTGTCCCGGGGTGCTCCCGTAAAGGCCGGGAGGCCCCTAATCCACTGTCCCCCCGGGGCCGCGATGCCCTGCCGGCAACGAGAAGAACTGCAATTCCTCGAGTTCGCCTCCGAGCGTGCTCTGCCCTGCCGCCGGTTCGGCCCGCAGCCTCTCCACCCAGCGGTCCGCCTCGGTCATGTAGTGGTCGTAAAGCTGCTTCCGTACCGGCAGCGAGAGGATCGCGGGCTCTCCCCCGTCCTTGGCCAGGGCCGCGTCCAGCGAGAACTCCGGCAGCTTGACCGACGCCTCCCGGTGTTCCCAGAACCCGGTACACAGGTCGAAATCGTAAATAAAGCGGACCGCGCCGATGATGTAATCGACCTCGGCGTCGTCCATCACCCAGTGCAGCCCGATACGGCACCAGCCGGGCTTGATGCCGCAGTAGCCGTCCTGGACCGCGTGCCGATAACGCTCGGAAGTCGCATCGTCGATGCCGAGCAGGCGGTGCCCGTAGGGGCCCGCACAGGAACAGCCCGCACGTGACTGGATGCCGAACAGGTCATTGAGCAAGGCCGTGACGAACTTGTGGTGCAGGTATTTGCCTTCCGGCGACTTGATATTGAACGAGATGATGCCGACGCGGCGTTCGGGATCGGGATTGCCAAGAATCTCGATGCCGTCTTCTTCCCGCCAGCGATCCATTGCCCGGGTGGTGAATTCGTGCTCGCGGCGGTGGATAGTATCGACGCCCGCACGGTCCTTGATCTGGAAAACGAGCGCCGCCTTCATTGTCTGCAGCACGCCCGGCGTACCGGCTTTCTCGCGCTCCTCGATGTCCTTGATGAAGTCCTGGTCCGTCTTGCTGACGTAATCCACCGTGCCGCCGGCGCCGACGCTCGGCGGCAATTCGCCGTGATAAATGCGCTTGTTGAACACGAGCACACCGCTCGATCCGGGGCCGCCGAGGAACTTGTGCGGCGAGATGAAGATCGCGTCGATGCTCGGATCGTCGCCTTCGGTGTCCGCCTCAGGATTCATGTCGATATCGACGTAGGGTGCGCACGCCGCATAGTCGAAGCAAGCCATGACGTCGTACTTGTGTAACAACGTTGCGATCGCTCTCACGTCGGTCTTGATGCCGGTGACGTTGGATGCTGCCGAGAACGAACCGATACGTAGTCGGCCCTGGTATTTCGGGTCCTGCAGCAACTCCTCCAGATGGCCGAGATCGACCTGGCCCGCCGCATCGAGACGCACCTCGATGGTCGTCGCGAGCGACTGCCGCCACATGATCTCGTTGGAGTGATGCTCGTACGGTCCGACGAATACCACGGGACCCTTCTCATTGAACGTCTTGCGAAAACACTCGCTGTCGATCTCGCAATCCGGCATATCCATGACGTCGAACAGCTGCTGTCGCGTCGCTGGGGCCAGCGCAACGCCGACGATCTGCTGCAGCTTGTCGATGGCGCCGGTAGCGCCCGTGCCGACGGCGACAATGCGGCCGTCGGGACCCGCGTTCACCGAGTCCTTGATCGCCATTTCGGCCTCGTGCAGCAGCTGCGTCATGCTACGGCCGGTGATGTCGTCTTCCGTGTGGGTATTCGCGTAGACGCGCTGCAGGCTTTGCAGGTAGGACTCCACGAATCGCAGGCAGCGGCCGGAGGCCGTGTAGTCGCAGTACACCATCAGGCGCTCGCCAAACGGCGTCTCGAAGGTCGAGTCGACGCCAACGATTTGTTGCCGCAAGTAAGCGGGATCCAGCGGAATATTACTCTTCATGGGACGAATTCTACCCGACGCGGCCAGCCGGCGCGGACCTTTGTGGGCGCGATTCTCGCCCTACTCTTCGGGCGGCTCGATCGCCTCCTGGATCGAATTCGCAATCTTCCCCGGCACGTTCATGTTGGCCGTGAATGCGCGGTAGCCGGAATCCCAGAAATAGAGCTGCATACGCCACATCTGGCCGTAATGAAACACTCGCGTCTTGCCCGCTTCCCTGACGATCAGTACGTCGGTCGGCAACGCCGTGACATGGTCGACGCCCGGATACGGGGCTTTGTCGGTCTTGTCCTTGCCGCGAAAACTCGAGTTGATATGCACCATGCGGTTTTCGATGTACGGGTTCGTAAGGCCGATATAGACCGCATCATCGCGTACCGGGATCCTGGTGACGATCTCCCAACCGTACGGGAATGTCTCGTCGGTGATCTCGCCGGCCTCGAGCCTCGCAACCACCCGCTCGACGACAACGTCGAAGTTTTCGGCCGTGTCCTCTTCGATGAGCAGCTGGCTCTTACCCTTGTACTTGTTGTAGTGCTTCTCTTTCCTGAGGGGTTCGATCTGCACGCTCACGGCTTCGCCGGGCACGGCCGAGACCAGTTGGCGCAGCTCGCCCGCCGCGGCACCAGCAGCAGCGACCAGTTCGTCGTAATTTGGCGAATCGGCGTAATACACCATTGCGTGCGCGACCGGATTGGCCATGTTGATGACCGTCTTCTGCTCGTCGCCCCACGTGAATACTGCGACGCGCAGGATCTGCGCGGAGATCGTCCGCGGCACCTCGGCGCGGGCTGCTTCGATAAAGTCTGGCGAGGTAAGTACAAAAACCTTCGCCTGCTGCGCGTTGTCGGGCACACGCACATCCAGCGAACCGTGGAGCTGCAGTGAAGAACCGGCGGCCGCCGCTTCGATAGCGGCGGCCGTCTCGGCAATAGAGGCTTCCGAATGATAGATCGTCTCGAAGATACCGATCTTGTCATCAGCCATTGCTGGCGGTGCAAACAGCACTGCCAGCAAGGTTACTGCCAGTTTTTTCACAACTATTGGCCGGAGCCGAACCGGTAAGACACCTCGAATTCGAGTTGGCTCATCTTCAACTCGATCGTCTGCGTCGGGTCGAAGAAGCTCGGTCCCGTGACGGAGTTCTCGGGCGCATACATGAACGAGAAGCTCCAGATGCCGCCGCGAGGCCGCTTGTGCGTCAGGCCGAACGTAATGTGCTGCTCCATGACGCCCGGCGCCAGGATGTTGAACAGCACGTCTGCCGCCTGGATCGGCTGCTCGCCGTAGCTGTAGCCGAAGCGCCAGATGTTGTTCTCACTGGACGCCCATTCGAAGCCGAGCTTATAGGTCGTCATATCCTCCCAGCCGAAGCCGGCGCCGGCGCCGCCGCCGAGGCAGGACTCGATGGCCGTCCCCTGAAGAGGCAGCAGCGGGCAGCCGAACATGTTCAGCATCGGGTTGGCGATCGAGTCGACTTCGCCGTACATGGTGTGCTCGACGTCGAAGTTGATCCGCAGGGCGTCGGTAGCGACGAACGAGATGCCGCCCTTGATGCTCGACGGAATGTCGAAGCCGCCGTCCTGCGCAAACAGGTCGGAGTAGTCGTCGAACTCGCTCATCGACATCTTCGACTGGTACGCGAGACCCAGGCTGAATGTATCCGTGAGGCCCCACCAGAGTCCGCCACCGAAACCCCAGCCATACGATATGTCATGGCCATTGTTGCTCAGCGACGTTACCTGGCCAAAATCGCCGGTCGTCGCCAGCGTCTTGGTGATCACCTGGAACGTCTGTACGCCGTTCGCCTCGAACATCTGCACCGCGAATACGGGGCCAATTCCCCATGCGAAGTTGTCGCCGGCCATCGCCGAATAGTTGAGCGCGATGAACGCCTGCGACAGGTCGACGCCGGCCTTGCCGGCGCAGTACGGCCCCGGACCGCTGGCAGGCGAGCCGTCAGGGTTGGCGCCGCACAGGTACGACGTAGCCGATGAGTTGGCATCGTCCCAGTCCGTGTTCATGCCGCCTCGGCCGTAGAACGCGGCGGTGATGTTGCCGTCGTTCTGCAGACTCCAGTTCTTGGCGACATAAGGGATCGGGAACCACTCGCTGCCACTGTCGATCTCGCCCTCAGCGATCGTGTGCGAAGGCAAGCAGGCACCAGGGTTGTTAATGGGGTCGCAGCCACCAAGATCGATGAAGTTGCCATTGAGCTGGCTGTCCGACGCTACGTAACTTCGCATCGGGCTGAATATCGACAGGCCGGCTTCCCACCGGTCGCTCACGAAAACGCCGAGTGCCGGGTTGCTTGCAGACATGATGGCGCCCATGTCGGCGTTCGAGCCTACGCCGGTGCCCGCCATGCCTTTCGACTGGGTGCCGACGCCGTGGGTAAAGTAGCCGTTGGTCGCAAAGG
>JAACFJ010000119.1 GCA_009937505.1 Gammaproteobacteria bacterium
ATCGCGGTAATTGACACTGACCGTGCGCCGCACGCCGTCTATCGTTCTGTAGGGATCGGTATGTGAGATGCTGTAGAACTTCGAGAAGCGCCCCGTCGACACTTCAAGTGCGACCCGGTTACCGGTTCCCAGGAAGTTGGTATGCACGATGCTGCCATTCAACAACAGCTTTTGCGACTCTGAATAACCAACGCCGCCGGAGAACTGGCCGGGCATGCGGTATTCCATGTTGAAGTAAACGTCCACGAGATCCGGACTGCCCGGCACGGGAACCGTCTCGGACTCGACATTCGGTTCGACATACGGCAGACGCTGCAGGCGGAACTTCGAGCGGTCGATCAATACGTTTGACAGGTATGCGCCTTCCATCTGCCGGAGTTCGCGACGCAATACCTCGTCGTCGACTTCGTCGATACCGTTAAAGTTGATCCGCCGGACATAAACGCGGCTCTTCGGATCCACGTAGAACGTAATCTCGGCTGTCTTTTCTTCGTGATCGAGCTCCGGAACCGGGTCGATTTCCGCGTTGGCATAACCCTGTTCGCCAAGCCGCAGCGACATGAACTCGGCAGATTGCGTCAGCAGGCCAAGATTGAAAATCGACCCCGGCTGAGCCAGTACCATCGCGCGCAGGAAAGCCTCCGGAAGCACCATGTCACCGACAAGCTTGACGTCGGAAATCGTGTACTTGTCGCCCTCGTTGATCGTAATGGTGACGAATATATCTTTCTTGTTCGGAGAAATGGCCACCTGGGTGGACTCGATGTTGAAATTCGCATAGCCGCGGTTCATGTAAAACGACCGCAGCGTTTCAAGGTCACCCTCAAGCCCCTGCTTTTCGTAACGGTCGTCCTGGCGCAGCCACGACAGCCAGTTGGCCGTGTCGAGATTGAAGTCCCCTCGTATTTCGTCCTCGTCGAATGACGTGTTTCCGACGATATTGACCTGCCTGATTTTCGCGCGGTCGCCTTCCTTGACGTCGATCTTGATACGTACCGTGTTATTTGGGCGGTCTTCAACGGTCGAATTGACCTGTACGCCATACTTGCCGCGGTCGTAGTACTGCTCCCGCATGAACATCGCGACGTTGTCGAGCGTGGAACGGTCGAAGGTCCTTCCCTTGGCGAGACCCACACCGCGGAGGGACTCCATGAGATCCTCCGTCTTGATGTCCTTGTTGCCCTCGATCTCGAAGCTCTCGATCGACGGCCGCTCCTTAACTGCAATAATCAGCGCGTCGCCATCCCTGCGAATCTCGATGTCGTCAAAGAGGCCTTGCGTGTAAAGCGCACGTATCGCCTCGCCGATGCGGACATCGTCGATGGTGTCGCCGATGTTGATGGGCAGGTAATTGAATACCGTGCCTTCGGATATTCTCTGCAGGCCTTCGACACGCATATCCCTGACGACGAACGGCTCGAAGTCAGCAAGTGCCGGCAGAGCCGTTAACGCGAGCAGCAGGCCGAAAAGCGAGCCGCGCCGGAAGGTGAACAACGATTTTCTTCTACATCTCATCATTGACTTTCAGGTACCGGCAATCTCAACCGAAGATTCTCGCAAGATCGTTATAGAAAGCGAAGCTCATCAACAGAATTAATGCGAATATGCCGATTTGCTGGCCCAGAATCTGGGAGCGTTCCGACAGCGGACTGCCCTTCAGGCCTTCGATTGACTGGTAGACGATCTGGCCGCCGTCGAGTACCGGAATCGGCAACAGATTGAGAACGCCGAGACTGATGCTGACGATCGCGAGGAACCCGAGAAAGTAATCCAGCCCGCGTTGTGCCGATTCGCCGGCGAACTGCGCGATATTGATTGGACCGCTGATGTTCTTTATGGAAACGTCGCCGGTCACCATGCGCCCGAGCATACGCAGCGTAAAGACGGTCGATGACCAGGTGCGTGCCATGGCCTGGGTCATCGAGTCGATCGGACCGAAACGCCGCTGATAGTAGAAATCGCTGAAATCACCGCTGTGAGCGACCCCCAGACGGCCCCGGACTTCGCCATCGACGAGCTGCTCCTGCACGACCAGAATCGTCGACAAGCGTTGACCGTCCCGCTCGTAATCAACGGACACCGTCTTGTTCGCGCGCGACTGCACAGCGTCGACCAGGTCCCCGAAATCCATTATCGGCAAACCGTCCAACGCCACGATGCGGTCGCCGGGCTGGATGCCCGCCGCGATCGCCGGGCCGTCATCCTCGACGCGGCCGATGTCGGCCGGAAGGTCGTCGGCACCGAAAGGACGGAAACCCAGGCCCTCGAACAACATGCCGGGCTCCGTCAGGCGGCGCGCATCGGCACCTACGTCTATCGTTGCGTCGCGCCGCCAGCCGTCCTCGGCCTCCAGCGTCAGGGGCACGCGGCCATCCGATATCATCTGGTCAAGCATCTCGAGGAGTGCCGACTCCCAGTCCGCCGTCTCGACGTCGCCTACCCCGACGATACGGTCGCCCTGCTCCAGTCCGGCCTGCGCCGCATAGGAACCCGGCTCGACCTCGCCGACGGCCGGCACCAGCGTCGGGATGCCGTACACGAACAGCGCCCAGTACGCGACGATTGCAAACAGGAAATTGAATGCCGGCCCGGCGAGCAAAACCGCGATCCGCTGGGGCACCGGCCGCTGGTTGAAGGCGCGGCCTTCGTCTGATTCGGGAATGGGACCCTCGCGGGTGTCCAGGAATCGAACGTAGCCGCCGAGCGGGATCGCGGAAATACAGTATTCGGTACGGTCCTTGCCGCCGATGCGCGTCCATATCGGCTTGCCGAAACCGATCGAGAATCGCAGCACCTTCATGCCGGTCCAGCGTCCGACGATGTAATGGCCGTACTCGTGAACAGCCACCAGGACGCTGATGGCGATGACAAAAGCCAGGAGATTGCCGAGAGCACTACCCATGCGAAGAACGTTTCCCCATTAAGATCAATCGGTTGAATATGCGGCCCCGGCCCATGCACCGCACAGCCGAGCCTGCCTTGTATAGTGGACTTTGGCAGAGACCGCCGGTTCCCGCCATTATCGTCGGGAGTATGCCGGTTCGCGCATGAACCTGCCCTGAATAGTGCATCACTGCAACCCCGTCCAGGCGATGCCGAGCGCGAACAGCGGCGCCGCGGCTGCCACGCTGTCGACACGATCGAGAACGCCGCCGTGACCCGGAAAGATGCTGCCGCTGTCCTTGAGACCCGCCGTACGCTTGAACATGCTGACCGTCAGGTCACCGACGATCGACGCGCAGGCGACGGCCAGGCAGAACGGCACGAGCACGGCGACGCGGGCATCGAACAGGTACGCACCGACGCCTGCAAGGATCGCGACCGTGAGCAAGCCACCGATGACACCCTCCCATGTCTTGCCCGGACTGATCTGCGGCGCGAGCTTGACGCGGCCAAACAGTTTGCCGGCGACGAATGCGCCGGTGTCCGCAGCCCAGACGATCACCAGGGCGCCGAGCAGGACGGCCGGGCTTGCGAGGTAAAGGACAATGAGGGCGGTGTAGAGCGGCACCAGCACCAGCACCCCTGCGCCCCAGCGCAGGACGGCGGGAATCGGTGTCGGATAGAACAGTGTCCACACAAGCGCGCCAACCCACCACGCAAGGGCCACCTGGAACAGCAGGCCGTTGATTTGCGGTGCCAACCAGGTAACGAGGCCCATCAGCACGGCAACGAGACCCACGTACATCGCCCGAATTGGCGTCGAACGGGATCCCAGGAAACCGGACCACTCCCAGGCGCCGGCCAGTATCACGAGCGCAATGACCGCCTGCGCCGCCGCCCCTGGCAATACGAACAGCACCAGGAGCAGGACGACGACCGCAATCAGCGCCGTAATGACCCGCTCTTTCAGCACTTCACGGCCTCGAGTTGTTCACCCGTGTGCCCGTAGCGTCTCTGCCGCTCAGAATAGTAGGCCAGCGCGGCCTCGAATTCGGCCTGACCGAAATCAGGCCACAGGACGTCGGTGAACCACAGCTCGGCATACGCGAGATTCCAGAGCAGGAAGTTGCTGATGCGCTGTTCGCCGCCCGTTCGTATCAGCAAGTCCGGGTCCGGGGCGCCGCCGAGCTGCAGCTCGGCGGCGAACGTCGCCTCGTCGATGGACTCGGGAGAAATCTCGCCCGAAACCACCTTGCTCGCGACGCTGCGTGCCGCCTCGACGATGTCCCATCGCCCGCCGTAGGCAACGGCAACCTGCAAACGCAGGCCGGTATTGTCCGCCGTCAGCGCCTCGGCATTACTGATTTTTTCATTGAGCTTGCTGTCCAGGCATTCGCGTTCACCGATAAAACGCAGCCTGACATTATTCTTGTGCAGATCCGCGACCTCGCGGCGCAGCGCCTCGAGGAACAGCGACATCAACATGCCGACTTCCTCTTCTGGCCGCCGCCAATTCTCGCTGCTGAATGCAAACAGCGTCAGGTATTCGACACCGTACCGCGCGGAATTTTCGACGACCTCGCGCACGGACTTCACCCCCGAGCGATGCCCGGCATGGCGGGGCAGCGAGCGTTTGCGCGCCCAGCGACCGTTGCCATCCATGATCACGGCGACATGCCGCGGAATGTTCGACCTGGCCGGTGATGTCGGTTCGGATCCGGACACTCAGACTTCCATGAGCTCGCTTTCTTTTTCCGCGAGCGTCTGATCGATCTCGGCGACGTACTTGTCCGTGATGGTCTGAATCTCCTCCTCGGCGCGGCGCTCGTCATCCTCGCCGATCATTTTTTCCTTGAGGAGTTCCTTGACGTCGTGAATGGCGTCGCGGCGAATATTGCGTACGGCAATGCGGCCACCCTCGGCCTCGTGGCGCACGACCCGGATCATATCCTTGCGTCGCTCCTCGGTGAGCGGCGGCAAGGGCACACGGATTACCGTGCCTGCAGTCGCGGGATTAAGCCCCAGGTCCGAACCCATGATGGCTTTCTCGATCTTCGGCACCATGTCTTTTTCCCAGGGAGTCACTGTCAGCGTGCGGGAGTCCTCCACCCCCACGTTGGAAACCTGGTTCAGGGGTACGTCACTGCCGTAATACTCGACCGTGATGTGGTCCAGGAGGCTCGTGTGGGCGCGCCCCGTGCGAATCTTTGTCAAATCCTGTCGCAGCGACGCCACGCTCTTAGCCATCCGCGTAGCGGCATCTTTCTTGATCTCTTCCAACACGTCTTTGCCCTCAGTCTCCTTACGACTTGTTTATGCGGTAACCAGAGTACCGACGTTGTCGCCCGTCATCGCCTGAACCAGCGCATTTGCCCGTGTCAGGTCGAAGACACGCAGCGGCAGCTCGTTATCACGGCACATCACGACGGCAGTCGCGTCCATCACCAGCAGCTTGTCAGAAAGCAGCTGATCGAAAGACACCGTCTCGAATCGACTCGCTTCCGGATTGGTCACGGGATCCGAGTCGTATACACCGTCGACCTTGGTTGCCTTGAGAAGGATATCTGCGCCGATCTCGATAGCGCGCAGGCTGGCCGCAGTATCGGTCGTGAAAAACGGATTGCCGGTGCCTGCCGCGAGAATCACGACCCGCCCCTTTTCGAGATGCCTGACCGCCCGGCGGCGGATGTAGTCCTCGCAAACGTCGTGGATCTCCAGCGCAGACATCACGCGCGCATAGACATCGAGCGACTCGAGCGCATCCTGCAAGGCCAGGGCATTCATGACCGTCGCCAACATGCCCATGTAATCGCCCGTAACCCGGTCCATGCCGGCGCCGGCGAGCCCGGCCCCGCGGAAGATGTTGCCTCCGCCCACGACAATCGCGATTTCGACGCCGCGTTTCCTTGCGGTTGCGATTTCGTTGGCAATGCGTTTGATGGTCCCCGGCTCGATACCGTAATCCAGCTCGCCCATCAGCGCCTCACCGCTCAGCTTGAGCAGTACGCGACCGTATGGAACCTCGGAGTCACCCATATACAAGCCTTCTCGTTGTCGTTAGCCGAACCGCCCCCCGGCGACCGTTGATTCTAGCGCAATAGCCGTTGGCAATCTCTTCAAATCAAGGGGTTAGCGCCGAAAAGCGCACAGCGCGTCAGCCTTTGCTCTTCGCGTCCTCGATCTGCTTCATTACCTCGTCAGCGAAGTTCTCCTGCTTCTTCTCGATTCCCTCGCCGACTTCGAATCGAACGAATGAGGTGACCTTCGCCCCGGCTTTGCCGAGCAGCTTGCCGACGCTGATCTTGTCATCCTTGACGAACGGCTGGCCGACAAGCGTGATTTCCTTGAGGAACTTGGCTACGCGGCCGGATACCATCTTTTCGACGATTTCCGGTGGCTTGCCGGATTCAGCAGCCTGCTCGGCGAAGATCCGGCGCTCGCGCTCGAGCGTTTTCGCCGGGACACCGCTCTCGTCGATGCAGGTCGGATTGATCGCGGCAACGTGCATCGCGATATCGCGTGCGAGATCCGCATCGCCACCCTCCAGAGCGACGACGGCGCCAATCTTCGCGCCGTGGGTGTAATGACCCAGCGGGCCGCCAGAGGTAACAGCGGCGATGCGCCGTACAGAAATATTCTCCCCGACTTTCGAAATCAGGTCGGTGCGCGCCTGCTCGACGCTCCGGCCATCGGCCAGCGTCTCGTTTGCAAGCGCCTCCACGTCGGTGGTGCCTGACGCCATTGCGACATCGGCAACAGCTTCTGCGAAGGAGATGAAGTTCTCATCTTTCGCGACAAAATCCGTTTCCGAATTCACTTCAACAACGACGGCATTACCGGCATCCGCCTTAACTACGATTTTGCCGTCCGCCGCAACACGACCCGCCTTCTTGTCGGCTTTGGCCTGGCCGGACTTGCGCAAGAGCTCGGCTGCCGCTTCCATATCGCCACTGGTCTCGACGAGCGCTTTCTTGCACTCCATCATGCCGGCGCCGGTGCGCTCGCGGAGCTCTTTCACCATGGATGCACTGATCGACATCACTGTATAGTCGCTCTTCTCCGCGTCGTCAGCCTTCTCCGCCGATTTCGCGGCTGTCTTCTTGGCCGCTTTCTTCGCGGTCTTCTTTGCCGCTTTCTTCGCCGTCTTCTTGGCTGCTTTCTTCGCTACCTTTTTCCTGGACGCCTTCGAGTCCGTCTCGTCAGCAGCTTCTGCAGGTTTTGCCGGCGCAGGTTCGTCCCCGGCAACTTCTTCGGCAGGCTTCCCGGCCTCGGCGGCTTTCTCTTCGACGGCCGCAGCTTCTTCGGCAGGCTTCCCGGCCTCGGCGGCTTTCTCTTCGACGGCCGCAGCTTCTTCCGCAGGCTTCCCGGCCTCGGCCGCTTTCTCTTCGACGGCCGCAGCTTCTTCAGTGGGCTTCCCGGCCTCGGCCGCTTTCTCTTCGACGGCCGCAGCTTCTTCGGCAGGCTGCCCAGCCTCGGCCGCTTTCTCTTCGACGGCCGCAGCTTCTTCGGCAGGCTGCCCAGCCTCGGCCGCTTTCTCTTCGACGGCCGCAACTTCTTCGGCAGGCTGCCCGGCCTCGGCCGCTTTCTCTTCGACGGCCGCAGCTTCTTCGGCAGGCTTCTCGGTCTTTGCCGGCACCTTCTCGGCTTCGGGCTTCTTCGCCGTCGCCTTCTTCTTTACAGCCGGCTTGCGGGACGGCTTCTTCGCCCCCCTCTTCCGGCGGTCGCCTGCCTTCTTGACATTGCCTTCCTCGTCCAGCTCGACAAACTCGTCTTCGCCGAGAGCAACCTCCGGCAGTGATGCCTTGCCGTCGATAACGGCATCGGCGATGAGTGTCGTGTAGAGCTCGATCGCGCGCATCGCATCGTCATTGCCGGGCACGATGTAGTCGACGCCATCCGGCGAACAATTGGTGTCCACGACCGCGACGACCGGAATGCCGAGCTTCCTGGCTTCACGTATCGCGATATCCTCGTGCTCGACGTCGATGACGAACATCACGTCGGGAAGGGACTTCATATCCTTGATACCGCCCAGGCTCCTCTCGAGTTTTTCGCGCTCGCGACTCAAGCCCAGAATTTCTTTCTTGGTAAGACCTTCGAAGCCACCTTCTGCGGTCATTTCCTCGAGCGTCACCAGGCGCTTGACGGACTGACGAATAGTCTTGTAATTGGTTAGCATGCCGCCGAGCCAGCGCTGGCTGACGAACGGCATCTCGCAGCGGACCGCGTGATTGCGGATCGAGTCCCGTGCGGCGCGCTTGGTACCCACGAAAAGCACCTTGCCGCCATCCGCGACCGTGGCCTTCACAAAAGCGTAAGCCTCGCGAGCCATCGGCAGGCTCTTCTCGAGATTGATGATATGGATCTTGTTGCGTTCGCCGAAGATGAAGGGAGCCATCTTCGGGTTCCAGTAGCGGGTCTGATGCCCAAAATGCACGCCAGCCTCTAGCATCTGGCGCATGGTTACGTCTGCCATTTCGAT
>JAACFJ010000120.1 GCA_009937505.1 Gammaproteobacteria bacterium
CTGGTGACCGCTCGTGGCCTCGCCGCCAAGACCGACAGCTACGGCCGCTACCACATCACCTGTGCGATCACGCCGAACGAGAGCCGTGGCAGCAACTTCGTGCTCAAGCTCGACGACCGCACGTTGCCGAGCGGATTCCGCGTCTCGACGCGGCCGGTGCAGGTGCAACGCGCCACGCGCGGTAAAGCGCTGCGCATCAACTTCGGTGCCTCGATTCACCGCGTCGTCGGCCTCGATGTCGCCGATGCCGTGTTCGAGCCCGGCACGGACGAGATGCGCCCGCAGTGGCGGCCGCGCATCGACACCCTGCTGCAGGAACTGCAGAAAGCGCCGTCGGTGCTGCGCCTGTCCTACGTCGCCGACGTCGAGGACGAGGCGCTCGTCAACCGCCGTCTCGACAGGCTCAAGAAAGACATCAGCGCGTCCTGGCAGGAAATGGACTGCTGCTACGAGCTGGTGATCGAGCCCGAGGTGTTCTGGAGGCTCGGCGGCCCGCCCGACCAGGGCAGGGGGGGTGACCGATGAAGATCGTCAGTAACGGTTTACACCTTTTATTGCTCCCGCATGCTCGTTCAGGACTGTCGGCTCACGGGTCGAACATCGGCGATGGGCCGATGAGCACACTTTCGAAACTCGTGCGCCTTTGTTTCACGCTGGCTGCTGTAATTGCATTGCCGGTGTATGCCTCCAACGTTGACGAGGCGCCGATCGGCGAAGCCGTCGAGCGGCACCTGGCCGACGACGGGCCGACCATGCGCTGGGCGCAGGACCCCGGCGACATCGACACCGAGGTTGGCGACACGATCGAGACGCGCGAGACCGTCGAGGATGCGCTCGAGACGGTCAAGCTCAGCGGGCTCGTGCCGGATATCCGGTTCGAGACCGGCGTCGCGCAGATCCCGGACACCACGGTCGAGTCGCTCGGTGCCATCCTCGCCCGCATGAAAGACCGCATCAACGTGCGCCTGCACCTGATCGGCCACGCGGACAACCGGCCGCTGTCGCCGCGGCTGCAGGCGATCTACGGCGACAACGCCGGGCTGTCGCGCGAACGTGCCGGCCAGGTAGCGGAACACTTCCAGACCTCGCTGGTGCTGCCGCCGGAAGCGATCTCCTTCGAGTGGGCCGGTGATACGCAGCCCGTCGCACCGAACACGACCGAGGAAGGACGTGCTCTCAATCGCCGCGTCGAGATCGAGGTCTGGTACGACGAGGTCGTGGACAAGGTTGCGATCGAGGAATTCCTCGTGCCGCATGAAATCAAGCGCGTCAAGGTCTGCCGCATGGAGACGGTGTGCAAGCTGCGCTACGTCGAAGGACACTCGAAGCGCGCACGCGTGCAGAACCTGGTTGCGCCGCTCCGTTACGACGAGGACTCCATCGACGTGCACGCGGAGTTCGTCGCCCAGGTCGAGCGTGCGCTGGCGAACCTGTCCGACAAGCACAACGTCGTCGTCAGTTTCGTCGGCTATACCGACGCCGCACCGCTCGCCGGCCGCTTCGAACGCATTTACGGCGATCACGTCGGCCTGTCGAAAGCGCGGGCCCGGCGTGTCGCGCTCGCGGTACAGGACAGCCTGGACCTGCCGACCGCGGCGATCCAGAGTGACGGCGAAGGCGCCGTCAGGCCGCTGGCCTCGAACGCTACCGCCAACGGCCGCGCGCTCAATCGCCGCGTCGAGGTGGAATTCTGGTACGACGACCCGCTGCAGGAGCTGCCCGACGAGCCGCAGCTGTGTCCCGAGTCCGCCGGCGCCTCGCTGGTGACGCGGACCTACGATCCGCCGTGGGGCGAGATCGCGCACATCGAATTCAGGGACGGCCAGCCCGTCGTGCCGCCGGGTTATGGCGATGATCTTGCCCGCGCACTCGAGGACGTCGCGGACAAGTCAAACTCGCGCCTGCGCTTCGTCGGCTACACGCGCAACGAGCGTCTTTCGCGACGCACCGCCGCCGTCTATGGCGATGACATCGGCCTGTCGGCATCGCGTGCACGGCGCGCGATGGATGCAATCACGCCGGACATGCAGCTCGGCGACGGGCAGGTGGAATTCGAGGGCCGCGGTTACGTGCATGCGGACGATGTGGTCAACGCCGGCTTCGTGCAGGGCGACACGTCCCACGTTGCGGTCCAGGTCGTTTACGACGAGCTCGCACTTCTCGACGAGTACGAAGGCGTCGATATCACGCGCGTGACGCGCGAGCTCAAGCCCGAGAATCCGCTCAGCCTGAACCTGATGCGCATCACCGTCGATGGCGAACCGATCGACGATCCGAAGCGCAGCTCGTCCGACATCCAGCGCTGCACCGACGTCGCAATGAAGAACGCCGACATCCGCTTCGGCTTCGACAACCTGCGCTCGGCGCCGCGGCTCAGCGTGTCGGCGACGCCGTCCCGCGTGGCGCTGTCGGAGGCGATGCATTACGGACCGCAGCTGTCGCCGGCCGACATTTTCGTGGACCGCCAGGCAACGCCGGTGCGTTTCATGATGTACACCAACTACTCGCACTTCATCGACAAGGCGGAAGTGCGCATCTTCGAGACCGGCCAGTCGCTGGAGTCGGAGCCGCTCGCGGTCGTGCCCGTGGGCGGTAACGGTGTCGCGAGCTGGCTGCCGGAGGCAAGCTGGTTCCGCGCGCCGGTATTCGAGCTGGCTTACGTGCTCAGGGCCTACGGCACGGCTGGCAACTTCGACGAGACCCGGCCGCAGCCGCTGTGGCTGGTGTACGACGTGGTCGACGAGCCCGCGGGCGAGGGCGACGACGGCGAGTTCGTGACGGATCCGGAGTTGTTTGCCGCCTACGGCGAGAACGGCCTGAGCCTGCACAACATCGCGCTATCGAGCGGCACGGTGAGCGTGCGCGGCAACGACGTTCCCGGGGACCACGAGGTGTTCGTCGCCGGGCGGCAGGTGCCTGTGGACGAGAACGGCAGTTTCGTCACCGAACACATCCTGCCGGAAGGCGCACATACCGTTGAGGTTGCAGTCGTCGACCAGGAAGGTGCCGGTGAGCTGTATCTCCGCGACCTCGAATTCAAGGAGAACGACTGGTTCTACGTCGGCATGGCCGACGTCACGCTGTCCGAGGGCGAGGCGAGCCCTGCGATGGAATTGCTCCAGGGCGACAACCCGGTCAACGACGTCGACTCCAACGTGGACGGGCGCCTGGCCTTCTTCGTGAATGGCAAGTTCGGCACCCAATGGAAGCTGACGGCCAGCGCCGATACCCGCGAAGGGCCGATCGACGAACTCTTCTCGAACTTCATGGACAAGTCGCCCGAGTCATTATTCAGGCGTATCGATCCGGACTATTACTACCCGACCTTCGGCGACGACAGCACCGTGCAGGAGATGGCGCCCACCATGGGCAAGTTCTACGTGCGCCTCGCCAACCAGGACAACCACGCGCAGTGGGGCAACTTCAAGATCGGCTACATGAACAACGAGCTGGCGCAGGTCGACCGCGGTCTCTACGGCGCCAACCTGCACTACCAGTCGGAGTCGACGACCTCGTTCGGCGACCAGCGATTTGCCATCGACGGGTTCGGGGCGGAACCGGGAACGGTGGCGAGCCGCGAGGAGTTCCGCGGCACCGGCGGCTCACTTTACTTCATGCAGCGCCAGGACATCCTGACGGGTTCCGAGCGGGTGCGCGTCGAGCTGCGTGACAAGGCCTCGGGCATCGTCACCGGTGTCCTGAACCTGACGCCGGTGCTCGACTACGACATCGATTACCTGCAGGGACGCATCGTGCTCACCGAGCCGCTGGCGTCCACGGCCGACGACAACCTGCTGGTGCGCAGCAACGCGCTCTCCGGTGACGAGGCCTATCTCGTGGTGCGCTACGAGTACACGCCGGGCTTCCAGGAAATCGATGCACTGTCCGTGGGCGGGCAGGGCCACTACTGGTTCGGCGACTACGTCAAGGTCGGGCTCACGACGAACACCAACGAACAGGACGCGAGCGACAGCAGCCTCAACGCGGCCGACCTGACCTTGCGCCTGGCCGCTCATTCCTGGCTCAAGGTGCAGCAGGCGACCAGCGAAGGTCTCGTCTCGCTGCCGCAGGTATCCGAAGACGGCGGTTTCGGGTTTGCGAGTTACGACCCGCTGTCCTTCGTCAATGCGAAAGCCGATGCGCAGCGCGCGGATATCAGCATCGCGCCGGAAGACATCTTCAGCTTCGGCAAGGGGCAATTGACGCTTTACATGCAGGAAGTCGAAGCAGGCTACTCGGCGCCGGGCATGACGGCGCTCATGGATACCGAGCACTGGGGCGGCACGTTCACGATGCCGGTTGCCGATCGTTTCTCGGTAGGCGCCAAGGTCGACAGTCTCGTCCAGGACCAGGGCCTCGAGACCGACGTGCAGGAAATCAATCTCGGTTACCAGGTAACGGACAGCTGGGAGGTCAATGCCGGCTACCGCGTCGATAACCGCATCGACAATTCGCCGGTCGTGGGGCTGACGCAGGAGCAGGGCGAACGCGCCGATGCCGTACTGCAGGTCGGCTACGACTCGCAGACGACGTGGACCGCTTACGGCTTCTTCCAGGACACGGTGTCGATCACGGGTGACCGGCAGGAGAACGCGCGTGCCGGTCTCGGCGGTTCCTTCCGCGCCACGGAGCGGCTGCGGATCGACGCAGAAGTCTCCGATGGCGATCTCGGCCAGGGAGCACGCCTCGGCACCAACTACCTGCACTCGGACAGGACGAGTCTCTATCTCAACTACGCGCTGGAGAACGAGCGTACCGACAACGGCCTGCGCAGCGGCCGCGGCAGCGAGGGCAACCTGGTTGCGGGCGTGAAGTCACGCATCGCGGACAGCACCAGCGTATTCCTCGAGGAGCGCTACCAGCACGGCACGACGATGACCGGGCTGACGCACGCCACAGGCATTACTTTCGCGCCGACCGAGAAGTGGAACCTCGGGCTCAATACGGACATCGGAACCTTGCAGGACCAGCAGACGGGCGCGGAGACGGAACGCCTGGCGGGCGCCGTGCAGATCGGCTTCGGTGCCCATGCGCTGCAGCTGTCCTCGGGTGTCGAATACCGCTTTGACGATGCCGAACAGCCCGACCTGAGCCGGACCGAACGCACCACCTGGCTGTTCCGCAACAGCTTCAAGTACCAGATGAACCCGGGCTCGCGCCTGCTCGGCAAGCTCAACCATTCCACGAGTGAGAGTTCGCTCGGCACGTTCTACGATGGCGGCTTCACGGAAGGCGTGCTGGGCTATGCGTATCGCCCGATCCACCATGATCGGCTGAATACACTCGTCAAGTACACCTACTTCTACAATGTGCCGACGACGGACCAGGTGTCGCTCAGCAATATCGCCGCGGAGTTCATCCAGAAGAGCCACGTTGCCGCAATCGACCTGACCTACGATCTCACGCACAACTTTACGATCGGCGGCAAGTATGGCTACCGTCTCGGCCAGGTCAGCCTCGATCGTGAGAACCCCGAGTTCTACGACAACAACGCGCACCTCTACGTGCTCAGAGGCGACTACCGCTTCCGCGAGCACTGGGAGTTCCTGCTCGAGGGCCGCATGCTCGACATGCCGGATCTCAACGAACACCGCCTCGGCGCTCTCGCCACGATCTCGCGTTACCTCGGCGATCACTTCAAGCTCGGACTCGGCTACAACTTTACCGACTTCTCGGACGACCTGACCGACCTCAACTTCGATCACCAGGGTGTATTCCTCAATATCACCGGCTCGATGTAAATCAATTAGCAATTAGGGGACAGTGACTTTAAGTGCCAGGCGAATATGGCGCCTGGCACTTAAAGTCACTGTCCCCTAATTTGGGATACTTGACGGCGGTGCGCGCTTGCAGTGCACTGTCCGGGTGGAAGACGAAAACCCCAGGAACGAGCGGGCGTCGGATCAGAGAGCGCTCGCGCTTACCGGTATTGCAATGCTCGCGCTGGCGGCGAATCCGCTGTTGTGCCGGATGGCGCTCGGTGCAGGGCACATCGATGCGGCGAGCTTTACCGGCATCCGTGTCGTTGCCGGGGCTGTCATGCTGAAGTTGCTGATCACCTGGACCCGGCGGGGCGGCGCACGCAAACCTGTCGACTGGCGTGCCGTCGTAACGTTGTTCGGCTACATGATATTTTTTTCGTTTGCCTACCTGTCCATCAGCGTGGGAACCGGCGCGCTCATACTGTTCGGTGCCGTGTTGCTCACGATGTTTGCGGTCGCACTGCATTCGGGCGAACGTTTCTCGCCCCTGTCGTGGGCCGGACTCGCGATTGCGATATTCGGCCTCGTTTACCTCGTCTCGCCGGGAGTGACGGCGCCGGAGCCCCTGGGTGCGGCCCTGATGGTCGTTGCGGGCGTTGCCTGGGGCCTGTATTCGCTGCTCGGGCGGGGCGAGGCCGATCCCCTGGGCACCACCGCCGACAATTTCCTGTACGCGGTTCCGCTCGCGGCTGCCGTGAGCCTCATCTTCTGGAACGACGTCTACATGTCCTGGTATGGCGTGACGTTGGCCATCCTGTCCGGCGCCATCGCGTCGGGGTTGGGTTACGCTCTCTGGTACGCCGTGCTGGCCGGCATGCCGGCTACGCGCGCCGCCACGGCGCAGCTTTCCGTGCCCGTCATCGCGGCCCTGGGTGGCGTGCTTCTGCTCTCGGAGCCGGTGACCCTGCGGCTCATTGTCTCGTCCGTTGCCACCCTGGGCGGCATTGCCCTGGTGCTGTTGCAGCGCGGCGCGGCGGACACGAAGTCCACCTGAACTGCCGTGCATGTGTTAATTTGTCGGCCGAGTGGACACTACCCGTCCACGTTTTTGGAGAAATTTGAATGAGAAAATCAGCAACAAAACTGATGGCCGTCCTGACTTTCGGCGCATCGACAATAATGATGTCCGGCAGCGTGCTCGCCGAGGAATGGCCGTT
>JAACFJ010000024.1 GCA_009937505.1 Gammaproteobacteria bacterium
CTGCTTGGAGTTACCTACATGGCGGTCGCCGCCGAGCATCCGCTGGCGTCGAAAGCGGCGCAAGACGACCCGGCAATAGCGGCCTTTGTCGACGAGTGCAAGAAGTCGCATGCGGCCGAAGCGTCGCTCGAAACGATGGAAAAGAAGGGCATGGCGCTGGGAATCAATGCCGTGCATCCGATCTCCGGCGAGACGGTACCGCTGTGGGTCGCGAACTTCGTCCTGATGAGCTACGGCACCGGGGCGGTGATGGCGGTTCCGGGGCACGATGAGCGCGACTGGGAGTTCGCGAAAAAGCACGGCCTGGAGATCAAACAGGTCATCGCGCCAGCGGACGGAGCAGGGATCGATATCGACGAGGGTGCGTTTACCGATTATGGCGTGCTGGTGAACTCCGGCGATTACAGCGACATGGATTCGGCAACCGCGTTCGACGCCATTGCGGACTATTTCGAAGAAACGGGTCGCGGCCGTCGGGCTGTCAACTACCGGCTGCGCGACTGGGGCGTCTCCCGGCAACGCTATTGGGGCGCGCCGATTCCGATCATCTATTGCGAAGATTGCGACGCCGTTCCCGTGCCCGAAGAGGATCTGCCGGTCGTGCTTCCGGAAGACGTGGAATTCACGGGTCATGGGTCGCCGCTCAAGGACCTGCCCGATTTTTACGAGACGACCTGTCCGCGCTGCGGCAAGACGGCGCGTCGCGAGACAGACACGTTCGACACCTTCGTCGAGTCGTCCTGGTACTTCGCACGCTACGCGTGCCCCGACAGCGACCAGAAGATGCTCGACGATCGTGAGGCGTCATCTGCTGTACTCGCGTTTCTTCCAGCGCGTCATGCGCGACGAAGGCCTGAGCGCGTCGTCGGAGCCGTTCACCAACCTGCTTACGCAGGGAATGGTGCTGAAAGACGGTGCGAAAATGTCCAAGAACAAGGGCAATACCGTCGATCCACAGGAACTGATCGCGAAGTTCGGTGCGGACACGGTGCGGCTGTTCATGATGTTCGCGGCGCCGCCGGAACAGGCGCTCGAATGGTCCGATGAAGGCGTCCAGGGAAGCTCCCGTTTTCTGAAACGTTTTTGGGGAGCAGTCCAGAAACACATCGGCGCCGGCGCGGCAGTTGCACTGGAGGTATCGGCACTCGATGCCGGGCAGAAGGACTTGCGCCGCAAGACCCATGAGACCATCAGCAAGATCTCCGACGACATTGGCCGGCGTAGTATGTTCAACACGGCCATCGCCGCCTCGATGGAGCTTCTGAATGCGGTGAATCGGTCTGAAGACGATTCCGACCAGGGCAGGGCGGTCGATCGCGAGGCGCTGGAAGCGGTCGTCCTGATGATGTCGCCGATCGTCCCGCACATCTGTCACGCGCTGTGGCAGATGCTCGGGCATGACACCGCGCTGGTCGATCAACGCTGGCCGGCGGTCGATGAGTCTGCCCTGTCGCGTGACCTCGTGGACATCGTCGTTCAGGTCAACGGCAAGCTGCGCGGCAAGATCTCGGTTGCCGCCGACGCAGACGAGCAGTCGGTTATCGACGAGGCGCTTGCGGATCCGAATGCGCAGCGCTTTATCGCGGACAAAGAGGTCAGGAAGACGATCTTGGTTCCCGGCCGCCTGGTGAATATCGTTGTATAGGATTCTTGCGCTGCTGCCGTTGCTGTTCATTGCGGCGTGCGGGTTCAGCCTGCAGGGAGCTACGTCGACACCGGCAGCAATGCAGCGCACTTACATATCGACGCCCGACAGGTTCAGCCAGTTCTATCGCGAGTTGCGCCGCAACCTGCAGGCTGCCGGTGTGGAAGTGTTGGATTCGCCGGCGGATGCAACGGCGACACTGACGATTCTCTACGACTTTACGGATCAGCGCGTATTATCCGTGTCGGCGCGAAACGTTCCGACCGAGTTCGAGGTGTTCTACACGGTGCGCTACGCAATTACGAGCGGCGAGCAGAACCTGCTCGAACCGCAGGAGCTGACGCTGACCCGCGACTATACCTACGACGCGACGCTGGTGCTCGGCAAGGCCAGGGAAGAGCAGCTCATGCGAGACGCTATCGTCGATGATCTCGTGCGCGTCGTCCTGAAACAGATTTCCGCGATCTGATACCGGGCCGTGAGTGCCAGCAGTTCCGTACTGACGGTTGCCGACGTCCGCTTCAGCAAGCTAACGCAACTGCTTGGGCGGTTCGGACTGTCACTACGCTTGCTCGAAGACGACGAGCCCATTACCGGGAGTTTCTGGGGTGATTCGGAGGCCGGCATCGTCAAGCGCTGCGTCTATGTCCGGCTCGATACGCCTGTTCACTCGTTACTGCACGAAGCCTGTCACGTGATCTGCATGGACGAGGCGCGTCGTGCCGGCCTCGATCGCGATGCCGGCGGCGATGATATCGAGGAAGCCGCCGTGTGCTACCTGCAGATATTGCTGGCAGACTATTTGCCCGGTGTGGGCCGTGATCGGCTGATGCAGGACATGGACGCGTGGGGCTACAGTTTCCGGCTCGGCAGCAGTCGGGCGTGGTTCGAGTCCGATGCCGCTGATGCACGCGCCTGGCTACTCGACCGGGCCTTGTTGATCGATACCGGGACGCCGACGTTCGAACTCCGAAAATAGCTAAAACACGTAATTAAATCAATGAATTAACAGGTGTGCGGTGTGCGGTGTATAGTCGGGCATGGCCTGGTTTCGCTACGTACTTTATTTCTTCGGCATCGCGTTGCTGACCGCAGTCCTGGTGCGCCTGGAAGTGGCCCACCCCGGAACGTTGCGCCTGCAGGAGTTCGTGTCCGAGGGTGACGAATACGGCACCAGCGAATTCTCCACGATCGAGATCATCCAACTGCTGATACTCCTGACCTGCGGCGTCCTGATGGGCTGGGTCGCCCGGCAAAGTCAGACGCAGCGTCCGCTTGCGATCCTCTTCGGCGGACTCGCGCTGGTCTTCCTGATTCGCGAACTTCACTATTTCTTCGATCAATACATCATCGACAACCTGTGGCAGGTGCTTGCCGGAATTTCCGGGGCGTTGCTGATCGCATACTGTTACAGGCACCTGAAGCGTCTGAACATCGCGCTGGCGAGGATCTGGCCCTCTCCGGGCCTGACGCTGATATTCGCCGGCGCAGTCATCCTGTTTGCCTACTCGATGCTGGTCGGTCACGAGCCCCTCTGGCAGGCTATGCTCGGCGACGCATACGCACGTATCATCAAGCTCGCTGTCGAGGAGTTCATCGAATTGATCGGCTACCTGCTGTGGTTGATCGGAACGGTCGAATACGTATACCAGTCGAAGGCGCTCATGGAGCGGGAACCGAAACCAGCGGCCGTCAAACGCCGTGAGTATCGCCGTCGGCATTAGCCCGGGAGATTGCAGCAACTGGCGTAACTATAGGGCCGGGCATCAGAGCCGTCGGGGGGAGCATGGCAACACCAACAATAATCAACCGCATAATGAGCGGCAGTCTCGTGCTGCAAATCGCCGTCGGTATCGTGGCGGGCATCGCACTGTCTTTGGTATCGCCCGAAGCGGGCAGGGCCTCGATGCTGCTGGGCAATCTGTTCGTGCAGGCGCTAAAGGCAGTTGCGCCGGTGCTCGTACTGGTGCTGGTCGCCTCCGCGATTGCGAACCGGCGTGCCAGTCACACCGCGCAACTTCGTCCAATCGTTATCATGTATCTCGTCGGAACGATTGCTGCCGCGTGGCTTGCGATCACGATGAGCGCCCTGTTCCCGACCAAACTGGCGCTGCAGTTCCCCGAGGCAACCGCGACGGCGCCGCAGGGGATCGCGCAAGTCCTCGGCGGGCTGCTAATGAAGCTCGTCGATAACCCGGTCAACGCGATCCTGAGCGCGAACTACATCGGCATCCTCGTATGGGGGGTGCTGCTCGGGGTCTTTCTTCACCATGCGGCGGATGCGACCCGGCAGGTGCTGGCGGATCTTGCGGACGCGGTGACTCACATTGTCCGTATCGTCATCCGGTTGGCACCGATCGGCATATTCGGGCTCGTCGCCGGCAACCTCGCAGAGTCCGGCCTGTCGGCGCTCGGTGGTTACGCGCGTATCCTGACGGTGTTGTTGAGCTGCATGTTGATAATGGCGTTGCTGATCAACCCGTTGATCGTCTGGATCAAGACGCGAAGCAATCCGTATCCCATCGTGTTCACCGCCCTCCGTGAGAGCGGGGTCACGGCATTCTTTACGCGCAGCTCGGCCGCCAACATCCCCGTAAACCTGGCACTGTGCGAACGCCTGGACCTCGAGAAAGATACCTACGCGTTGTCCATTCCGCTTGGCGCGACCATCAACATGGGCGGCGCGGCCATAACGATTACGGTATTGACGCTCGCTGCGGCGCATACGCTGGGTATTACCGTCGATTTTCCGACCGCGCTGCTGCTCAGCGTCGTCGCGGCGCTGTCAGCCTGCGGTGCATCAGGTGTCGCGGGCGGATCGCTACTGTTGATACCACTCAGTTGCAGCTTGTTCGGAATTTCCAACGATGTCGCGATGCAGGTGGTGGCTGTCGGCTTCGTGATCAGCGTGTTGCAGGACTCTGCCGAAACCGCGCTGAACAGCTCGACCGACGTGGTGTTTACCGCGGCGGTGGCCGCAAAGCCTGATTGAGCGCCGCGTTTGGAACATACTTATTCCGTCTGTGCCTGCGCCATAGTAGGGTCCGAAGTCAGGCAGCCGCCTCGCAGAAAGGAGATTTCAGTATGCGCTACCGCAGGTCTCGATGCGTGGTTTGCCTTGCGGCACTGGTCCTGTCCATGTCGGC
Organism: Gammaproteobacteria bacterium; assembly: GCA_009937505.1. Classification (GTDB taxonomy): domain Bacteria; phylum Pseudomonadota; class Gammaproteobacteria; order Steroidobacterales; family Woeseiaceae; genus UBA1847. Next base: position 4,792 of record JAACFJ010000024.1, read on the forward strand.
CCTCGGTGCCGAGCCATGGCTCGAGAAGTGCTTCGAATGTCACGGTGCGGATGGCATGGGCAAGTCCGATCCGATGTATCCGGTCATTGCCGGGATCCCGGCCGCCCATATCGAAGAGGCGATATATGCCTACATCGACGGCGCGAGGCAGTGCCTCAGGGAACCGCGCATGTGCGAGACAGTCGCTTCATTGACGGAATCCGAAGTCTCAGCGGCTGCCGCGTATTTCTCCAGCCGGGTCAGGGAATACAACCTGGAGGAATTCGACGCAGACCTCGCGGCGAAAGGCGCCTTCCTGCACGAGAGGCACTGTGGCGCCTGTCATGTTCCGCCGCACGACGAGGACGTTGACTACGCGATCGGCATCCCGCTGCATGGGCAGCGGCCGGATTACATCCGATACGCAATCCGCGCCTATTTCGGCGGCAATCGAGAGCCGCTGCTGGATACGATGTCGCACGAGCTTCGGCAACTTGACAGCGATGACTTCGATGCGCTCGTCAACTACTACTCGAGCTACCGGGCTGGAAACTGAGCCGCCCGCTCGGGCGTGCCGGGCTAAAGGATCGTCGGATTCGGCGCGTCGCCGTAGACGTCTTCCGGATCGAAGACTTTTTCGGTATCGGTCCAGACCAGTTCGACACGGCCGTCGATCTCGGTAGCCCCGAATTCCTTGCCGGAGGGCACGCGGCGATAAAAACAGCTTCGGTAACCGACGTGGCAGCTTGCGCCGCCTTCCACGTCGACGCGCAGCCAGATGCAGTCCTGGTCGTCGTCCACGAGTAATTCCCGAACGCGCTGAACGAATCCGCTTGTCGCGCCCTTGTGCCAGAGTACCTGGCGGCTGCGGCTGAAGTAATGCGCTTCCCCGCTCTGGATCGTCCGCGCGAGTGCTTCCGCATTCATATAGCCCTGCATAAGCAGTTCACCGGACTGCGCATCGGTCGTCACCACGGTGATCAGGCCACGGTCATCGAATTTCGGCGCAAGATCGCTGCCTTCCTCCACCTGTTGCACAGATTCGCGGGGCTGAAATTTGACGCCACTGCCCGACATGGCCGGCTCCTTCGGGTTCTCCTGGGGAACGGCAGATTACAGGGGTCTGCCGCACTCGGCAATATTGCTATCATTGACGCCTTTGCACCCAGGCAAGCCACGATTCTTCGCGGCACACTGACGAGCTATGACGATCAAACTGCACGATACCCGACTGGGCAAGAAAACTGCCTTCGAACCTCTCAATGACGACAAGGTGACGATGTATCTGTGCGGCCCCACCGTCTACAACTACGCCCACATCGGCAATGCGCGGCCGGCCGTGGTCTTCGATTTGCTGGCGCGCGTGCTGAGGCGCCGCTATAAACTGAAATTTGCGCGCAACTTTACCGATGTCGACGACAAGATCAACGCGGCATCCGTTGAAACCGGCAAGCCTATCGGCGAAATCACCGAGAGGTTCATGCGAATCTACAACGAGGACATGGCCGCACTGGGCGTGCTTCCGCCCGATGTCGAACCGCGTGCCACCGAGCATATTTCCGAGATGATCGCGATGATCGAATCCCTGGTCGAGAAGGGCTTCGCCTACGAAGCCGATGGCCACGTGCTGTTCGACGTTGCGGGTTACGACAACTACGGGTCGCTGTCGAAGCGAAGCCTGCGCGAGATGATCGCGGGCGCGCGCGTAGAAGTCGCCGACTACAAGAGAAATTCGCACGACTTCGTCTTGTGGAAACCGTCTACCGCGGAACTGCCCGGTTGGGATTCGCCGTGGGGACGCGGGCGGCCGGGCTGGCACATCGAGTGCTCGGCGATGGCGGAGAAGCACCTCGGCACCACGATCGACATCCATGCGGGCGGCCAGGACCTCATCTTTCCGCACCACGAGAACGAGCTCGCGCAAAGCTGCTGTGCCCATGACGGCGAAGATTTTGCACGTTACTGGGTCCACAACGGATTCCTGTCCATCGATCACGAAAAGATGTCGAAGTCGCTCGGCAATGTCCTGCTGGTACACAATCTCATCGAGACGATCCCCGGCGAAGTGATCAGGCTGGCGCTGCTGAGCGCGCACTATCGCCAGCCGCTGGATTGGTCTGACGAGACCGTCGAATCGGCGCGCCGCATGCTTGATCGCCTGTACGGCGCGGTACGCGGAATCAATGTACCGGAGTCTTCCAGAACCTCGGCGGAGCCGCTGCAGTCGGTTGTGGACGCGCTGGAAGATGATTTGAATACGCCGAAGGCCATGGCGGAGTTTTTCGGGCTGGCCAGGGAACTGAACAAGGCGACAAATCCGTCGGAGCAGGAAAAACTGGCTGCCACCATGTACGCAACCGGCGACCTGCTCGGTCTGTTGCAGGGCGACCCGGACGAGTGGTTTGCGGGTGCTGCCGATGGCGAATTGCCGGCCGAGGCCATCAACGAAATGATCGAGACGCGCAATGCGGCGCGTGCCGCGAGGGACTTTGCGGCAGCGGATGCATTGCGCGATAAACTGGCCGAGGCCGGTATTCAGATCGAGGACGGCCCGGACGGTACGACGTGGCGCAGGGCGTGAGCAGCTGATGAGCAGCGAAGTAGCAGACGCGCAGCAGGAACTCGTCGAAGAATTCCAGTTCTTCGATAACTGGATGGATCGCTACCAGTACCTGATCGACCTCGGCCGGCGTCTGCCAGAATTCCCGGAGGCGGACCGCATCGACGCCAACAAGATCCGTGCGGCCGCCTGGAGTTCAGCGCGATCAGCGACGCCGCGATCGTGTCGGGCCTTATTGCCGTGCTGCTGCGCATCTACAGCGGTAAGAAGCCGAAGGACATCCTCGACACCCCTCCGGATTTCGTCAGTGCGCTGCAGCTCGAGGCGCACCTGAGTCCGACGCGCAGCAACGGGCTGGCGTCGATGCTCAAGGCCATTCGCGATTTCGCGACCGAGGCTTTGCAGGCGACCTGATGGCCAGCGCGTTCAGCCGGGCACTGTCGTGGCCACTGATCGGCCTCGTCAAGCTGTACCGCGTTGCGATTTCTCCGTGGCTGGGCATGAATTGCCGCTTCCAGCCGACCTGCTCCGAATACACGATCGAAGCACTGCGGAAACATGGCGTCTTCAAGGGCTCCTGGCTCGCAGCAAAGCGCATCGGCCGCTGTCACCCATGGGGCGCGAGCGGCTACGATCCGGTGCCCGGCGAAAGGCATGACGACCATGAGTCCTCGTGACTTCTTGCGAGAGTTGGCCTATCCGGCCAGTTCCTCCGGCACGCTTATCGCGCTCATCACGTTCCTGCTGCTCATTTCGCTCGCCTCGGCTGCCGGCATGCTCGGCATCTGGCTCGCAATTGTCGTCATCCCGGCGTACCTGCGTTATCTCACAATGATTGCCGAAGCGCGCGCGAGAGAGCGAGACGCATCCCCGCCGGGGATCGAATACTTCACGCTCGTGGGTAATGCCTGGACATTGTTTCCCGTGATACCCGTGGTTCTGCTGGGCGTACTTGTCGTCGAGACGATGCAAGCGCTCGGGGCCGCAGCGGCACTCGTCGTCGCGTTACTGGGCGTGCCGGTTTTGCCGGCGATCATCGGTGTGCTCGTCATTACACATTCGCCGCCGCAAAGCGTCGATCCGAGGGCGATTGTCAGGTTCATTCGCGGCTGCGGGCCAAGCTACGCTTATGCGCCGCTGGCCGCGGTCCTCGTAGTCGCGGTGCCGTTGATGCTGGACTTCCTGCCCTCGTGGGCCCAGTCGCTCCTGGAGGTATACCTGCTGGCCGCGTTTTTTGCCGTCGTGGGCGCAGTGACACGCAGTGCGGGCCTGATTGACGATGTCGATCTGCCGGACGGTACGGAACCGGATCCCGATGAGGCGCTCGCGGAGGAGACGGCAGATCGCACGCGCGTGCTCAATCATGCTTACGGTTTCGTGAGCCGTGGCAACCGCGACGGCGGCCTCGAACACGTCTACGCATCATTGCGGAATGACCCGGACCCCGATGAGGCGTGGCGCTGGTATCTGGAGCAGATGCTGCGGTGGGAAGATACTTACCCGGGCCTGCTGCTCGCGCAACAGTATGTCGGCCGCCTGTTGGAGCACGGCGACCAGCTTGCTGCGGTAAAGCTGATGCTGCGTTGCAGCCTCGTGGACGTGTCGTTTCGTCCGCTGACTGTGGACCTGCCGCGTGCTATTGCTGCCGCGGAAGCTTGCGATAACCGGGAGCTTGTCGAGACGCTCAGTCGCCGGCGGTGAGGCAGCGATGCCTGCGGGACAGCAGGCCGTTCCAAAGGTGCGCAGCGGCGAGGACAATCGATCCGCTGATCGTAAACAGCCTGTCGGCGATGACACCGAGACTGCCATGCGCCACGGTCGCGCCAAAGACAAGCAGGCTCAGTCCCGCAAATGCAGCGATGACGACGCGCGAGTCGCGGTGCCTCGTATAGCCGATGCCGATGGCAACGACGCTCAGCGGAACGGCGAAATAAAGCATCTGCGCGTGCAGGTGGCTTTCGGTGAACGGCATCAGCATCGGCAAGGCGCCCAGGAAGAACGGCAGCGCGAGGCAGTGCAACAGGCACAAGCCGGAGAGCCCGATCGCGGCGCCGTCGAGCCAGTCCGTTGATTTCGCGGGTGTTTGATTCATCAGGGGATGCCGTTATGCTGGTAAGGCACTGGGCAGCAGCACCGCGCAGTGTGGAAGTGAAATGATATAGTATAACAATACTAACCTCAAGGGTTTGAAAAACAGCAACTTACTGACAACGACTCACTGCTTCCGAGGAACCCATGGACAAACGTCTCCTGACCATCCTGCGCTGCCCCGTGACCCACAAGGGACTGGCCGTCGCCAGGCGCGACACGCTCGACCGCGTGAACGCGGCGATCGAGTCCGGTGGGATCTCGAATCGCGACGGTACGGTGTTGTCGGAGCCTCTCCAAGAGGCGCTCATCACCGACGACGAAAAGCTCGCATACCCGGTCAATAACGGGATACCGGTACTGCTCGAAGGCGAATCCATCAGCCTGGAGCAGGTCGATTGAGGCCTCCCGCGAGCTTGTCATCGGGAAGCGCCCCTGTATGATCGAATTCAAGTGCAGCAACGATTGATTGCGTGAAAATCCAGGCGAACCAGCTCTCCTCCTATCTCAAGAACAGCCTGGCGCCGTGCTACCTCGTTACGGGCGACGAGCACCTGCTCGTTGCGGAAGCGCTCGACAGCATTCGTGCCGCCGCGCGGGAAAAAGGGTTCACCGAGCGAGAGTCTCACGTTGCGACGCAGTGGTTTGATTGGGCGAGCCTGTCCCAGTCGAGTTCCAACCTGTCGTTGTTCGCGGAGCAGCGGATCATCGAGTTGCGTCTGCCGACCGGTAAACCGGGAAGGGTGGGCAGTAGCGCGATCGTCGAGCTGGTCGACCGGCTCGGGCCGGAACTCATGATGATCATCAGTGCGCCGAAACTGGACAAGGGCGCAGCTTCGTCCAAGTGGGTAAAGGCGATCGACGCGTGCGGCGTATTTCTGCCAATGTGGCCTGTCGGCGTCAGGGAATTGCCGGGATGGATTGCTGCGCGCATGCGAGCTGCCGGACTGCAGCCCGACCGTACCGCGGCGGGCCTCATTGCCGACAGGGTCGAGGGCAACCTCCTTGCGGCCAACCAGGAAATCGAGAAGCTGCGGCTGCTCCTCGGCGAAGGCCCCGTCTCTGCCGAAGATGTCGCAAACGCCGTAGCAAACAGCAGCCGTTACGACGTCTACAAACTGGTGGACGCTGCGCTTGCGGGCGATGCACGGCGTGCTATGAAAATCCTCGACGGGTTGCGTGCCGAAGGCGTGGAGCCGGTAATTGTCTTCTGGGCCCTGGGCCGGGAGCTGCGCCTGCTCGCCAGCCTGTCCGACGCGGTTCGACAACGCGTCGACCTGGGTTCCGCCATGCAAAAGGCGAGGGTCTGGCGTAATCGGCAAGGGCTCGTCAGGAGCTGTGTCAGCCGCGCACCGAACGGCATGTTTCATCGGCTTTTGAAGGCTGTCGGCCAGGGCGATGCCGCCGCAAAAGGACAGCTTCGAGCCGACCCTTGGCAGCTTGCGAGCGACGTCGTGCTCGGCCTGGCGTTTGCGGGTCAGAAGGCAGCATGAAACGCACGGCTTCAGGAGCATGTTGCCGATGAAGCCGATCGGCATTCTTGGCGGCACCTTCGATCCGATTCACTATGGTCACCTGCGAACGGCGTTCGAACTGCTGCAGACCCTGCATTTCGAGGAGGTGCGTTTCATACCCTGCGGCTCTCCCCCGCACCGGGGCGTCACCTTTGCGCCAGCGACGTTGCGGCTGGACATGGTGCGCCTTGCAACGCGGAATGAGCCGAACTTCGTCGTCGACGATCGCGAGCTGCGCCGGGAGGGTCCGTCCTATTCGATCGATACCCTGGCGAGCCTTCGAGAGGAATTTCCGGACCGTTCGTTGTGTCTCATAACAGGTATGGACGCATTTCTCGGCTTGCCGACCTGGCATCGATGGGACGAAATCCTCGATTTTGCCCACATCGTTGTTGCCCACAGACCGGGATGGCGGGCGCCGGACGAGGGCGCGCTGGGCGCACTGCTCGCAGAGTACCGGGCGGAGTACGAAAAGGACCTGCGCGAGAAACTCCAGGGCAGCATCTACGTCCACGCCGTGACGCAATTGGAAATCGCGTCGACCGGGATCAGGAAGCTGGTGGCGGATGGGTATGATCCGCGCTACCTGATGCCCGATTCGGTCCGCAACGCAATAATCGAGAGTTCGTGCTACACCAATTCAAGCCAGTAATTAAGGAGGCCGATAACATATGAAGATGAGCAGCACGCATGAATAGCGAGCAGCTGAGCGACCTCGTCGTCGAGGCGCTCGGGGACATCAAGGGCAAGGATATCGTCAAGCTCGATGTCCGCGACATGACGACCGTAACCGACTACATGGTCGTCGCCAGCGGAACCTCGACGCGTCATGTCCAGGCACTGGTCGACAACGTGATCGAGAAGGCGTCCGAGGCGGGGCACAAGCCGATCGGCGTAGAGGGCGAGAGCGGCGGCGAATGGGTGTTGCTCGATCTGCAGGACACGCTGGTGCATGTCATGCTGCCCAGAGTGCGTGAGTTCTATAACCTGGAAAAACTCTGGTCGCTACGGCCGGCCGGAGACCTTGCCGCGACGGAACGGTAAGGCGTATCCAGTAAGGCGTCCGGGAGAATTCCGCCGTGCATATACGGCTTCTAGCGGTCGGCGAGCGCCAGCCGGCGTGGGTCGACGACGCGTTCCGGGACTATACCGGGCGCTTCCCGCCGCAGTGGAAATTCAGGCTGGATCTAATCGCCACTGTGAGACGCGGTAAATCCGATGACGCGCAACGAGCCATCGAAACCGAGGGCGAGCAGATACTCGGCAAAATCGCAGCGGACGAACAGGTTGTGCTCCTCGATGAAAAGGGCCGGCAGCTCACGAGCAGGGATCTCTCGGGGCGCTTATCGGCGTGGCAGGCAGACGGCCGCGATCTCTGTTTCGTCATCGGCGGCCCTGACGGTGTCTCGGAAAACTGCCGCGGGCGCGCCGACTTCGTCTGGTCGCTATCGAACCTGACGCTGCCCCACGGCCTGGCGCGGGTCCTGTTCGCGGAACAGCTGTATCGTGCCTGGTCACTGCTGTCCGGCCACCCCTACCATCGCGCCTGAAGACCTCTCGAGTCGTCTATGTCGATTCCAAAGCTGCTCCTTGCCTCATCGTCGCCCCGACGCAGGCAAATTCTCGAGACCATGGGCCTCGAATTTACCGCGGCAAGCGTCGACGTCGACGAACGTCAGCACCCCGGCGAGACCGCGGATATCATGGTAGTGCGGCTGGCCGTGGAGAAGGCGAGTGCCGTGGATTCCGGGCCGGGCGTCGTGGTCCTGGCTGCCGATACGGCCGTGGTGCTCGATGGCGAGGTCTTCGGTAAGCCGGCTGACGAAGCGGATGCGCTGCGGATGCTGGCCGCATTGTCAGGGCATCTTCACCAGGTCATGACCGGTGTCGCTGTGCGCTCGGGCAGCTCGGCGGCAAGCGTGCTTTCCGTGACCGACGTGAAATTTCGCGAGATCGGTCCTGACGAGGCGCTCGACTACTGGCAAAGTGGGGAGCCCCGCGACAAAGCCGGTGCCTACGCGATACAGGGCCTCGGCGGCACATTCGTGGAGAGTGTGAAGGGGAGCTATACCGGCGTTGTTGGTCTGCCGGTACTGGAGACCGCAGAACTACTGCGCGCGGCCGGCATCGAGCCGCCTGTTGAACTGAAGGACGCGATATGAGCGACGACTCGCGAAAAGAGGAGATCCTGATCAATGTGTCTCCGTCAGAAACCCGGGCGGCGTTGCTCGAGAACGGGGTCCTGCATGAGATCTTCGTAGAGCGCACGGCGCGCCGCGGCCTGATCAGCAACATCTACAACGGTAAGGCGTCGCGCGTTCTGCCGGGCATGCAGGCCGCATTCGTGGACATTGGTCTCGATCGCACGGCATTCCTGCACGTATCGGACATCGCACGAAACGGCGAGGCGGGTGACGCCATGGCCGAGGACCTGCCGGATATCAGAGAACTCGTCAGGGAAGGGGACCGCCTGCTGGTGCAGGTCGTCAAGGACCCCCTTGGCAACAAGGGCGCGAGGCTGACGACCTTTATAACGCTGCCGTCGCGTCACCTGGTCCTGTTGCCGCGGAGCGCCAGCGTCGGTATATCGGCGCGAATCGACCAGGAAGGTGAGCGTGATCGGCTGCGGGTCCTCGTCGAGGAACTGCTGGCGGAGCACGGCCTCGAGTGCGGTGCCATCGTGCGTACCGTCGCCGAGGGTGCGACCCGGGATGCGCTGGAAGCTGATCTCGAATACCTGATCAGACTTTGGGACGTCATTCAGGAACGGTGCAGGAACGATAATGTAAAACACCTTGTAAACGAGGACCTGTCGTTGCCGCTGCGCGTGCTGCGCGACCTCGTAACCAGTGACGTGGAAACCATTTTGGTGGATTCGAAACCGGACTTCGATGTAATGCACGAGTTCGCAGCGACCTTCCTGCCGGGTGTCGAGGCACGGCTGCAGCACTATAAGCGGAGGCGCCCGATATTCGACCTGCACGGAATCGAGGACGAAATCCGCAAGGCGCTGGACAGGGACATTCCCCTGAAGTCGGGTGGGTACCTGATTTTCGACCAGACGGAAGCTATGACGACGATCGATGTGAACACGGGCGCTTACGTCGGTCACCGAAACCTCGAGGAGACGATCTACCGGACCAATCTCGAGGCCGCGATGGCTATCGCCCGGCAACTGCGGCTGCGGAACCTGGGCGGTATCATCATCATCGACTTCATCGACATGGAAGAACCGTCGCATCGAAAGAACGTGCTGGCGGTGCTGGAGCAGTCGCTCGAGGGCGATCACGCGCGACATCAGATTACGCCCATATCCCCGCTCGGGCTCGTCGAGATGACGCGCAAGCGCACGCGGGAAAGCCTGCAACATATCCTGTGCGAGGATTGTCCAAGCTGTGAGGGGCGCGGATTCGTACTTACCGTGGAGACCGTGTGCTTCGAGATTTTTCGCGAGATCATTCGCCAGGCGCGCCAGTTCGAGTTCGACGAAGCCCTGGTTCTTGCTCACGAGGACGTCATCGAACTGCTACTGGACGAGCAGGCGCAGAGCCTCGCTTTGCTCGGTGAGCAAACCGGCAAGTCGATACGATTGCAGACAGAATCGCTCTATCTGCAGGATCAGTTTGACGTCGTCCTGATGTAGTTCGACACGCGAGTTCGGATGAAGAAATTTCTGCAACGGCTGTTCAAGTATCTCGCCTACCTGGCGGCGGCCGTAGTGATCCTGCTCGCCATCGCGGTTGGTCTGTTCCGCTTGTTCCTGCCCAAACTTCCCGAGTACCAGGACGAAATAAAGGCCTGGGCCAGTGCCGCCATCGGCATGCAGGTGGAATTTTCCGGAATGGACGCTCGCTGGGGCCTCAGCGGACCGCAACTCGAGTTCTATAACGCCGAGCTGACTCGCGGCGCGCCGCTTTCCCGGGTCATTGCCGCGGAGCAGGTAAGTATCGGCGTTGCCCTGACGCGTTTCCTTGCCGACAGAACGCTGGTCGTGAATCGTGTCGTGATTCGCAATACGAGCGTGGAGGTGCGCCAGCTGCCCAACGGTGAATGGTGGATCGAGGGAATTGCCGCGAGGGACCTGCCGGTCCTGCAGTCGGACGATGCCGGCGACCTGGGCGACATCGAATTCATTGCCGAGGACGTCGAGCTGAGCCTGATCCTGCCGGGTGACGAACAAGCGAAGTCGTTCGAGATCAGCCGCCTGAACGTGCGCAGCGAGGAGCAAAGACTCACCCTCAACGGCACGGTAGTGCTCCCGGAGTCACTCGGGAGGCAGCTGCGCTTCGGCGCAACGCAGCTGCTTGGCGAAAACGGAAATGGTGACGGTTGGGACGTCACGGTCGACGCAAGCGACATCGACCTCGCAGGCGTCGCCGCTCTGGACACGTCTCGTGGCTGGCCATTGTCATCTGGCAGCGGTGATATCGATGCAGCGCTTGCCTGGATCGACGGGCGGGTCCAGAGTGCCGCGGCGGAGTTTTCGCTGGAAGAGGTGAGCATCGGCGCACGCGAGCATTTCTCCATGGCAGGCCGTCTCGAGTATCACAGAGACCCCGATGGCTGGCTTGCGGTGGCCGAAGATTTTCAGATCGGCAGCGTATCGGGAACCTGGCCCGAATCATCGCTCAAGCTGGAAACGAGTATCGACCGCGACGGCTCCATCGTGATGATGGACGCAAGGGGCGATTATCTGAACCTGGCTGATTTGCGGTTGTTTGCGCCGCTGCTCGCCGACGAACATGAAGACATGATCGACGGGCTCGCGCCCGACGGCATAGTCCGTAACCTGGTCGCCACGATCTCGGACATCCATACGGAGTCGCCGCGCTACGCGATATCGGCAGACCTGGAGAATGCCGGAATCGCGGTATACGACGACCATCCCGGTATCCGCGGATTTACGGGTCGGCTGCGAGCCGACTGGTCAGGTGGCCGGCTTGAGATCCAGTCGCAGGACATGGTTGTCGATCTTGGCAGCCACCTAGCCGAGTCGATACCGATAGACCTGGCCAGCGGTACGGTAATCTGGCGCCGCAGCGGCGAGAGAATTACCGTGTTGTCCGACAACATCGCAATCAGCAACGCCGATCTCGACAGCCAGAGCAACATCCAGGTCACGTTGGACAAAGGCGAGGCGCCGGTAATCGATCTCGTGTCTCGATGGAGTATCACCGATATTGGTTCCGCCAAACGCTTCATTCCGGGGCAGGTCATGCACCGCAAGCTCTATGACTGGTTCCAGTATGCGTTGGTGTCCGGAAGTATCCCGAACGGAACGACGCGTCTCTATGGCCCGCTCGACAAGTTCCCGTTCGATGGCGGAGAAGGCCGCTTTCAGCTGGAAGCGAACGTACGCGACACGACCTTCAAGTTTCTGCCGGACTGGCCGGCGGCCGAAATCATCGACATGAATGTCGTTCTCGACAACGCGCGCCTCTACACGGAGCGCAATCGTTCGATCAATCGAGGCAGGGAAGTCGTGGATGCGCAAGTAGAGATCGATGATTTGCGCAAGCCGGTGCTGACCATCGACTCCTACTCGACCGGTACACTGGAATCGCTTTACAACTATGCGCAGAGCAGCCCGATCGCGAAGGTGTTCGGCGGTCATCTGAGGCGCGTCAGGGTGTCCGGCGACGCGGCGCTCAAACTCGATCTCATGGTGCCGATAACGGACTGGCGTAATTTTACGTTCAGCGCTCGAATCGTCAGCACCGAGGGCAGCCTGCAGGTCGAAGGCTTCGAACCACCCGTGACGGGACTGAACGGCGTGGTGACCATCGACCGCGAGAGCGTCACGAGCGAGGCGCTGGGGGGAATGTTCCTCGGCCGGCCCGTGCAGATCGAACTCGAGGATGCGCCTGATGAACTGACCGATTTCCAGGTGATAGCGCGCGCCCGCGGCAGCATCGATGCGCTGGGCCTGACAGATGGCCTCGGGTTACCGGTCGCGGAGTTGGTCGATGGCGAGACCGATTACGCCCTCGATCTGCTGTTTCCGCGGGGTGGTAGCGAGCAGCCGATACCGTTCACGATCCGGGTAAGTAGCGATCTCGTCGGTCTTACGGTCGATCTCCCGGAACCGTTCCAGAAGCCGGCGGGCGAGGTTGCGAGCATTGCGGGCGATATTGCATTCATGCCGGGCGGACAACGCATCGAAAGCCGTGGTGAAGCCGACGGGGGCCTGAGCTGGAACGTCGCGTTCGCGCAAGACGGCGGGGTGTGGGACCTCGAGCGCGGCACGCTGGCACTGGGCGGCGGAACACTCTCCGACGCCGAGACGCGGGGGCTGCACATTCGTGGCAATGTCGAAAGTATCCTGTTCGACGAGTGGCTGCGGCTGTCTCGCGGCGACGAGAAGCGCACTGGCACGGCCGATCGCATCCGCTCCATCGACGTGAATGTCGATAGTTTGCGACTGCTCGGCCAGCACCTGCAAAACCATCGGGTAAGAGTCGATCGAAGCGCGCGCGACTGGCTGGTGCAGTTCGAAGGCGAGCAGGTGACGGGTTCCGTATTCGTGCCCTACGATCTCGGGTCGAACCGCGACGTGGTTCTCGATATGGAGCGGTTGATATTGCCTGGTGACAGCAATCAGGAGGCTGTCGCGGATCGCGCACAGATCGACCCGCGGAAGCTTCCGCCCGTTACGGTAAAGGCCGCTGAATTCGCGCTGGGTAATCGATTCCTGGGTGCGGTTGAAACGCAGTTTGCACGGACGGACCAGGGTCTCGTCGCGGACACGTTCGTCGCCCGCGACGAGACCTTCGAGGTCGTAGGCGATGCGCGTTGGGTCGCAGATGCGGGCGATCCCACGGGGTACCGCAGCTATCTCATGGCGACGCTCACAAGCACGGACGTCAGCACGACAATGCAGCGCCTCGATTACGCGCCAGGCATCGTCAGCGACGAAATGACCCTGCTGTTCGACGTCAGCTGGTCGGGCGGGCCGCGAACCGACGTGTTCGAATCGCTCGACGGCGACGTGCAGGTGCGCTTCGGCGCCGGTCAGCTCGATGAAATCGAACCGGGCGCAGGGCGCCTTTTTGGCCTGATGAGTATAGTTGCACTGCCGCGCCGCCTGTCGCTGGATTTTACCGACGTATTCGACAAAGGCTTCGGCTTTGACGCGATCGACGGCACGTTCCGCATCGTCGACGGTGAAGCCTATACCTGTAACCTGTCTCTCGAAGGCCCTGCCGCCAATATCGCCATCATAGGTCGCACCAGCCTCGCGAATAGTGAATACGAGCAGGCGGCGGTCGTCGCCGCGAATTTCGGCAATACTCTGCCCGTGGTGGGCGCCGTAGTCGCCGGACCCCAGATTGCCGCCGCGCTGCTGATCTTCTCTCAGATCTTCAAGAAACCCCTGCAGGAAATGGGACAGGTGTACTACGCGATCAACGGGCCATGGGACGACCCTCTGATCGAGAGTACGGGGGCCGCCGATTTCGCGTCGAGTGCCGAAACGGCAGGTTGCATCATGGATTCCGAGTAGAATCCTGTGGCACAGCAATGGAAGAACGGGAGTCCGTCGTGCGAGTAGCAGCCATTCAGATGAACAGCGGTGCCGACCTGGCGCAGAATCTCCAGCTGGTTGCGCAACTGCTGTCGGATGCTGCCCGCGACGGCTGCGCCCTCGCGGTGCTGCCTGAGAATTTTGCGTTGATGCCGGAGCGCGGCCGAGACAAGTCCAGGCATGCCGAGCAGCCGGGTGGAGGCCCGATACAGGATTTCGTCGCCGAATGTGCGGCGAGGCACGGAATGTGGATTATCGGCGGCAGCATGCCTCTCGAGTCGCCCGAGCCGGAGCGCGTCTACGGCGCCTGCCTCGTGGTGGACGACCGTGGCAAGACGAGGGCCATATATCGCAAGATCCACCTGTTCGATGTTGACCTGCCGGACAGGGAAGAGTCCTATCGCGAGTCTCACTCGATGTACGCAGGGGACGAGCCGATGATCGTGGACACGCCGGCAGGGCGCGTCGGGCTGACGATCTGCTACGATCTGCGCTTTCCCGAGCTGTATCGGACCCTTGTCGATGCCGGCGCAACGGTATTCACGGTTCCCGCGGCTTTCACGGCCGTAACGGGTGCCGCGCACTGGCATACGCTGCTGCGTGCCCGCGCTATCGAGAACCTCGCGTACGTCATCGCTCCGGGGCAGTTCGGCACACACCCGGATGACCGGGAGACCTACGGCCACTCACTCATCGTGGATCCGTGGGGACGCATACTGGCCGAGCAGCCGTCTGGAAACTGCGCGGTCATGGCGGACATCGAACCAGGGTCCCCGGACCAGCTACGCGAGAGCTTTCCGGCCCTCGCCAATCGGCGCTTGTAGGAGCAACAGTTGAGTAACGAAGTAGATCCGATCGAGTCGGTGATGGCCGACATGCTTGCCCCGGCCGGGCTGGAGGAGCGTCATCTCAGCAGGACGCTGGGCAGTATCCTGCGCGGTGGCGTCGATTACGCCGACCTGTACTTCCAGGTGTCGCGGCAGGAAAGCTGGACCCTGGAAGACGGGATCATCCGCGAAGGCAGCTTCAATCTCGACCAGGGCGTCGGTGTACGCGCCGTGAGCGGGGAAAAGACCGGCCTCGCCTATTCCGACGAGCTGATGCTGCCCGCTCTAGAGCGCGCCGCGGGTGCCGCGCGCGCGATCGCGAGGCAGGGTGAAAGCAAGCAGGTGCCCGCGTGGCAACGCGGTGACGTGGCACCCCTGTATCCTGTCGCCGACCCGACGAGGAGCATACCCGACGTGGAAAAAACGGCGTTGATTACCCGCATCGACGCCGCGACGCGCGCGCTCGATTCGCGTGTCGAGCAAGTGATCATCAGCATGACGAGTAACCAGGATCTCGTGCTCGTCGCGGGATCAGATGGCACGCTGGCCGCCGATGTGAGGCCGCTGGTGCGGTTTAATGTCAGCGTGATACTCGAGCAAGACGGCCGTCGGGAACAGGGTTATGCCGGTGGCGGCGCGCGCTCCGACCTGAATTATTTCCTCGCGGGAGACCGGCCGCTGGACTATGCACGGGAAGCCGTGCGGCAGGCTACCGTCGCACTCGAGGCAGTACCGGCGCCTGCCGGTACGATGCCCGTCGTGCTCGGCCCGGGATGGCCCGGCATCCTGCTCCACGAAGCCGTTGGTCATGGACTGGAAGGCGACTTCAACCGCAAGGGAACTTCAGCGTTCTCGGGAAAAATCGGCCAGCGCGTCGCCGCCCCGCACTGCACGATCGTCGATGATGGCACATTGGTAAATCGTCGTGGCTCTCTCGCAATCGACGACGAGGGCACGCCAGGACAGTACAACGTGCTCGTTGAGGACGGCGTACTCAAGGGCTACATGCAGGACAAGCTGAACGCCCGCCTGATGGGCGTTGCTGCTACCGGCAACGGCCGCCGGGAGTCGTATGCACACATGCCCATGCCGCGCATGACCAATACCTATATGCTCGCAGGCCCGCACGAGCATCAGGAGATAATCGCCTCCGTAAAACAGGGCCTGTATGCGCCAAACTTCGGGGGCGGCCAGGTCGATATTACGTCGGGCAAGTTCGTATTCTCTGCGAGCGAGGCGTATCTCATCGAGAACGGCACCATTACGGCACCTGTCAAGGGTGCGATGCTGATCGGCGACGGCCCGGATGCACTGACGAAGATATCCATGGTGGGTAATGATCTCCAATTGGATAGCGGCGTAGGTACCTGCGGCAAGGAGGGCCAGTCGGTGCCCGTGGGTGTCGGCCAGCCCACCCTGAAAATCGACGAGCTGACCGTCGGCGGAACCGCCTAGCCCCGAGGTGTCGCCGCGATGCGACTATTGACATAAATGTCACTACGCGCCGATTTTCAAGGCTTGTGAGCTGGCTCACCGCATCGCGTTGCAGGCTGCGGTATCGTTCCGGGCGTCTCAAACAGGAAGAGAAATCATGGCGTTCGAGAGCACAATAACCGAGAAAAACATGGATGCCGGGTCGCAGACACTCGCGCAGGGAATCCGCGGCGATAATCGCGACTTCGAGCCCGATCTGTCGGTCGACGGGCTTTCCGACTCGATACTCGCGAAGCTGCTGCGCCTGTTCCGCCTCGCCTGACAACTCGGCCGGCGGCAAGCCCGCCCGAGCCCACTGGACGGCGGCACGGTGGCCGTGGACAATGGATTGCCCCGGGGTTCCCATTCAGGCGCCATGTGGATTTCGAAGCCAATCTACGAAAGCTTGCCGTACTTCTACCTGCTTGTCGGCGTCATCGCACTGTCCGCATCGATGTACGTCAACCACTGGTACTGGCCGACGATCTGTTTCGTTACGGGTGTCGTTTGCCTCGTGGGCGGGCTCGTGGTGTTGCTGAAACGTCGCGATTCGCGCGTTACTCACAGGCGCGGCAGCTAGCCGGCTAACCCTGTTTCTGGCTCACGGGAGTCTGTTTGGCTACCGCGGGCACGTCGTCATGGGTGTCCCCGAAATCCGCCTCATCCCCGGCCTCCGCAAGGGCGCCTGTACCCATATTCGTGTAGATGAGCTCGTGAACGCCAAGAGTGATGACGTCGCCGCTTGCCAGTTCGCGCTTCTTGACCTGGGCTTCCCCGATGAAAACCCCGTTGGTGCTGTTGAGGTCCTCGATAAAGCAGCGGTTCGTGTCGCAAACGAACTGCAAATGGTGGCGGCTCACGAACTTGCTCTTGATATAGATTTCATTGTCCGGCGAGCGGCCGACGATTATCCGGCCGGGCGGAAAGGTATGGAGCGACACTGTTTCGCCATTCTCCCTGACCTCGATCCGCATGACGTGCGATTCGGTTCCCGGACGCCGACTGGCAATCTGCTGCAGCTGTTCGTAGACGCCGGTATTGCTTTCGTGTTCATCCCAGTCGAGCTCGGTGACGGCCGCCATGATGTCATCGACGGTGACAGCCGGTTTGCTGTCGGCGAAAGCGCATAGCAAGGCGGTATCGCATAGCGTATTGATGAGGCGCGGCACGCCGCCCGTGTATCGATATATCACGTCAATCGCGTTCGCAGCGATCAGCTCTTCCGAAGCCGCACCCGCAACCTTCAGACGGTGGTTGATGTAGGTTCGTGTATCTTGCTTGTCAAGCGCGCCCAGGTGAAATCGCAGCCGCACCCGCTGTGCGAGCTGCTTCAGCTTGGGGGAATCGAGTTTCTCCCTCAGTTCCGGCTGTCCGGCCAGGATGATGCGCAGGACTTTTTCCTTGTGCGTCTCGATGTTCGACAGCATGCGGATTTCTTCGAGCACCTTGAGCGACAGGTTCTGCGCTTCGTCGACGATCAAAACGACCTTCTTGTCGTTCGCATACTGTTCGATCAGGAACATGTTGAGCATATCGAGCAGTTCGACCTTGCGCTTGTCGAAGGGCTTGAAGCCGAACTCCGTCAGCGCCGCCTGCAGGAACTCCGTGGCGGTGAGCTGGGTCTGCGAGACGACCGCGTAGACGACGCTGTCGTCGAGCTCCTCGAGAAAGGATTGCAACAGCGTGGTCTTTCCGGAGCCGATTTCACCCGTAATGATGACGAAGCCGTCGGCCAGCCAGATCGTGGACTCCATGTACGCCTTGGCCCGGGAATGCTGCTTGCTCCAGTAGACGAAAGCAGGGTCTGGCGTCAGCCGGAAAGGCTGCTCTCTGAGTTTGAAGTGCTCGAGGTATGACATCTCTTTCGTTTGCCTGGGTACTCGGTGTTTTGTCTGGCCGTTCAGAAGCTTGCAACACGTAACTCGCGCAGTTTACCTGCTTTTGCCCGCCTTCGGCCAATACGGTGTCCCGTAATTACGGGTCGACCGCGTCACACTTCCGCGAGCGCAGCCTCCACCAGCTGCAGCCGTTCGTCCCGTTCGCGGGCCGAATCGGCGACGACCGTTATATGTCCGAGCTTGCGGCCCTCGCGGGGGCTCTTGCCATAATCGTGCAGCCAGCAGCCCGTTATCTCGAGGTTCCCTGCGGCCCCCGGAATTTCGCCGATCAGGTTGACCATGCCGGCGTGGCCCCGGCAGGCCGTGGGCCCGAGCGGTTGATTCGTGATTGCGCGCAGGTGGTTCTCGAACTGGCTTGTCTCGGCGCCTTCGATGGTCCAGTGCCCGGAGTTGTGCACGCGCGGGGCGAATTCGTTGGCCAGCAATCGATCGCCGACGACAAATAGCTCCAGCGCCAGCACGCCGACGTAATCCAGGCGGGCGAGCAGTCGGTTCATGCAGGCTTGCGCCTTCTGTTCCAGGCCGGGTGCATCGACCGGCGCACGAGACCGCCGCAGGATGCCCGCGGCATGTTCGTTGTGCGTGAGCGGATACATCGCGGTTTCGCCACCGGCAGCACGCACGCCGATCGCCGAGACCTCGTAGTCAAAGTCCAGCCATTCCTCGGCCAGGAGCGCGGAGCCGGCCAGTTTCTGCCAGGCGCTATCAATATCGTTTTTGGTTTTCACGACGTACTGGCCTTTGCCGTCGTAGCCGAAACGGCGGGTCTTGAGGACCAGTGGGAGCCCGATCGAATTCACGGCCGCATGCAGGTCGTCGAGCGAATCAACCGCACGGTAGCGCGGCAGGGGAATCTCCAGCTCGTCGAACAGGCGCTTCTCGGTGAGCCGGTCCTGCGCCGTGCGCAGTGCTTCGGGTGGCGGAAAGACAGGGACGCGCCCGGCGATCCCGAGCAAGGCCTCGACGGGCACGTTCTCGAACTCGTAGGTGATGACGTCGCAGGTCCTGGCGAGTTCGTCGAGCGCCGCAGGATCGTCGAACGGGCGGTGGATTACCTCACCCGCATCGGCTGCCGGTGGCGCATCGGACGGATCGATATAGTGACACGCGATACCCATGCCGCGCCCTGCAAAGCCGAGCATCTGGCCGAGCTGCCCGGCGCCTATAATGCCGACACGCACGGTAGACGTTATTGCCGGGGGTCCGGGTTAGCCAGGACCGCGTCAGTCTGGTTCCGGCGGTACTGATCGAGCGCCTCGGCCACCGCGGAATCCTCGTTAGCCACGATCGCCGCGGCAAACAATGCGGCATTGATGGCGCCGGCCTTGCCGATCGCCATCGAGGCCACCGGCACGCCGGCCGGCATCTGTACGATCGACAACAGCGAGTCCTGCCCGTTGAGCGCCCTGGACTGGACAGGTACACCGATAACGGGAACGCGGGTCTTGGCAGCCGTCATACCGGGCAGGTGGGCTGCGCCGCCGGCCCCCGCGATGATGGCCTTGAGACCCCGCTCGAGCGCAGCCTCTGCATACTCGAACAAGAGATCGGGTGTGCGGTGTGCGGACACGACTCGGACCTCATTAGGCACGTTCAGGTCGTCGAGCGTCTCGCTCGCGTGACGCATCGTGTCCCAGTCCGAGCGTGAGCCCATGATGATGCCGACTTGGTATTTCATTGCGAAATTCTATCATCCTGCGCCGCGGCCATCAGCGCATCGTGGATCTCACGGAACAGCTGGCGGCGCAGTCCCTTTTCGGTGCGTTCGTTCGGCGCGCTCCGGATATGGCTCAGCAATTCCGCGAGCGGCCCGGTAGCGGCGCCGCTCTGTTCGCAGAACGACCGTAAGGCATCATGGCCTTCGGCCGTGATCCTGTCGCGCCACCGCTCCGCGTCGGCGAATACCCGCTTCGCCCTACGATCGTCGGCGCCGCGGGCATCCAGAGCGCGCTGGATGGGCAGCGGGTCGCAGTTTCGCATCAGTTTGCCGATCAGTTGTTTTTGCCGGCGCAGCGCCCCGTGTGCGCGAATCTTCGACGCGGCGAGCACTGCCTCACGCAGGCCTTCTTCGATCGGCAATGCGCGCAGCTCTTCCTCGGTCAGTTCGATCAGCCGCTCGCCGAGTTGTTGCAGTTCGAGCTGCTCTCTTTTTAGCGCTGATTTGCTGGGCTTTGACGGGGTCAACGGCTAAGCTACTCGGCTTGTTCAACTTGGACCGGTTGCGGCAGAACGGGGCGGAAGTCTAGCACGTGTCTCGTACCGGCCGAACCGGGATCACAGGGAAGCATTGCATGGGCGAGCTCCGGGCACCGCAATCACTCGGGCAGGAAGAACTCGAAGACATCGTCGCCAGTGCGCTTGATGAAGCACATGCTCGCGGCGTCGACCAGGCAGAGGTCGCCGCCAGCCATGACATGGGCCTTGCAGCAACGGCGCGGCTGGGCGACGTGGAGAATCTCGAGTACACCAATGATCGTGGCATCGGTGTCACGGTCTACCTGGGTTCCCGCAAGGGAAGCGCCAGCACCTCGGACATCTCGGGCGAAGCCATCCGGGAGGCGGTTGGCAAGGCGTGCACCTTCGCGAGTTACACTGCCGAGGATAAGTATGCCGGGCTCGCGGATGCTGATCGCATGTGTACGGAGGTGCCGGACCTGGACCTGGACCACCCGTGGAACCTGGATGCTACGGCTGCGATCGACCTCGCTATTGCCTGTGAAGCCGCCGCGCTGGGCTACGACAAACGAATCTCGAATTCCGAGGGCGCCACGGTGTGGACGAACCGTGGTGTGCGGGCGTACGGAAATACGCACGGTTTCGTCGGCAGCTATGCCAAGACCAGCCACACGGTCAGCTGTGCGGTCCTTGGCGATGCGGACGGCGACATGGAGCGGGACCACTACTACAGTGCGGCCCGCGATCCGGCCGAACTGGACAGCGCCGAATCCATCGGTTTGGAAGCCGCGACGCGAGTGCTGCAGAGGCTGGGCGCACGGAAGATAAAGACCACGCGCGCGCCTGTGCTTTTCATACCCGAACTGGCTCGAGGTTTTATCGGACACGCGATAGGCGCTATTTCCGGCGGCGCACAATACCGTCGTTCGTCATTCCTGCTCGATGCAGCCGGAGAAAAAATCTTCCCGGAATTTATCAGCATAGAGGAGCGTCCGCACATTCCGAAAGGCATGGCGAGTGCACCGTACGATGGCGAGGGAGTAGCAACGTACGACCGCAATATCGTGACGGACGGTGTGCTCCAGGGCTATGTTCTCAGTAGTTACTCCGCGCGCCGCCTCGGGCTCGACACGACGGCGAACGCTGGTGGTGCGCAGAACCTGATCGTTCCGGGCAACGCCGAGGGGATGGAGGCGCTGCTGGCCGAGTTGGGAACGGGCTTGCTGGTCGAGGAGTTGATCGGGCAGGGTGTCAACACGGTTACGGGTGATTATTCCCGGGGCGCCGTCGGCCATTGGGTCGAGAACGGCGAGATAAGCTTCCCGGTTCACGAGATCACAATCGCGGGCAACCTCCGTGACGTCTACGCACGTATTGTTGCGGTGGGCCGGGACCAGGACCTGCGTGGCGGAATCCGCTGCGGATCAATCCTCGTTGACGGCATGACTATCGCCGGCAGCTGAGTCAGCGCCGGAGAGCGGTCCCGCCGCATCGACGAGCTCGGACAGGGTCATGCTGCCGACTGCGGAAAGCGTGGCATCATCCAGTTTTTCGCCCAGGGCATCGACGTACGGATCCCAGGCCGGCTCGCGGTAGGAACCCGTTTCTCCCTCACAACGCGTTACTTCGAGGATATCCCGCAACTGGATTCGCGCCATTTCCCGTGCCGGCAGCAGTTCGCCCTTTTCACTCGTGGTAAGAAGTCCCTTTGATTGCAGATCCTGGATGACGGGAGCAAGCGCCAGCGAAGGAATTTGCAGTGTATCGCTCAATGCCTGCACTGAAAGCCTTTCAGCCGGGTCCCTGAACGTCCGACCGACCAGGAGCATGATATTCAGCGCCAGGCGTTCGCGAACTGAATTCGATAATCGCGGTTCCTGGCGGCCGATTTTCAGGTACGCCGGGTTCTGGACGTAAAAGGCCAGCTGCGCGCCGATAAGCAGGATCAACCAGTTAAGATACAGCCAGATCAACGTGACGATCGCGATCGCGAAACTTGCATATACCGCCTGTCGCGCAGATGCGGTGGCGACAAAGGTCGTGAATATGATCACCATGCTGGCCCAGATGAAGCCGCCGGTGAGCCCGCCCAAGAGCGCAGGCACCAGCCGCACGCGCGTATTCGGCATGAACCAGTAGAGGAACGTGAACACGCCGGCCACCAGGAAATACGGCATCAGCTTGCTCGTAGCGACGAACAGCGGGCCAACGATATCGTTCTCGAGCAGGTATTTGACGATGTCCTGGTTCTGCAGTCCCGTGATCATGCCCAGCGCGATGACAATTGCGAGCGGGCCGATCATCAGCACGAACATGTATTCGGTGAATCGGCGCGCGAAACTGCGAGGCTCCGAGACATACCAAACGTAATTCAGGCTCTCCTCGACCTTTTGGACCATCGATATTGCGGTCCACAGGAAGAACGCCAGGCTGACGCCACCGAGCACGCGGCCGTTCACGTTGTAAACGAGCGCCATCACGTTGTCGGTAATTTCGACGCCGCGGTCCCCGAGAGGCTCCAGGAAAAGATACATTTGCCCTTCGAGTTTCTCGTGAATGCCCAGACCCTTGAGCACCGAGAAACTGAACGCGAGTAATGGCACGATCGACAGCAACGTCGTATAGACGAGGCTCATCGCACGCATCGTTATCTGGCCGGAGAAGATGTCCCGCAGGACGGCGTAGAGATAGCGCAACAGGTTTGCGACGATGCGGCCAATGCGGCCCTGCCTTTCGAGCACGTCGCTCCAGATAAGCTCGTTCAATTGCTCGATCGGATTCGCTTTCATCTCGGTCTCAGGCCTGCGTTAGCCTGCGCAAGGCTTCCCGGTATTTTTCGGCGGTCTTCTGAATGACTTCGGACGGTAACTCCGGTCCCGGAGCCGTCTTGTCCCAGTCCAGCGTTTCGAGATAATCGCGCACGAACTGCTTGTCGAAGCTCGGCGGACTCATGCCGACTTCGTATTCCTCGACGGGCCAGAAGCGCGAGGAGTCAGGCGTAAGCACTTCGTCGATAAGGTACAAGCGGCCTTCGTGATCCAGACCGAACTCGAACTTGGTGTCGGCGATGATAATGCCACGCTGCAGGGCGTGCGCCGCAGCCACTTCGTAGATCTGGATGGAGACATCCCGTACCCGCCAGGCGAGGCGTTCGCCGATTAATTCAATGACCTGCTCGAACGCAATGTTCTCATCATGGTCACCGGCTTCCGCCTTGCTCGCAGGCGTGAACAGTGTCTCGGGAAGGCGCTCGGCCTGGCGCAATCCCGGCGGCAGGGGGATGCCGCAGATCTCGCCGGATTCCCGGTAGTCCTTCCATCCGGATCCGATGAGGTAGCCCCGGGCCACCGCCTCGATCGGCAGCGGCTTGAGGCGCTTCACGACCAGCGAGCGGCGCCGCAACTGCTCACGTAACAACGGGTCCTCGATGACCTCGTCAATGCTCCGCGATGTCAGCTGATTCTCGATGATCTCCTCCATCATGCGGAACCAGTAAAGCGAGATCTGGGTGAGTACCTCGCCCTTGCCCGGCACGGGATCCGGCATGACTACATCGAATGCAGAAAGCCGGTCGGTCGTCACGATGAGGAGATGCTCATCGTCGATGCTGTAGATGTCGCGGACCTTGCCGCGGCCGATCAACGGATAGCCAGGAATCGAAGACTCGAAGAGTGCGCCGGCATTGTCAGTCATAAGCGTGCTCGGTGAGGTCGCTACGGGGCATGATCGCCGTTCGACATTGGCGTGGCAAGCGATGGGCGTAGGCAGGCCGCGCCGCAAAGGCTACGATGCCGATATCAACATGCGGCGGCGCCGGCAGGAGCAGGATTGTACTGGGGCAGGATCATAGGCACCTTCTTGGGAGCTCTGGTGGGCGTACTGCTCGTGTCGCCGGTGTTGAAGATCGTGTCGGTTGCGGCCGGGTATTTCGCCGGCCGGCAGTTCGACCGCGGATTTGCCGCAGAGCGGCATGCGTTCGACGACCTGGCTGTGGGTTCCGGACGCCTGTCCGATGGCTACGTTCGCGCCTTGTTCACGTGCATGGGTCATCTCGCCAAGGTCGATGGACGGGTCAGCGAGGCAGAAATTCGCTCGGCCCGGCTCGTCATGCACCGTCTCAACCTCAGCCCGGCACAGGTTCGCAGAGCCATTCACTGGTTCGAAGAAGGCAAACAGCCGGGATTCCCGCTGGTTCAGACCGTGCGCGAGCTGCGTCGGGTGCATGCCCGCCGCGCGGATCATCGTACGCTGTTCGTCCGCCTTCTCCTGGAGGTGGTCCTGGCCGGGAGCCGTCTGCGGACGCGCGAGCGGACGCTGATCTGGACGGTCTGCACGGAACTGGACATCGGTCGCGTCGAGCTGGCGCAGCTCGAGGCAATGATCCTGGCGCAAAAAGGCTTTCGGCGCTCGCCCGCGGGAACGGCGGACACGGCGCGGCTGCGCCGTGCATATGCAACGCTGGGGGTCGAGGAGTCGTCGACCAACGACGAGATCAAGCGAGCCTACAGGCGGCTCATGAACCGCAATCATCCGGACAAGATTTCGGGCAACGACCCCGGCGAGGCGGCTATCGCGGAAGCGCAGCGGCGCACGCGCGAGATTCGCGGGGCTTACGAGATGCTCAAGGCGCGGCGGTCGATCCGCTAGTCCATCTCGGGTAAATTAGCGCTGTCACTGAGAGGAAAGCACCGTGAAACCACTTATCGCTCCTTCGATCCTGTCGGCCAACTTCGCGCGCCTTGGTGAAGATGTCAAAGCCGTTCTCGATGCAGGCGCGGATATCGTGCATTTCGATGTCATGGACAATCACTTCGTGCCGAACCTGACGATCGGTCCGCTTATTTGCGAAGCGCTGCGCAACGACGGCATCGGCGCGCCAATCGACGTCCACCTGATGGTCGAGCCGGTCGATCGCATCATCCCCGACTTTGCGAAAGCCGGCGCGACGTACATAACTTTTCATCCGGAAGCGAGCCGGCACGTCGACCGCTCGTTGGGCCTGATACGGGACGAGGGCTGCAAGTCAGGGCTGGTCTTCAATCCGGCGACGCCGCTGAACTGGCTCGAGCACGTGATCGACAAGGTCGACATGGTGCTGCTGATGTCGGTCAACCCGGGCTTCGGTGGGCAGAAATTCATCCCCACGGCGCTCGACAAGTTGCGTGACGCGCGACGAATGATCGACGAAAGCGGGCTGGAGATCCGCCTCGAAATCGACGGCGGCGTCAAGGTTGACAATATCGGTGAGATTGCGGCCGCAGGGGCGGATACATTCGTGGCAGGTTCGGCGATCTTCGGCAGCGACGATTATGCGGCGACGATAACGGCCATGAAGGCCGAGATTGAGAAAGCCGCGGGGCAGCGGTAAGCGCGGTTCTCGAACCGCGACCCGGTCGCGCGCCGAGGCGCGCTCCTGCAGTCAGAGGTTGCGGTTGGGCCGGGCGCCGTAAACGACGATCGTCTTGCCGCTCGCCGAAACCAGACCCTGTTCCTCGAGCACTTTAAGCACGCGGCCCGCCATTTCCCGCGAGCATCCAACGAGGCGCGACAGTTCCTGCCGGCTGACCTTGATCTGCATGCCGTCGGGATGGGTCATCGCATCGGGCTCGTTGCAGAGATCCATGATTGCATGCGCGACGCGCCCCCGAGTCGAGTAGCAAGCTGGGTGGCCAGCTCGAACACGAGACCCGGGCTTTCGCTGGCGATCTGCCGGAAGCGCGGATACGTCATCTCGGCGATTTCACACTCGGTGCGCGTACGCACCCAGGCGCTGCGCGTCGGCTGTTCATAGAACAGGCCCATCTCACCGAAGAACTGGCCTTTGTTCAGGTAGGCGAGCACCATTTCGTTGCCGTCCTCGTCCTCGATCATGACCTCGACCGAACCATCGACGATGTAATACAGCACATCGGGCAGATCGCCGGCATGAATCATCACGGTTTTCGAGGGGACGGTGCGTACGCGGCAGTAGCTCAGAAAGCGATTAATCGCCGGTACGTCACTCAGGGTCTTGGCATTGGTCTGCATGGATCGGTCCCTCATCGCTCAAGCGCCCTCTCTTTTAATACAGTTCGCGAAGAAGGGCAAGCTAAGTC
>JAACFJ010000025.1 GCA_009937505.1 Gammaproteobacteria bacterium
TGGCGCATGGTTACGTCTGCCATTTCGATTCTCCGGGTTAGGCCTCCGCATACCCCATCGCCCAACCCCTTTTTCGGTGGGGCACCCAGTGCGACGTGACGGTATGCGTGTGGATTAATTGCCTCGAGGGCGCGCGCTTTATACCATAGCCCGTCGCGGCCAACAACGCGTATTAGAGTCAAAGTCGCGCGGGGCGACCCCGGATCCTGACAAAACCAAATCCTTATGACCGTAACGATCAAAACTGCCGACGAGCAGGACAAGATGCGAATTGCCGGCCGCCTGGCCGCCGACGTGCTCGACATGGTCGGAGATTATGTCAAACCGGGCGTCACGACCGGCGAGCTCGATCGCATCTGCCACGACTACATCACGGAGGTCCAGGGTGCGATCCCGGCCCCCCTCAACTACCGGGGCTTTCCAAAATCCATCTGTACGTCCATCAACCATGTCGTCTGCCACGGCATTCCCGGCGATCGCAAGCTGAAGGCCGGGGACGCGGTGAATATCGACATCACGGTGATCAAGGACGGATTTCACGGCGATACCAGCCGGATGTTCTTCGTCGGGAAGCCCGGAATCCAGGCGCAACGCCTTGCCGAGGTGGCATTCGAGAGCATGTGGCTGGGCATCGAGGAACTGGCGCCGGGCAAGCATCTCGGTGATGTCGGCGCTTCCATCCAGCAACACGTCGAGAAGAATCGTTTCTCCGTCGTACGCGAATACTGCGGCCACGGTATCGGGCGGGTATTTCACGAGGACCCGCAGGTCCTGCATTACGGTAGCCCCGGCACGGGAATGGAATTGCGGGCCGGCATGACCATGACCGTGGAACCGATGGTGAATGCGGGCAAGGCCGCGGTAAAGCTCCTGCCCGACGGCTGGACCGTGGTGACCAAGGACCACAGCCTCTCCGCGCAGTGGGAACATACGGTGCTTATCACCGAAACCGGCCACGAAGTATTGACCCTTGGTGCAGACGCACGCTAAAAGCCGGGCCTCGCTGGCCGCGATCGACGCCGACCTGAAAAGTCGGTTCCTCGGCGGCGAGTCCGTCGTCGATCTCGTCCACGCACGCGCGACGGCTATCGACGGATTGCTCTGCGACCTGTGGCAGACCCACATGGGCAAGCTGTCCGGGGACATGGCGCTCGTGGCTGTCGGCGGCTACGGCCGCGGCGAACTCCACCCCTGTTCCGACGTCGACATCATGCTGTTGCTGCCCGAGTCGATCGACGCTGACGCCGAGCAGGCCCTGTCGGCGTTCATCACCTCGTTGTGGGACGTCGGTCTGGAGATCGGGCACAGCGTACGCAGCGTGCCGCAGTGCGTCGAACAGGCTACCGCGGACCTGACGGTCGCGACGACGCTGTTGGAAGCGCGCCTGGTCGCGGGCCCCGAGGCGCTGTTCGAAGCCATGCAGGAAGCGGTCGGTCCGGACCGGATCTGGTCGCCCCAGGAGTTCTTCGCGGAGAAGCGCCGCGAGCAGATTGCCAGACACCATCGCTACCACGACACGGGCTACAACCTCGAACCGAACGTCAAGGGCAGTCCCGGGGGCTTGCGCGACATCCAGATGATCGGCTGGGTCGCGAAGCGGCATTTCGGGGTCAGGACCTTGGACGAGCTCGTCGAGCATCAGTTTCTGTCGCCGGGGCAGCTGCGGCGGCTGAAGGGCGGCCAGGCATTCCTGTGGCGCGTGCGCTTCGCGCTACACATTCTTACCGGCCGCGCCGAGGACAGGCTGCTGTTCGACCACCAGGTCAGGATCGCGCAGATGCTCGGCTACGAAGATGCCAGCTACACGCTTGCCGTCGAGCAGTTCATGCAGCGCTATTACCGCACCGTGATGGACCTGTCGCGACTCAACGAAATGCTGTTGCAGCTCTTCGAGGAGGCCATCCTCATGGATCCGGATGCGTTACCCGAACCGCTGAACGAGCGTTTCCAGGTCAAGAACGGCTATCTGCAGACCGTCGACGAAAACGTCTTCCATGACGACCCGTCGGCGTTGCTGGAGTTGTTCCTGCTCCTGCAGCAGCACGCCGAGATCCGCGGCGTCAGCGCTTACACGGTCGGCCTCATCAGGCGCAACCTGCACCTGATCGATGAGGAGTTCCGCCAGAATCCGCGCAACCACCGGCTGTTCCTGTCGATCCTGCGCGCGCCGGCAGGCGTAACCCACGAACTCCGCCGCATGAACCTGTACGGCGTGCTCGGGCTGTACATCCCGGCGTTCGGACGAATCGTGGGCCGTATGCAGTACGACCTGTTCCACGCCTACACCGTCGACGAACACACGCTGTTCGTGGTCAGCAACCTGCGGCGTTTCGCCCTCACCCGCTACGATCACGAGTTCCCGCACTGCAGCCGCATCATGCAGTCGCTGGAAAAGCCCGAAATCGCCTACCTGTCAGGCCTGTTTCACGATATTGCAAAGGGCCGCGGCGGCGATCATTCAGAACTCGGCGCCGTGGACGCCGAGGCGTTTTGCCTCGAACACGGCATGAGCAGGTACGAGGCCCGAACCGTGGCCTGGCTGGTGCTGAATCACCTGGCCCTGTCGACGACGGCGCAGAAGCAGGATATCGGCGATCCAGACGTGATCAACGAGTTCGCCGCCCAGGTCGGCGACCAGCTGCACCTCGACAACCTTTATTTGCTGACCGTGGCCGATATCCGCGGCACCAATCCGAAACTCTGGAATTCCTGGAAGGCATCGCTGTTCCGCGACCTGTACGAACTGACTTCACGCGCGCTGCGGCATGGCCTGGAGAACCCGATCGACGCCGACGAGTTGATCTTTGAAAAGCAGGCCGAGGCGCGCGAATTACTGCGCGAGAGCGACATCAGCGACGACCGCATCGATGCGGTCTGGCAGCTGATGAACGATCGCTACTTCCTGCGCCATCGCAGCAACGAGATCGCCTGGCATACCGAATGGCTGGCGGACTCCGACACCGAATCGGAAATCGGGCTCGTCGACGTGCGCAAGCAGGCCGGCGATGATCGCGTCGAAGCCGTACTGTATACGCTGCGCAGGAAGCACACGTTTGCTCACGCGACTGCCGTGCTCGACGAGCTCGGCATGACGATCATCGACGCGAGAGTCGTGCCGCTGGAAAACCAGTACAGCCTCGACTCATTCATCTTCATGGAACTCGACAAGCGCATGGATATCGACGGGTCCCGGATGACCAAGATCCGCCGCTCGCTGACGCGGGTGCTTACTGCCAGCGACGACGACGTCGCCAAGGTGACTCGCGTGCGGCCGCGGCAGGCGAGGATGTTCACGACGAAGACCAAAGTCGAATTCAGCCCCGAGACGACGCGCGGCCTTACCGTCATGGAGCTGGATGCAGCCGACCGCCCGGGCCTGCTCAGCAAGGTCGGCAAGGTATTCGTCGATGAAGGCGTCGACATCGATGCCGCGAAAGTCATGACGATCGGCGAGCGTGCCGAGGACGTCTTCTATATCAGCGATGAGTCGGGCAATCCGCTCGAAGAAGAGGCAAAATCGCGCTTGCGTGACGCTTTGATCAGCGCGATCGACGAAGACGGCGCTACCAACTAGGCTTTGGGAAAACGGATACCCGTATGACGGAACTCATTGACATTGTCGAACGCGGCTTCGAGCGAGGCGGCAAATCGGACAGCGACAGCGCACGCAACGAGTTGTCGCACGCGGTGGACACGGCAATCACCATGCTCGACTCGGGCGAGGCCCGGGTCGCCGAGAAAATCGATGGCGACTGGCACGTGCACCAATGGCTGAAGAAGGCGGTGCTGCTGTCGTTCCGCCTGAAGAACAACGAGGTGATCAAGGGCGGTCATTCCCGTTTCTACGACAAGGTGCCGCTCAAGTACGCGAATTACGACGAACAGCAATTTGCCGCCGATGGCGTGCGCGTCGTCCCGGACGCCATCGTGCGGCGCGGGGCCTATGTCGCACCCGACGTCGTGCTGATGCCGAGCTACGTGAACATCGGTGCAAACATCGACAGCGGCACCATGGTGGACACCTGGGCGACCGTCGGCAGCTGCGCCCAGATTGGCAAGAATGTGCACCTGTCCGGCGGCGTCGGGATCGGCGGCGTGCTGGAGCCGGTGCAGGCGGGTCCGACCATCATCGAGGACGACTGTTTCATCGGCGCACGTTCGGAAGTCGTCGAAGGGGTGATCGTCGAGAAAGGCTCGGTGCTCTCCATGGGGGTCTATATCGGGCAAAGCACGCGCATCTACGATCGCGAAACCGGCGAGACCATGTTCGGGCGGGTACCCTCGGGCTCCGTCGTGGTTCCCGGCAACCTGCCGTCGAAAGACGGCAAGTACTCGCTGTATTGCGCGGTAATCGTCAAGCACGTCGACGCGAAGACCCGCGCCAAGACGGGATTGAACGAACTGCTGAGAAGCGCGGAAAACGAGCTGCTGGGAAGCGAACAATAAGAAGGACGATTCAATGCTGACCGTTTACGGCATCAAGAGCTGTGATACCTGCCGGCGAGCCAGGAAGTTTCTCGAGGACAGGAACATCGAGTTCCGGTTTCACGACCTGCGCGAGGACGGTCTCGACATACAGATGCTGGAGCGCTGGTCGGCACGGATCGACTGGGAACGCCTGCTCAACAGGAAGAGCCTCACCTGGCGCAGGATTCCCGAGGCCGATCGCAGCGACATGACAAAAGACAGAGCGTTTGCGGCGATGCTGGATCGACCCACCCTGGTGAAACGGCCGGTGCTCGAACACCCCTCTTTCTTTGCGGTCGGGTTCTCTGAAAAGCGGTTTACCGACTTTCTCGAAAAGACTGCCTGACGAACCGCTTATTCCTTAGCCGATGCGGCCCGTAATGTAGTCCTCGGTCAGCTTGTGCTGCGGGTTGGTGAAGATCTTGTCCGTCTCGTCCACCTCTACCAGACGCCCCAGGTGAAAATAGGCGACACGCCTCGACACGCGCGCCGCCTGCTGCATCGAATGCGTGACGATGACGATCGTGTAATCCTCCGACAACTCGTCGATCAGGTCCTCGATGCGTGCCGTGGCGATGGGATCGAGCGCAGAGCACGGCTCATCCATGAGGATCACTTCCGGATTAACGGCAATGGTCCGGGCGATGCACAGTCGCTGCTGCTGCCCCCCCGACAAACCCGTTCCCGGCTCATCCATACGGTCCTTCACTTCCTTCAGCAAGCCGGCCCGATCGAGGCTCGTGTGAACGATATCGTCGAGTTCCGCGCGGTCCGCAGCCAGGCCGTGGATGCGCGGCCCGTATGCGACGTTGTCGTAGATGCTTTTCGGGAAGGGGTTGGGCTTCTGGAAAACCATACCGACTCGCGCGCGTAGCGCAACAGGATCCAGGTCGCTGCTGTAGATGTCCCGACCGTCGAGCGTGATGGTCCCGGTGACGCGGGCCGATTCGATCGAGTCATTCATGCGATTGAGGCAGCGCAGGTAGGTCGACTTGCCGCAGCCCGACGGACCGATGAGCGCAATGACTTCGCTCCTGCCGATTTCGAGCGTTACGTCCCGGATCGCGTGATTGTCACCGTAATAGACGTTTACGTTCTCGCTGATGACGAACGGATTTTCGCAACGGACCTCACCGACGGTTTCTTCGCCGAATTCGGTAACGCGATCGACGACCTTGCGCGCCGCCGCACCATTCGGCTTCTGCGCTGCGAACTCGCCGGCAGGCTCGACCGGCCCGGCTTCGGGCATCGCCTTTTCCTCGGTGATCTTGGTCTCAGTCATGCCAGCCATTCTCATACAGGCCCCTTTCGAGCTCAAATGCCCCGCCTACCATTTGCGTTCCATTCGTTTCCGGATGATTACGGCAGCCAGGTTCATGATCAGCAGAAAGCCCAGTAACACGATGATTGCTGCTGAAGTCCTCTCCGCAAACGCCCGCTCGGGGCTGTCGGCCCACAGGTACACCTGAACGGGCAGCGCCGTCGCCGGATCCGTGAATCCACCGGGCACGTCGACGATGAATGCGACCATGCCGATCATCAGCAACGGCGCCGATTCCCCCAGCGCCCGGCTCATACCGATGATGGTTCCGGTCAGCATGCCCGGTAGCGCCAGGGGCATCACGTGGTGAAAGACGACCTGCATTTTCGACGCCCCCAGGCCGAGCGCGGCTTCCCGTATCGACGGGGGCACCGACTGTATCGCCGCGCGCGAGGCAATGATGATCACCGGCAACGTCAGCAGCGAGAGAACCAGTCCGCCGACCAGCGGCGCAGAACGCGGCAACGCCATCCAGTTAATGAACACCGCGAGCCCGAGAAGGCCGAATACGATCGATGGGACGGCCGCGAGGTTGTTGATGTTGACCTCGATGAGGTCTGACCACCGGCTTCGCGGCGCAAATTCCTCGAGATAGATCGCCGCGGCGACGCCGATCGGAAATGCCAGTGCTACCGTGACGATAAGCATGTAGAACGAGCCCATCAGCGCACCCCTGATACCGGCCAGTTCGGGCTCTCGCGAATCGCCGTTGGTAAACAGGGCCGTATTGAACCGGGTTTCGAGGCGGTCGTTTTCTTGCAGTGACTCTACCCAGGCCACCTGGGCGTCGTTGATCGGGCGCAGCGATTCGTCGATCTCCGGATCGATGTTGCCCTTGATGAGCATGTCCACGTTCGACGATGCGGGCACCCAGATCGTGGAAGTGGACCCGAGCAGCGACGGATCGGCCGCCACCATGTCGCGCAGCTGATAGCCCGCCGCGATGCTCACGAGACGGTACAGTTCACGTCGCTCACTGCGGCCGGATACATCAGGGAATTCCTTGCGGAGCGCATTCCGGACCAGCCCGTCGAAGTCGGCATAGGCCAGGTCGAGTTTGCCGTCGGGAGCAAGTACGCTTGCCGACATCTCCACGTCGAGCTTGATGAATGTCTGTTTGAATGCGGACGCCCCCTGCATGACCAGGGTTGCAAAAAAGACGCCCAGGAAAATCACTCCCACCGCGGTCGCGAGCATTCCGGATGCACGGAACGCCGCCTCTTTGCGGCGCCGGCGTGCAAGGCCCGCCTCTACGATCTCCCTCGAATTCTTCCGACTGGCTCTCACTCGTACTGTTCCCGATACTTGCGAACAAAGGTAAGACCAAGAACGTTCAGACACAGCGTTACGACAAAAAGCATGAGACCGAGCGCGAAAGCCGCCAGCGTCTTCGCGCTGTCGAACTCCTGGTCGCCCACGAGCAACGTTACGATCTGCACTGTAACCGTCGTAACGGCCTCGAATGGATTCGCGGTGAGGTTCGCCGCCAGGCCCGCGGCCATTACCACGATCATGGTTTCGCCAATTGCACGCGAAACGGCGAGCAGTATGCCGCCAACAATCCCGGGCAGTGCCGCCGGCAGGATCACCTTGATCATCGTCTCTGAACGCGTGGAACCGAGCCCCAGCGCGCCATCGCGCATCGCTGTGGGAACGGCATGAATGGCATCGTCGGACAGCGAAGAAACCAGCGGGATGATCATGATGCCCATCACCAACCCGGCCGCAAGTGCGCTCTCCGACGCGACCTGCAGGCCTATGGACTCGCCGGCGGTGCGTACCCACGGCGCGACCGTCAGCGCCGCAAAAAAACCGTAGACGACGGTCGGGATGCCCGCGAGTAGTTCCAGTAATGGTTTGGCGACAGCGCGTATCCGGGAGGACGAGTACTCGGCGAGATAGATTGCGGTCATCAGGCCGACGGGCACTGCGACGACCATCGCGATTGCGGTGATGAGAAGTGTACCGGCGAACAGGGGCACTGCGCCGAAACTGCCCGACGAGCCGACCTGGTCCGCCCGGATGGCGGTCTGCGGACTCCAGGTAAGGCCGAACAGAAATTCTGTCACCGAGACTTCGCGAAAAAAGCGGATCGCCTCGAACAGGACCGACAACACGATACCGATCGTGGTGAGAATCGCGATACTGGAAGCGGCGATTAGCAGATACAGAACAACCTGCTCTACCCGGTTACGGGCACGAAACTCGGGGCGAATGCGCCGCAGGGCGATCGCTCCGCCGAGGCCGGCAAGACCCAGCGTCAGCATCGCAAGCATTTGGCGGCTCGCCGCAACGTATTCATTGAAGCGATCGGCAGCATCGCGCATAACCGTATCGATCTCGCCGCTGATCGCGTCGCCGGCCGCCAGGTTCTGGATATTGTTGACGAGCAGGTTGAGTTCGCCCGCCGACATCGTTCTTTGCGCGTCGGGCAGACTCTCTACGATCAGTGCGACTATCACCTTCGGCTCGAGAAGCACCCAGAGCAGGAACAAACCGAGCGCCGGCAACAGGCACCAGATCAGTGTGAAATAGCCGTAGTAACCCGGCAGGGAATGCAGTTGTGCACTGTGGGCCGGCCCGCCGACTACCGCGAACGAGCGGCGTCGCCCCATATAGAAGGCGCCGCCGGCCATTGCAGCAAGCACCAATATGAGCGTCAGGTTCTGCATCGGCGCCGGTACTCTCGTCCTTTAACAAATAATGCGGCGGCCCTGTCCGAGCCGCCGACTTGTACAAAAACCAGGCTTGGTGTTACTCACTGGCGAGCGTAAGGGGTTTCAATTCCCTGACGTCCGCGGCGACCTTGCTGCGCTCGTCTTCGGACATCGGGATCAGGCCGCGGTCCGAGAGGTAGCCCTCCTCGCCCCAGGCGCGTTCACTCGTAAACTCCCGCAAAAAACCGCGCAGCCCGGGAATGACATCCACATGTGCTTTCTTGACGTAGAAATATAGCGGCCGCGACACCGGGTAGCTGCCGTCCGCAATCGCGTCGAACGTCGGTTCCACGCCGTCGATCTCAGCGCCCTTCACTTTTTCGCCGTTCTGATCCAGAAAACTGAATCCGAAAATTCCGAAGGCATCGGGATTGGCTTCGAGCTTCTGCACGATCAGGTTGTCGTTCTCGCCCGCTTCCACGAAAGCACCGTCTTCGCGAATGGTATGGCAAATCTCCTTGTAGCGGTTCTTGTCGGAACTCTTCAGCGCCTTGATCCACGGGACCGTCTTGCAGCCCCCTTCCATCGCGAGTTCGACGAACGCATCACGCGTACCGGACGTTGGCGGCGGTCCGAGCACCTCGATCCGGGT
Source organism: Gammaproteobacteria bacterium (assembly GCA_009937505.1). Taxonomy (GTDB): domain Bacteria; phylum Pseudomonadota; class Gammaproteobacteria; order Steroidobacterales; family Woeseiaceae; genus UBA1847. The sequence continues at coordinate 9,098 of JAACFJ010000025.1, forward strand.
GGCCGGCAATGCCGCATTGACATCGGCCCAGGTCCTGTAGGGATTCTCGATCAGCTCGCCTTCGGCATCACCGGGTACTGCCTTGGCGAGCGCACGAAACAGGTCTGCCCGCGTCAGGGAAACCGCAGGCGCGCCAAGCGCATTCGCGAGTACGATGCCGTCATAGCCGATCCTGACTTCCACGATATCCGTTATGCCGTTCACCGCGCAGGTGTCGACCTCCGACTGCTTGATCGCGCGCGATGAATTCGTGACGTCGGGATAGTCGACGCCCACACCGTCGCAAAACAGCTTCAGTCCACCGCCAGAGCCGGTCGACTCCACTTTCGGCGTTTTAAATTCGGAACCGCGACCGAAGCGTTCCGCTACAACCGTCGAAAACGGGTATACCGTGGACGAGCCGACAACGTAGACGTAGTCGCGCCCGGATTGCGCGGCGGCCGTACCGCCGATCGTCAATGAAATCAGTGCGCTTGCCAGCAGTAGCTTTGCTGTGCTTTTCTTTGCCACAATCAATCCTCAGGGTTATTGGGCGTGTTGGCGCAAAGCTTAGCGGCGAATTGTTACCGAATTGTTGCAAAACGACCTGCGCAACAAGCTACACTATGCGCAGAAAAAATCCCGGTTTATCTATATTTTTCAATTTACTACGAATAGTTTCTTGATTTGTTATCAAGTTCTGGGGCAGACCGCTTGCAAGATCCCGTACTAAGTCTCCTGTTCGACCTCATTCGGCGACGCTCGATAACGCCCGATGACGCCGGTTGCCAGGACCTCTTCGCATCGCGGCTGGCGAAACTCGGATTCGACTGCGAAACGATGGTATTCGGGGACGTAACGAACCTCTGGGCACGGCGCGGCACGGCATCCCCGATATTTTGCTTTGCGGGGCACACGGACGTCGTGCCGCCGGGCGATACCGGAGACTGGAAGTCGGATCCGTTCGAGCCCGACATCCGTGGCGAACACGTCTACGGTCGCGGCTCCGCCGACATGAAGAGCGGACTTGCTGCCATGCTCGTGGCTGTCGAGAGATTCCTTGCCGAATATCCCGACCACGCGGGAAGCATCGCTTTCCTGATCACCAGCGACGAGGAAGGCCGCGCGCGAGACGGCACCCTGAAGGTGATGGAGGCTCTGACGGGCCGGGGCGAAAAAATCGACTGGTGCGTCATCGGCGAGCCTTCGAGCCACACAGAGCTGGGCGACGTCGTTCGCATCGGCCGGAGGGGGTCCCTGAGCGGGATGCTCGAAGTACGCGGGGTCCAGGGTCACGTCGCGTATCCGCATCTCGCGGACAACCCGATTCGCCGCTTCTCGCCTGTACTGGCCGAACTGCACGGCATCGTCTGGGACGAGGGCAACGAGTTTTTTCCGCCCACGAGCTTCCAGGTGGTTAACATCCAGAGCGGCGTGGGCGCCCCTAACGTTACGCCGGCGCAGCTATCCGCACGGTTCAACTTCCGTTATTCGACCGTGTGGGATCACCACAGGCTGAAGGAGCGGGTGCATGCGATCCTCGACGCCCATGAGATGGACTACGAACTCCGCTGGCATCTCTCCGGCGAACCCTTTCTTACCGAGCCCGGGCGCCTGATCGACGCCGTCAGCCAGGCAGTCGAAGAACACACCGGCCGTGCTCCCGAACTCTCGACCGGTGGTGGTACTTCGGACGGGCGATTCATATCGCCGGCCGGCGCCGACGTGGTCGAGCTCGGGCCGGTCAGCGCGTCGATCCACAAGATCGACGAACACGTAAGAATGGGCGACGTCGGTGCGCTGACGTCGATGTATCAGCGCATCCTGGAGCTGTTGCTGGGCGGCGCTAGCCGCGCCTGAGGTTATTCCAGATGCCGCCAATGCCGATCCCGGCCATCCAGACCAGGACCCAGGCAGGCATGGACAGGCCGAGAAACTGCCATACGATCTCGGCACACTCCCCGGAGCCAGTGAATACCGTACTCAGCACGTCGGTGAACGGCAGGGTCTCGAGCATGTAATCGAGGCCCGGACCGCAGGACGGCACCTTGTCCGGCGGCAGCTGCTGCAGCCAGGCATGCCGGCCCGCAACGATCCCGCCGGCAATGGCTGCCACACCCAGCAACACGCTGTAGACGATACGCCCGGCTCCCGACGGATTGTGCAGCGCCGCGATGAGAAAAATGATGCCGATGGAGATGACGGCGACACGCTGGAATACGCACAACGGGCACGGATCGAGCAACAACACGTGCTGTGCGAACAGTGCAAAGCCCATGAGCCCGCAACAGACCGCGAAGCCCAGGAAATTGAGTGCGCGCCGTGACGGCAGCCTGTCGAGGGTCATCCGCTGTTACTCCTCGACAACGTTTTCGGTGAGGTCGGTGTGGCGGACATCCCTGCCCTCCACCATGTAGATGACGTACTCGCAGATGTTTTTCGCGTGATCGCCGATGCGCTCGAGCGAGCGCGCCGCCCAGGTAACGTTCATCACACGCTTGATGCTGCGCGGATCTTCCATCATGAAGGTGATGCATTGCCGCGTGATCGCCTCATATTCCTCGTCGACGAGTTCGTCTTCTCTCACGACCTCCAGCGCCTCTGCCACGTCGAGACGCGCAAACGCATTCATGGCGTCGCGTAACATGTGCGACACGTGACTACCCAGGTTCTTGAGTTCGCGATACGAATCCGCCGGGCGGTCCATGCCGGCAAGCTTCGATGCAAGAAAACCGATCTTCTCGGCTTCGTCACCGATGCGCTCGAGGTCGGTTATCGTCTTGATGATTGCGACGATAAGCCGCAGATCGCCCGCCGTGGGAGCACGCGTCGCGAGGATACGGCTGCACTCCTCGTCGATCTCGACCTCGAGGTTGTTGACCTTGTAATCATCGTTCGCGACCTTCAGACCGAGCTCGCTGTCGCCGCTGACGATAGCCGCAATCGCTCGCGAAAGCTGCGTCTCCACCAGGCCACCCATACTGAGGACGGTGTTACGCAGGTCCTCGATGTCCTTGTTGAATCGCCGCGAGATGTGGTCGGTAAAATTGGAAGCTTCCATGAAGTATCCACGCGTGCCTGAGCGATCTCTATGTCACTGTAAATCGAACGTTACGTCAAGGTCCTGGCCGAAACAATGGCCGTGGTCTTACTTCCATTTCCATTGCGCATCGACCATCAGGCGATTGTAGTCACGCTTGTTGCCCGAGCTGACATCGGTCTCGCTGATGAAGTACTGCGCACCGATCGTCCAGTTCTTGCTCATGCCATAGTCGACCTTGAAGAAATGGCCGTTGTTGTCGGTACCTCCGCCGGCAAAATCGGAGTCCGTCAACAGGCCCAGTGTGGCGTCGGCTTCCTTGTCGGCGTAAAGGTAGGAGAACTGCCACTGACCCCTGTTCTTGGCCTGGCCCAGGCGCGTGCCGAGCGTCCAGCCCGTATCGTTGTCCGCTGCGTCGCTATTGTTGACGAAGTCGGCGAACACCACCGTCGGCCATCCGCCCAGCTCGAAGGCGGCTTCCGCAAAGACCTGCGTGAGCAGGTAGTCATAGAGGTACACGCAGTCTTCACCAGGGACGGTGCCGCAGGGCTGACCGTCGGCCTGCACGGCCGTGTTGCCGAAGTAGTCTCCCGGAACCGAGGGATCTCCGAAGGTCGTGATGTCACCCTGGGTCGGTATCGAGTAGTAAGCCACCCCGCCCGTCAGTCGGGCGCCGGCAAATTCGCCGGTTGCACCGAACTGCGCCCCCCAGCTCAATGCATCATTGCCTCTACTGCTGTCGCTCTCGAGGAACGTACCGACGGCGTTGACGAAGTACCAGTCGCGTTTGAATCGCATCGCGATGCCTTCCGGGGTCCAGTCGCCGTCCCACATCAATCCCTGTTTGCCCGCGCGATACAGAGGATTCTTGAACTTTCCGCCGACAAGATGCAGGCCATCCATGATCTCCCAGTCGGCATACGCCAGATTCAGTGCCACGCCTTTCGACGAACCACCGCCTCCCAGCGTCTGGTTGGTCGAAACGGGATCGTCGCCACCGGTCGCAAGCCCGAAGCCTACTTCGACGTCGTCTGACAGGTCGGCTCGGACATTCACCCGCGCACGAATCCGGTTGCGCCGGCGCGTATCGGTGCCCTCGGCATCGATCCTCTCGTAGCGGTAGCGAAAATCGCCATCCAGGCTGACCCGGTCCGACCAGCTGTCACTCGCTGCAGGCGCCTTAACCGAGGCAGCCTCGGCTACGGTGGTCTGAACGTCGGCGATGGCCGTCGCAGATTCACTCTGCGCCCGACGGAGCTCCGCATTTTCGGCGGCAAGTTCTTCCAGGCGTTGCGACACTAATGTGAGTTGCTTGCGCAGCTCTTCGATCTCCGCCTCACTGACGGCGCCAAATGTGACAGGAGAGACCAGCAGACCAATGGCCAGGGTCGGAATTAATAGTCTTTTCATTTACTACTCCAGGCAATTTCCTGAGCGACATGCGAATCCAACGCGACTTGCTGTCTATCGTTCAGGCAGCGTGCGACAGTGTTTGCGTACGGCTGCTGGTCGGGAATTCTGACGCGGATTCTTTACAGAAATGTTACGAAACCGTCACCTTCTCGGCATCCACCTCGCACGATGTGGCCGATGGCGCAAGAGCAGCGTACACGCGAGCGCGCCGTTTCCATATACAGGGTGTATTGGTGGGGTTGCGTCGCTGCGCGACGCCCGCTGGTATCAGCCGCACTTCCCGCCGCTAACGATCGGTACCGGCGGCTCGAGCACTATGCGCTCTGCCGGGAAGCGGCAGTGGAACTCACTGCCCTTGCCGAGGTCACTCGTCACCGAAAGCTCCGCATCGTGCCGGCTGAGGACGTGCTTGACGATCGCAAGGCCCAGGCCGACGCCGCCGTCATCGCGGGCACGCCCGCGCTGCACACGGAAGAAACGTTCCGTCAGGCGCGGAATCTGCTCGGCGGGGATACCCTCGCCGGTATCCGTCACGACGATTTCGGCACCTTTTTTGTCGACGCTCCAGGCTAGCGTGATGTGTCCATCTGCTGGCGTATGCCGTACCGCATTCGACAACAGGTTGGAAATCACCGATTCGATCTCGTTGCCGGCTGCCAATAGCTGGGCGTTGGTCTCCGATACGACCTCGATTTCAGCGACATCTTCCTGGCCGGCGCAGGATTTCCTGGCCGCGGAGAGTAACCCTCTGACGTCGACCGCTTCGTCTTTGCTCGCCGGACCGGCACTTTCGAGGCGCGAAAGTTCCAGCAATTCACTCACGACTGAATTCATCCGTCGCGCCTGCTGCTGCATCCGGCGTATCGGTTGCCCCCAGTCTTTTTCTAGACCGGGGTCTTCCGAGAGACTTTCCAGGTAACCGCCGATTACCGTCAACGGCGAGCGAAGTTCGTGTGAGGCATTCGCAACGAAGTCGCGGCGCATTCTGGTCAGTCGAATTCGCTCCGTAATATCCCTGAGAAACAAAAGCTTCTGGTTTGCTCCATACGGCACTACCCGGCAGTTCAGCCAGGCCTCATCCTTTACCGGCGACGGAATCTCGATTTCCCGAGCGAACGCATTCGACCGTAATAGCTCAGTCAGTTTCGGATCGCGCAGGATATTGTCCACCCTTTGACCACGATCCTTCTTGCGCTTCAGGCCACCCAGGTGTTTCGCCGCCTTGTTGCACATGACGATCTGGTTGTCCTCGTCGAGGATGACCGCGCCGTCGGGCATCGCGTCCGTCGAGCGGCGGATCTCCTTGAGCAGACGCCGGTACTCTTGCTTGGCCCGAAGCGCGCGTTCGTGTTCGTAATTGTATCGGGAGAACATCTGCTGCCAGATGCCCTCGCCGTACCGGAATTGCGCGAAATCGCGGGTATGCACCGCACGATTGAAACTGAGCAGCTGCCGGGTCTGCCACACGAGGATTATCAGCGCCACCACCAGCAGTCCCCAGACCGCGTGATCGTATACCCAGCCGATCAGGCCACCGGCTAAAAGGATGCCGGCAATACCGAGGACAAATTTTCGGGATGATCCTGGCATATCCGGCTCAGGAATCGCGCACCGAGAAACGATAACCGGTGCCGCGAACCGTCTGGATGTAAGCATCGGCACCCTGCTCCGCAAGTGCCTTGCGCAGCCTGCGGACGTGAACGTCGACGGTTCGTTCTTCCACGTACACGTTGGCGCCCCATACGCGATCGAGCAACTGGGTGCGACTGTAAGCGCGATCGGGATGCGTCATAAGAAACCGTAGCAGGCGATATTCGGTGGGGCCGAGCCGGATCTCGGAGCCGCCGGCCACCACCCGGTGTCCGGCTGCATCCAGCTCGAGCACGCCGGCCTGCAATACCTCGCCATTCGCGGACTGCGAGCGCCGCAATACCGCCTGTATGCGTGCGATCAGCTCACGTGGCGCGAAAGGCTTGGTGACATAGTCGTCTGCGCCGCCCTCGAGACCGGCAACCTTGTCGTATTCGTCGGCGCGCGCAGTAAGCATGATGATCCCCAGATCTTCATTGCCCTGTTCGCGCTTCAACGTACGCGTCAATTCGAGCCCGCTCATGTCAGGCAGCATCCAGTCGATCAGCGCCAGGTCCGGACGCTCGTCTGCCAGCAATTGCCGCGCGCTGCGGCAGTCACCGGCTTCCAGGGTCTCGAACCCGGCTCTTACCAGGTGGAATACGATCATTTCCCGGATTGGCGCCTCATCTTCGACAATCAATATCTTGCCAGCTGCCATCGTCTGTTCCCGCTACACACGCCTGTCCAGGCAATCTATAGCCCGTTCGCGACGCATTACAGCAGCACTATATTACAGAACTGTTACGGACCCGGCGGTCTCGCGGGTTTCGCGACGGTTTGCCGAAGGTAGGCGGGAACCACGGCCTGCGGATCGACCGCGGCACCGGTTTCGGCGAGTGCTGCGCCGGTTGCCAGCAGGTATCGAGCGGCGGGATGACTGACGGCGCTGACAGACGCGAGAAGCGCCCTGTTCGTTTCGAGAAGCCGCGGATACCGCTGCCAGCCGAAGCCCGCCGCCGTGAAGCGCCCGGGCTCCAGTTGCAGTTCACTGATTATGGATTGGTCGTGCAGGCGTTCGGCGCCCAGTAACTCCGGCACCCCGTCGCTGCCCGCCGCGTACAGACCGAGGTAGACCTCGTCCATATGCGCGTCCTGGCAGACGGCGACGGCCCCGGCATCTTCGGTTTCCGCAACCTGTGCTGCGACGCCGAGCATCGACGACACGGGTACTATCTTGATACCGGCGCCGTGAGCGAGCCCCTGGGCAACGGACGTCGCAATCCGCATACCGATGAACGAACCGGGCCCGTTGCCAAGCACGACCGCGTCGAGATCGGCGGACGATACGCCACCTTCCGCCAGGACCTCGTTGATCATCGGCACGAGCAGGCGCGTGTGCTCGCGGGCCTGCTCCTCGTGACGGCAAATCACCCTGTTTTCAAGCTGCAACGCCACCGAGCACGCGAGCGACGAGGTATCGAGCGCCAGCAGGTTCACGCGACAGCCCCCGATCGTTCGTGACGTTCGAAAAAACGCTCGACGTCCTTGATATCAGCGGTCGTCCCCATCGGCTCGAGGATATCGAGAAACGTCTTGCCGTAATTTCGCGAGGTGATACGCGGGTCGCACAATACGATGACGCCGTAGTCGTTTTCACCGCGTAGCAAGCGGCCCGCGCCCTGTTTCATCGCCAGCGCCGCCTGCGGCAGCTGGTGCCCGGCGAACCCGTTGCCGCCCTCGCGGCGGATGAATTCCAGGCGCGCCATCATCAGGGGATCCGCCGGGGATGCGAACGGCAGTTTGTCGATCGCGACGACGGTCAGGGCGCTGCCACGGACGTCGACGCCTTCCCAGAAACTGCCCGTACCGAGCAGTACGGCATTGCCGGTATCGCGGAAGCGACGCAGCAGGTCGTCGCGCGGCGCCGCACCCTGCACGAGCAGCTTGCGGCCGGCGAGCCGGGTTCTGTGTGAGCGAAACCACTTCTTTGCCGCGTTCAGCGCGCGGTGGCTCGTGAACAAACAGAACAGCCCGCCCCGAGTCAACTTCAGCAACGGCGTGACAGCCTCCATCACCGCATCCGTGTGGCCGGGGTCGGACGGCTGTGGCAGTCCTGGCGGGAGATAGACCAGGCCGTTGTCGGCCAGCGCGTAGGGGCTCGGAAACGTCAGGCCGGTAACGTTACCCAACCCCATTCTCGACGTGAAATGCGAAAAGTCGTCGCCGATCGCCAGCGTCGCCGACGTGAATATCCAGGCCTGGTGGCCGTTGCCGATTAGCCCGGACAGCGTTGACGACACATCCAGCGGCGTCAGGTTCATGCGAATGCTGCGCGGATTGACCTCGAGCCAACGCAGTCCGTCCCAGCTGTCCGCGCTTGCCAGCAGGGCGAGCCGCTCGCCGATGCCGAGCAGCTGCTCGTGCAGCTTGGCGATGTCGGCCGAACCATCGCTGAGCACCTCGAGCCCTCGCACGACGTCGCCGAGCGTGACCGCCAGCCCGTCGAAGGCTTCACGCATGTCGGGCATCAGCTCGTCCAGTTGATGCCTGCCCTCTTGCCGGGGCGCGGCGAGGCGCAGCGCCTTTACGGCGGTTTCCAGCCGGTCTACGCGCCGCTGCAGCTCGGGCTCCCCGAACGGTAGCGTCGCCACGCGCACGTCGTCCACGGCGCGCTGCAGTTCGCGGCTGCCGACGGCAACGCCGAAGAACTGCACCGCCAGGTCGGGAACCTGGTGGGCCTCGTCGAGGATGACTGCCTCCGCGTCGGGCAGGAACTCGACGAAGCCACTCTCTTTCATCGCGAGATCCGCGAGCAGGAGGTGATGGTTGACGACGACGAGGTCCGCCTCCTGCGCCCGTCGCCTCGCTTTAACGACATGGCACTCCGAGTACTGGGGACAGTGCTGGCCGAGGCAGTTGTCGCTGGTCGACGTCACGAGCGGCCAGATCGCCGAATCCTCCGCCACGGCCGTTAACTCGGCGCGGTCGCCGCTGTCGGTGTGGTGACGCCACTCGCGAACCTCCGTGCAGTCGCCGGCCAGGGACGGTGCAACATCGTCGAGCTGGTCGAGCCGGTGCAGGCAAAGGTAGTTCGCGCGGCCTTTCAGTAGCGCCGTAGTGACGGGCCGGCCGACCACTTTGCCAATTAGCGGCAGATCCCGGTGATAAAGCTGATCCTGCAGTGCCTTGGTGCCGGTACTGATGATGGTCTTGCGGCTGCTCATCAGCGCGGGCAGCAGGTAGGCGAAGGTCTTCCCCGTGCCCGTGCCCGCCTCGATCACGAGCTTGTCAGACGTCGCAATGGCATCCGCCACGGCCTCGGCCATCCACACCTGGCCAGCGCGGGGCTGGAAACCCGGCAGCAACTCCTTGAGTGGACTATCGTCGCCGAAAAATTCAGGCAGGCTGGTCACAAACGACAGGTTACACGCTTCCGCACCGCCATGGGTATCGCTTTAACGGGCCTTACGTGGCAGTTCGGGACCCGTCAAGCCTCGGAAATCACAGGCTGCAATCGCGTCCATTCCCGGTATAATTCCGCCCCCTCAGTCCCCTAAGTCCGGCTTAGATACGATGACTACCAAACTCCCGGCCCTCAAAGAATGGGTCGACCAGGTCGCTGCACTCACGCAGCCCGATTCCGTTCACTGGTGCAGCGGCAACGCCGCCGAGTACCACCGCCTGATCGCCGAGATGATCGAGACCGGGACGCTGTCCGAACTGAACGACGACGGCTATCCGAATTGCTACCTGCATCTCTCGGACCCCAATGATGTTGCTCGCGTCGAACACCTGACCTTCGTCTGCACCCCGGACAAGGAAGACGCCGGACCCAACAACAACTGGATGAGCCCGGACGAAGCGCACGCGAAGATGGATGCGCTGTTCGAGGGCGCGATGCGCGGGCGAACGATGTACGTGATCCCGTACTGCATGGGCCCGATCGAATCACCCTACTCCCGCTGCGGCGTCGAGATTACCGATAGTCCGTATGTCGTCATCAACATGGAGATGATGACGCGCATGGGCAGCGCCGCGCTCGCGAGGATCGAGCGCGAGGGCACTTTCGTAAAGGGGCTGCACTCCACCGGTGACCTCGATCCCGAACGGCGCTTTATCGTGCATTTTCCGGACGAACTCTCGATCCAGAGCTTCGGCTCGGGCTACGGCGGCAACGCCTTGCTCGGCAAGAAGTGCCACGCACTCAGGATCGCCAGCCACCAGGCACGTACCGAGGGCTGGCTTGCCGAACACATGCTGCTCATGGGCATCGAGAGCCCGGACGGCGACACGCACTACATCGCCTGCGCCTTCCCGTCGGCCTGCGGCAAAACCAATCTCGCCATGCTCATACCGCCGCACTCGCTGCCCGGCTGGAAAGTCTGGACGCTGGGTGACGATATCGCCTGGCTGCACCTCGACGAGGAGGGTGTTCTGCGTGCCATCAACCCGGAATCCGGCTATTTCGGCGTTGTGCCCGGCACCAATGAAAAAACCAACAAGAACGCGTTCGACATGATTCACCACAACACGATCTTCACGAACGTGGGCCGCACGGCCGACAACAAACCGTGGTGGGAAGGCAAGAAGGTCGGCGAGCCGGCTTACGACTGGCAGGGGCGCGATTACGATGCCGGCAATGGTCCGGCCGCACACCCGAACTCCCGATTCACGGTCGCCGCAACCAATAACCCGAGTTACTCGAAGCTCATGGATGCGCCCGAGGGCGTACCGATCTCGGCGATCGTCTTCGGCGGCCGGCGCAAGGAACTCGCGCCGCTGGTTTTCGAAGCGAAAGACTGGCAGCACGGCGTATTCGTCGGTGCAGGCGTCGCGTCTGAGACCACGGCGGCGATGGTCGGCGAAGTGGGTGTCGTGCGGCGTGATCCGATGGCCATGAAGCCGTTCTGCGGCTACAACTTCGCCGACTACTGGTCGCACTGGCTGTCATTTTCCGAACGTACCGAGAAGTTGCCGAAGATTTTCCACGTCAACTGGTTCCGCCAGGACGAAGACGGCGAGTTCATGTGGCCCGGTTTCGGCGAGAATCTGCGCGTGCTGCGCTGGATCATCGATCGCTGTGAAGGGCGCATCGAAGCCCGCGAGACGCCGATCGGCTTCCTTCCCAACGCCGTGGATATTGACACGTCGGAACTCGACATCGACGAGACGACGATGCGCAAGCTGACGACGATCAACCCGGTGACCTGGGCCGAGGAAATGGAGGCCATCGGCGAGTATCTAGAGACCTTCGGCGATCGCACGCCGAGGGCCTTGCTCGAGGAACAGAAACGCATCAAGGCAGAGCTGGACGCCATCGACTGGCCCCGCTAAACAATTAGGGGACAGTGACTTTAAGTGCCAGGCGGCAGCGCCTGGCACTTAAAGTCACTGTCCCCTAATTGCTAGTCGAGTGCTTTGAAGTGAATCGCGAGGTTGCCGCCCGGCTCCTCTGCACGGCCGAGCCCTATCGTGCCCTCGTCTCTCAGTTCAGTGGAATCACGGCGAATAAAGGTCTCTTCACCCTGCACGTTCTGCAGGAAAGTGCCGTTGGTGCTCTGGTCCACGAGGATGAATTTGCCGCGGCGAAGTTCGACCTTGGCATGAATGCGTGAGATGAGATTACCCTTTACCACGAGGTCGTTGTCATCTGCGCGGCCGATATTCACGCTCTTGCGCTTGTCGCTGACCTCGACCGTCTGGTCGCGGACAGTCAGTACCATCCGCGACGCGTTTCGGCCCCGGTTTTCCCACTCGATCGTGGGGAGCATGCTCGTCGCTTCTTCGGGATTCCAGAGCAACTCGTAAAGGGCAACTTCGTCCATTTTGCCGCGCACGGTTGCGACGTCTATCTGTCGCGTCTGCTCCTGAAGTTTCGGGGTCATCTTCTCGACAGTCTCGCCGGAAATGACGATCTGCCGCGACTTCGCCTGCGACGTCATGCGATTGGCCGTATGCACGGCGGCCCCAAAAATGTCGTTTTGCTCCTGCACGACCGGCCCGAAATGGCAGCCGACCCGGATGGAAACAGGAATACGGCTGCCCTGGCGGCTCTCGGACGAGATTCGAGACTGCATCATGACCGCGGCGCCCATGGCGTCGTCAACGGTCACAAAGGTTGACATAACCTCGTCGCCAATCGTCTTGATCACGGTGCCGTTATAGTTGTGCGTAGCGTCTTTCATGACGTCGAGGCACAGCGCAACGGTCTCGCTGGCCTTGGTATCGCCGAACTTGTCGTACAGCTGAGTGCTGCCGACTACATCAGCAAAGAGGATCGCAACTTCCAGGTCCTGTGCCATCTCAGACTTTAAAGCGGTTTATGCCTGTTACCGACAACTGCTTAATATACAAGTTATTTTTCAGCAACGATATAAGCGATCCACGCAAGATCAGCTTCACCCTTGTCCTCGGGCGTGAATTCGCCGTTGCCCTCGCCGTCCTCGTCTTCGCCTTCCCAGTAAACCGTCACATCGGCAAAGCCCGCTTCCAGCAGCATGTCGCGAAGCTCCGGCGCCGTGTAAAGCCGCCACGAATAGCTGAACGCCCGTTTGATCTTCGAGCCATCCGGGAACTTGAAGTGGATGTAGCACTGCATGTGGTTGGTCACCGGATGAAACTCGGCCTGCTCCCAGATGTACGTGAAGCCGTCCAACTTGGTCTTTTCCTTGGTCTCCTCGAACGATTCCGGGCCGCCGAACATGTCCATGAAAAGTACGCCGTCGTCTTTCAGTGCCTCGTAACAGCAGCGCATGTAACGGAGCATCGTCGCGCGTTCCTCGAAGATCCAGTAGCTGAAATTGAAAGCGGCCAACGCATCAACTTTCGGGGTTTCGACATCCAGCACGTTTGACTCGATCAGGCTGACTCGGGCCTGGTCTTCCGCCGGCAGCCGACCCGCCCTGTTCTTTCGTCCCCACTCCAGCACCGACGGATCGATATCGACGCCGATGGCCTGGAACTCCCTGCCCTGCTTGACCCACTCACAGCAGGCGCTAGCAGTGCCACAGAAGTCCTCTCGGAAGAGATAGGCCTTGCGGCCGCGTAGTTGCTCGAACGTCGTCTGCATGAACTCGACCTCATTTTCGACGTTCTGCACCGACTCTTCGTAGAGTTCGTGGATATCGGCCTGCTCGGCCATCGTGGGTCGATTCTTCCTGGGTTTGACGCTCATTGGGAGTAGTAGGCTCGCAGGTTGCAAAAGTTGGTTATTGTAGCGGAGTTACGCGGCGACCGGCATCTTATCGAGCGCGTCGATCAGCACTTCGGGCCCGGCACCATCCTTGAACGCGTTCTCACTGATGTATCGCCTCCAGGTGCGTGCGCCGGGTTGCCCGGTGAACAGGCCGAGCATATGGCGCGTGATCCGGCCGAGACGTTCACCCCGCGCCAACTCGCCCTCAATGTAGGGGATCATCTGCAAAACCACCCGATGACGGTCAGGCAGGCTCCAGCCAGGATTGAAGTATTGCTCCAGGTGCGCGAGAAAATACGGATCGTGATAGGCCTGCCGGCCGATCATTACACCGTCGACGTTTTTCAGAACCTCGTCAACCTGCTCCACCGTCTTGATCCCGCCGTTGAGGACGATCTCGAGCTCCGGCAGATCCTGCTTGAGCTGAAAGACCCGTTCATACCTCAGCGGCGGCACGGAGCGGTTCTCTTTCGGACTCAGACCCTCGAGAATCGCGACCCTCGCATGCACGATGAATTTGTGGCAGCCAGCCTCACGCTGGATGTCCACGAATCCTTTCAGGAATTCGTAACTGTCTTCGTCGTCGATGCCGATTCGCGTCTTCACGGTTACAGGGACCTCAGCCTCCGACCGCATCGCTCGCAGGCATTCGGCAACTACCTCCGGATGAGCCATGAGGCATGCGCCGAACTGTCCGCTTTGTAGCGAATTCGGCGCCCCGGCGCGCCGCCTCGGCCATCAGCACGGGATCGCTGCCGCCGATCTGCAGTGCGACCGGGTGTTGCGACGCGTCGAATTCGAGTAGTGCCGCATAGTCGCCATGATGAATGGCCGCCGCCGTCACCATCTCGGTATACAGCATCGCGCCCGGACTCAGCAGCCGCAGGAAATAGCGGCAGTGCCGGTCCGTCCAGTCCATCATCGGCGCCACGAGAACTGACCCGCGCCTTCCGGAATCAGGCAAGCTTCTTTCCCCATTCAATGTACATCCACCTATATAATCCAAATGCAATGAAACTGAAATCGAAATCGGCGGGTCACGATCATGTTTGACACCGCAGAACTCGGGCAGAGCATCCCCAAAGCCGAATTCAAGAAACGCGAACTCGAGCTGCGCGCGAGCCTGTTGAAGCTCCAGTACCAGGCGCTCGAGATGGCGCAGTTTCCCATCATCATCGACTTTGCCGGCGTTGACGGTGCCGGCAAGGGCACCACGATGAACATGCTGGACAAATGGATGGACCCGAGGTGGATCCGCGCTATCGGCTACCAGCCACCATCCGACGAGGAAAAGGCGAGACCCCGTTTCTGGCGAACCTGGCGGGACCTTCCGCCGAGAGGCCGCATGGGCGTTTACCTTAGCGGACGTTACTCCGCCCCGCTGCTGCAGCGCGTCTACGGCGAGATCGACGATGCGGAGTTCGACGACCGGCTCGCGGAAATTATCCGTTTCGAGAACACGCTGGCTGACGACGGCGCGCTGATTCTCAAATTCTGGATGCACCTGAGCAGGGACGCGCAGGAAGAGCGGCTGGAGGCGCTCTCGGCCGACCCGATGCTGAGCTACCAGGTCAAGGACTCGGACTGGCGCAATCACGAAAACTACGACGAATTTATCGCTGCTGCCGAGAAGATCATCACACGCACGAATCGCGCGGCTGCTCCCTGGACGATCGTGGAAGGGGTGGATCCGTATTACCGGCACATCCGTGTCGGCGAGACCGTCAGGGCAGAACTCGAGCGGCATCTGGCTATTCACGAAAATTCGCCGGCGAACTCGTCACCCGCGAAGCCGGAACCGCAGCGGCCCGGGCATGGGGAATCGCTCCAGCCGCTGACGATCTTCGATAACCTCGACCTGTCCGTCCGTTTTACCGGCGTTAAATACCCGAAGAAGAAGAAAAAACTCCAGGCGAAGCTGGGTGAACTCGGGCGCAAGGCGCACGAGCAAGGCCAGTCGACGGTGCTCGTTTTCGAAGGACCGGACGCCGCCGGCAAGGGTGGCGCTATCCGGCGGACGGTCTGGAGCCTCGACGCGCGGACGTATCGCATCCACCAGTTCGCCGCACCGACGGATATCGAGCGCGCACACCACTACCTTTGGCGTTTCTGGTCCAAGTTGCCGAAAGCCGGCAACGTGTCCGTGTTCGACCGAAGCTGGTACGGCCGGGTCCTCGTCGAGCGCACCGAAGGTTTTGCGACCGAAGACGAGTGGCGCAGGGCGTTCGGCGAGATCAACGACTTCGAAAGCCAGATCGTCGACCAGGGCATCCTGTTACTCAAGTTCTGGCTGCATATTTCCAAGGACGAACAGCTAAAGCGCTTCGAGGAGCGCGCCGAGTCACCGTACAAGCACTGGAAGCTCACGGACGAGGACTGGCGGAACCGGGAGCAGTGGGAACATTACGAGATTGCAGCCCACGACATGGTGCAGTTTACGAGCACGCGGGCGGCGCCATGGATACTTGTCGAAGGCGATAGCAAACACTACGCGCGGCTGAAGATACTGCAGACGATCTGCGACGCACTCGAAGAGCGCATTCCCTAGAAGCGGTCTCAGCCCAACGCCGCGCGGAGCTCCTCCATATCGCGATACCGCGACGGAATGTCATCGCGCTCTGCGGCGGCGCGAAGGTCCGCCAGCTTGCGCAGGGACTTCAGGAGCACCGGTAATGGCGGGCCGCTCGCGGTCAGCCCCTCGCGCTCCTTTACCCCCGCGTCGACAGCCGGTTTTTCAATGAACTTGTGCACCAGCTTTTCATGGTGCTGTGTCGCCGCCGCTCCATGGGCGGCGCAGACTTCGAGGAACACCGCCGCGTTCTTGCGGAACCAGGGCGTGTCCCCGCTTGCGTCCAGACTTTCGAGAAAACTGTCGAGCAGGCTCTCGCGCCGCATGCAGTCGCGCAATACGAGCTGGTCCTCGGGGCGCATAAAAAGGAACTTGTCGACCAGCAGCTGCGAATAATATGGGTCGTCTGCGCGACACAGCCCGAGCAACAGGTCGATCACGTTTATACCCGCGAAGTCCCCGGCGTTCGCCCCACGGTACTCATGCAGTCCGACTTTGTGCGGTTTGTAGTAGGGCCGCACGCAATAAAAGAACCGGTCGATATCGAGCTTCTCGAACAGTTCGTCATTGAAGCGGCTGACATCCTCCAGCGCGTCCCGCGCCGCAACGAGCAGATCGAAAGTCACGGAGTGCGACACCCCGAGCGGCAACGTATGCAGCAGCGCCTCCGCCGCGCGGATGTAGGCAAACACGGCGCGCGTGTTGTAGTTGATAAATGTGCGCTCGTCGTCGAGGAACGTGAAGCTCTTGTAAATTCCGTCCTCTGCTCGATTGTGGGTTTCCAGGTGAGCTGACGAAAAACGCGGGATCATACCGAGCGTCGCGCCGAGCTGCATCGCCAGTGCCGAAGCCTCCACGAGCGGGGACTTACGCTCGTTCGCAGGGTTTGTGAGTTCGTGCCGGCGGCAGGCCGCCATATAGAAGCCCACGTTGCCCAGCAGGTCGAATCCACTGTCGAAGCCCTCGTCGGTGTTGCCCTCTTCGAGTAGCGCCTTGATGCAGGTTCGCCCCTCTTCCAGCAGTCTGGACTTTATGTCGTCGCCCACGCCCGCCACGTCGTTGCGATCTTCCTGCGCAAAATACAGCTCCTCGAGTGCCGTATTCATCTGCTTGAAGTCGTTGCGGATCCAGCGATCGAATGCCTCGGCGTTGCTAATCATTTTTTGCGATCCATGGGGGTACGGGTGGCCGCAGCCGGATGCGGCATTCTAACAATGGCACGATGAGCTGCATTCCTTTATTTTGGTCGCCAAG
This sequence comes from Gammaproteobacteria bacterium, assembly GCA_009937505.1. Lineage (GTDB taxonomy): Bacteria > Pseudomonadota > Gammaproteobacteria > Steroidobacterales > Woeseiaceae > UBA1847. Next base: position 26,120 of record JAACFJ010000025.1, read on the forward strand.
CATGGGCAAACGCTGGCAATAGGCGCTCTTGAGGCGGTCACTATGTATCGGGAACAGTTCGCGCTGGGCGAAGGTATTTACCTCCTGAACCACTCCGTGGGACGGCCGCCCGTTACGGCGGAAACCGCTGCACGCTCCGGCTTCTTCGACCCCTGGAAGACAGGGGCTGGGGAACCGTGGGATGCCTGGTTTACCGAGGTCGATCGATTCCGCGGGGCAGTCGCCAACTTGCTGAACAGCGATGCGGAAAACGTCTGCCCGCAGGCCAACCTGTCGAGTGCGTTGACAAAAATCGTACACGCCCTGCCCCGGCGCATTGGGCGAGACACCATCGTCTACACGGAGGCAGATTTTCCGTCGATGGGATTCGTCCTGGCGATGGCGGGAAGAGCGGGCTTCCGTCTGCGCTGTATTCCGAATACGGCCGATTTCGGTTCGCTGGACTGCTGGAAATCCACGTTCGATGACGACGTTTACCTGGCGCTCGTCACGCACGTGCATTCGAACACGAGCCGGCAGGTGCCGGTTAGCGACATCTGCGCGCTCGCCCGGGAACGCGCGATAATGACCGTGGTGGACGTTGCCCAATCAGCCGGCGTCGTACCCATCGACGCCGATGACTGGAGTGCCGATTTCGTCGTCGGCTCCTGCGTCAAGTTCCTCTGCGGCGGTCCGGGCGCGGGCTTCCTGTGGGTTAATGACCGCGTGCTTCGCGACTGCCAGCCCTCGGACGTTGGCTGGTTTTCGCATGCCGATCCGTTCGAATTCGACATTCATCAATTCCGCTACGCGGACAGCGCGTTGCGCTTCTGGGGCGGCACACCGCCTGTATTGCCGTACGCCGTCGCCGCAAATAGCCTCGAGACGATGACCAATATCGGAATCGAGCGTATTCGTGCACACAGCCTCGAACTCACGCAGGCGATAATCGACAGCGTTCCGAGGAAATGCCTGTTTACCCCCGCTCGTCCGGCCAACCGCGGGGGCACCGTCGCGCTGGACTTCGGCGAACGGCAGCCAGCGGCCGCCGATGCCCTTGCCGGTGCAGGCGTGCATTTCGACATTCGCCGTACCGGCATCCGGCTCTCGCCGCATATCTACACGACGTCGGACGAGATCGATTCGGTCATCGCCTGCCTTGCGCCTTTTGCGGCGTAGCGGTCGTATAATGGGCGTCCACAGCAAGGAGCTATCATGAGTACCGCAGCAAAGGCAGAGAGCCCGATGAGCAAATCCGAGCAGCAGCTGACTGACGACGAGCGCCTGGTCATGGATACCGCGCGACAGTATGCGCAGGAGCAGCTGGCGCCGCGGGTGCAGCAGGCCTATCGCGACGAAAGTACCGACCCCGCCATTTTCCGGGAGATGGGCGAACTGGGACTGCTCGGCCCGACGATCGAGGGCTATGGCTGTTCCGGGCTCGGCTACGTCAGCTACGGTTTGATCGCCAGGGAAGTCGAGCGGGTCGACTCGGGCTACCGCTCGATGATGAGCGTGCAATCGAGCCTCGTGATGTACCCCATCTACGCCTACGGCAGCGAGGCGCAACGCGAGAAGTATCTGCCGAAACTCGCTACAGGCGAGCTCATCGGCTGTTTCGGCCTGACGGAACCCGACTACGGCTCCGACCCGGGTGGAATGAAGTCCCGTGCGCGGGCGGTTGACGGCGGCTACGAGTTGAGCGGGACCAAGATGTGGATTTCGAACTCACCGATCGCCGATGTCTTCATCATCTGGGCGAAAGACGACGACGGCCGGGTGCGGGGTTTCATACTCGACAAGGAGATGGAGGGCCTCACCGCACCGAAGATCGAGGGCAAGCTGTCGCTGCGCACGTCGATAACGGGCGAGATCGTCATGGACGGCGTCTTCGTGCCTGAGGAAAACCTGCTGCCCGACACCGAAGGCCTGAAGGGCCCGATGGGCTGCCTGAACAACGCCCGCTACGGTATCGCGTGGGGCGCGCTCGGTGCGGCCGAGGCCTGCTGGCACGCGGCTCGCGAGTACGTGCTCGACCGCAAGCAGTTCGGGCGGCCGCTCGCAGCGAACCAGCTCATCCAGAAGAAGCTCGCCGACATGCAGACGGAAATCGGTCTCGGGCTGCAGGGCTGCCTGCAGGCGGGGCGACTCAAAGATACCAACCAGCTTGCGCCGGAACTGATCTCGCTGCTGAAGCGAAATTCCTGCGGCAAGGCGCTGGATATCGCCCGGGCCGCTCGCGACATGCACGGCGGCAACGGGATCTCGGACGAGTACATCGTGTTCCGCCACATGGCGAACCTCGAAACGGTGAATACCTACGAGGGCACGCATGATATCCACGCGCTGATCCTCGGCCGGGCGCAGACCGGGATACAGGCCTTTTCCGCCTGACCGCCGGCTGCCAGCCGGACCGTGCTGCGAGAAACGCTCCTGCGGAACCCGCATGCGCTAGTCTTGCGCAATGTGTGACACGTTCGTCGTCGTAAGCGCGGACCAGGTCCTGTTCGGCAAGAACAGCGACCGCGATCCCAACGAGGCCCAGGTCCTGAGTTGGGTCCCGGCCCGTGAGTACCCGGCCAACCAGACGCTGAACTGCACCTGGACCTCGATTCCGCAGGTTCGCCTTACCAACGCCGTATTGCTGTGCCGCCCGTTCTGGATGTGGGGCGCCGAAACGGGCGCCAATGAGCATGGCGTCGTGATAGGCAATGAGGCGATCTTCACGCGCGAGCCGATGCAGGACGAAGGACTCCTCGGGATGGACCTCGTACGCCTGGGGCTCGAACGTGCCGACACCGCCGACGGGGCGAAGGACATCATCTGCGAGTTGATTGCGCGCCACGGCCAGGGCGGCCGGTGCGGCTACGACAGCCCGGGCTTCAGCTACCACAACAGCTTTATCATCGCGGACGCTGGGGGCGCCTGGGTGGTCGAAGCTGCCGGAGAGGCCATCGCGACCAGGCACATCGACCGCGGCGCTTACGCTATCTCAAACGGCATAACGCTGCCGGAGCTGATGTCGCGCGAGGATCGTATCCGACCCCGTGTCGCGATGGCGGCCGCGCGCCGGCAGCGCGTGCAGTGCCTCGCCGAATCGGTAGGCAATGTGCGTGATGCCATGGCGGCACTGCGCGATCACGGCGTGGGCAACGAGGCCCCCCGCTACCGGCGGCTGAACGGCGCGATGTCGGGACCGTGCATGCACGCCGGCGGCTGGCTGGCTGCCAGCCAGACCGTCGGCAGCTTCGTCGCCGAGCTCGGCCAATCCACGCAGAGCTACTGGGCCACGGGTACCGCAGCACCCTGTATGAGCGTCTTTCGCCCGGTCTCCATGGCCAACCCGCACAATGTGGGCACACCTACCGGCGAACAGGACGGCAGCCTGTGGTGGACTTTCGAGGCCGTGCACCGGGCGCTGCTGGGTGCCGATACGGGCTTACGGTCGGAATATCTCGCGGATCGTGACCGGGTGCAGTCGCTCGTCCTGGAAAGCGACGCGGATGCGGCCTGGCAGGTTGCGAACAGCTGGCTGCATGAGTGGGCGCAACGCCTGTCGGGTGACAACAGCACCGACATTCGACCACCCTGGTTGCAGCGCTACTGGCAGCGCGCGAACAGACAGGCATCGCGCACCAGCCGCCTTCCCTGGCGGCCGGTCTAGCCCGCACCGACAGACTTCAGATCGATCGAGTCGCGATCGCCGGGGTCACGTTGCTCGCTCTGCGGGCGGGCCCGGCCACGGCGGCCTGGCCGACCAGCCAAAGCGAGACCATCGCCGACGGTATGACGTACCAGGCCATCGGTTCGAGAGCAAACTTCTCGACCAGTAACATATTCAGTGCCACGGCCAGGATGCCGCCCATGGCGACGCCGATCGTACTCACGAGGAAATTCTCGACCATGAAGTGCCGCACGATGGACACGCGTGTTGCGCCCAGCGCTCGCCGGATTCCGATTTGCCGCGTCCGCCGGCTCACGTTGAAGCTTGCAAGGCCGACGATGCCGAGGCCCGTGATCACCGTCAACAGCGCTACGACAAAGCTCAACAGCTTGATCATTGCGGCCTCACCCAGGTAGGCCATCTTGCGCACGTCGTCCATCGTCCGCACCGACTGGATGATTCGATCAGGATTGCTCGTAGCAAGCAGCTCCTCGATCTGCGGCATCAATTGATCGCGAAAACCCGGCTCTGTTCGAATGATGTAGCGCACAAAGTCATCATCACGGCGTTGTGGCACGAGCATCGAGCGCTCCAGTCCGGACCAGCTCGGCCACGGCGCCTGCAGACGCTCGACGACACCGATGATATTCACGGGATTGTCGTCGCCAACGTAAAAGGTCTTGCCCAGGTATGTTCCGGCCTCGTCCGGAAACAGGTCCTTTGCGAGGGCTTCCGTAACGATTGCCACCGGTGGCCAGTCATTGCTCTCACGAACGACCCAGCTGACCTGGTTCGGCGTGAAATTGTTGCCTTCGATCAATTCGAGAGCAAACGTTTCCATGGTGTGTTCGTCGGAAAAATACAGTGCCGTGCTGCTGTCGCTGACGCCTTCGCCGGGTTCCAGGCTCACTCCCTCGGACCACCCTCCGCGGCGCAGGGGGAAGGAATTCGACGAGGTCGCACTCACGACGCCGGCGGTGTTTCTTATCAGGTCGAGGTCCTCGTCGATCAGTCGCTTCTTGTCTATTCCGTCGACGAAAGAAACGCTCGCGAGCGCAAAGGTGTTGGCCTCGTCAAGACCGCTCGGCCGCGCCATGTCGACCGAGCGTTCCTGGATGATCGCCACGGCATTGACCATGATCGTCATGGTCACCGCGATTTGCACCGCGATCAGGATGAAGCCGCCCTTGTTTCTGAGCATGGATCGCCAGATTGGTCCAATCTCCATGATGCTCTCCTACTGAATTCTGAGCTGGCTGGCGGGCGTGATATTGCAGGCCCGCCAGGTCGGATAAAGCGCCGCGGCAAGTGCCGACACAACCGC
>JAACFJ010000121.1 GCA_009937505.1 Gammaproteobacteria bacterium
GCTTCCCGAATATTTCGCCATCGAGGTGATAGATCAGCGAGTCTTCGATCGCCGTGGACTGGTTACGTAGCGGCGCGGCATTCATCAGCGACGGAAAGCCGAACACGTCGCCCTCGGCGCCGCGCATTACCAGGTCGCCCTCGGCGTTGCGCAGTTCGAGTGCGCCGCTGCGGACGATGTGCAGCTGCTTGTTCGAGGCGCCGATCTGGAGCACCTGGCTGCCGGACTTGTAATAGCCTATCTGAATGGCCCTGGCGGCTGCGGTGAGTTCTTCCTGGTCGAGTTCTTCGAAACCCGGCAGCTCGGACAGGAAGCGGGTGATCTCAGGGAGCTCGTTCATACGTAGATTCTGACACGGTATGACCGAACAAAAAACCGGCGGCGCCCTTTACAGGGAGCCGCCGGGGCAAACACAAAGGAGATTGCGTGTTTGTGTTTAGAACGCGTACTTCGCCGAGAACTGGAAGCGCGTGAAGTCGCCGTCCGCGCCGTTCACGAGTTCGCGCTCGCCGTACATGATCTCAGCACCTACGTCGAGCTTCGGCAGGATGTTGTAAATGACATTCCAGTGGATGCTCGAGGCGGAGTCGTTCAGCGTCGCAGCTGCGACGTCATTGTCGTAGTCGATCGTGGTGTTGCCGTACATGATGTTCGTGCGCCACCCGTTGCCGAACGGCAGGCGCAACGCCACGAAGTAGGCGAGTGCTTCGGCAGTCGCGATGTCGTTGTTAATATCCACATAGCCGTCCCGGACGAAGCCGAGGCCGATGTAACGGCCTACGCCGTCGCCGACGGTGACCATCGCGCGCAGATCCGCGCCATTGCCGAACATCAGCTTGGTCGAGGCGCTGACGCCCCAAGCTGTTGTGTCTGCCTGCACGCCATTCTCATCCTGATAGAGCTTAATATTGCGGTACAGGCCGGCTACCTTGAGGTAGCTGCCCTTGTCGCCGAACTTGAAGGTGTAGCGGCCGATCAGGTCAGGAATCGTGTCGTATCCCGGCCGCGGAGTAGAGACGCCTCCGGCGGGCGGGAAGGGATTCGGGGCGCCTGCCACAAACGGCTCCGGATTTTCTGCCGCGAGCTCCAGGCCGCCCGTCGTGTAGCGGATCATCGCCTGGCGGATGAAGGTCGTGGACTCGGCCGGGCCGACGAAGTCCAGCGCTTCCGGCAGTGCGGCGACGTCCTGGAAGGTCGACCAGGTCTGGCCGAAGGTCCACTTGTTGTACTTCAGAAATGCGTGGCGCAGGCGCGGGCTGAACGAATTCGAAATGATCTCGTTACCGTCCCCGTGCGTGAAGAAATCCATCTCGATGAACGCCGTGATGCTGTCGCCGCCGGCCGTCTTCGTGTCGGCGCGGAAGTTGATGCGTGTTTCGCGAGCCTGGAAGTCAGCCGTCATGTCGCTATCACCCGAGCCGTCGCCGACCGAAATTCCAGTCGGGACGTAGAACTGGCGCATCAGGCTATTTTGGGGCGGCGTCGCATCGCTGTAGCTCGAGAACATAGCATCGAACTTGGCGTAGCCGCCAAACTTGTAGGTGGTTGTCGGCCCGTCGTCCTGAGCGACTGCGGACCCTGATACACACAGCAGCAGTGCAGCTGCTGACATGCACAACTTGGGAGTAACTCTGATCATCATTTTTTCCCCCGGGGAAGTTTTTTTGGTGAATCACGCCGCATACTCAATCAGGGGATCACGGCTTACCAATGTCTAATGCGGGGGTACAGGCCGCAATTCAAAATGCCACAAAACGGGCCTTCGCCCGCGAATAAGCGCAGCTACCGAGTGGAGAATCCGATGAGCGACATCTACGCCGTCAACGACTATTTCAAACAACACGGGCTGATCAGCGAGGATCAGTACTTCGACCTGTATAAACAGTCGGTCGAGGATAACGAGAAATTCTGGGCGGAGCAGGCCGCGATCGTCGACTGGAGCAAGCCGTTTACCAAGGTCAAGGACGTTTCCTACGCCAAGGACGATCTGCACATCCGCTGGTACGAAGACGGCGAGCTGAACGTCTGCTACAACTGCGTCGACCGTCACCTCGACGACAAGGCGGATCAGCCCGCGATCATCTGGGAGGGAGATGACCCGGACCGCGACCTGACGATTACGTATAAGGACCTGCACGGGCGGGTAAGCCGCTTCGCGAACGTACTGAAGTCGATCGGCGTCAAGAAAGGCGACCGGGTCACGATCTACATGCCGATGATTCCCGAGGCAGCAGTTGCGATGCTTGCCTGCGCGCGTATCGGCGCAATCCATTCCGTGGTCTTCGGCGGCTTTTCACCGGACGCGCTCGCGGGCCGCATCATCGACTGCGAGTCGAACGTCGTGGTTACGGCTGACGAGGGCTTGCGCGGTGGGCGTTCCGTGCCGCTCAAGGCCAACGTTGACGCGGCCGCAAAGATTGACGGCGTTACGACGCTGGAGAAGGTCCTGGTCGTCAGGAACACGGGCAATGACGTCGGCTGGGTGGACGGTCGCGACGTCTGGCTGCACGAGGCCGAGGCATCCGTTGACGGCGACTGCCCCTGCGAGCCGATGAACGCGGAGGACCCCCTGTTCATCCTGTACACGTCGGGCTCGACCGGCCAACCCAAGGGCGTCCTGCACACGACCGGCGGTTACCTCGTTTACGCGGCGCTGACGTTCAAGTACGTGTTCAACTATGAGCCCGGCGACATCTACTGGTGTACTGCCGACGTCGGCTGGGTGACCGGGCATTCGTACATCGTCTATGGTCCGCTCGCGAACGGCGCACAGAGCATGATGTTCGAGGGTGTGCCCAACTATCCCGACTCGAGCCGCTTCTGGCAGGTTTGCGACAAGCACAACGTAAACATCTGCTACACGGCACCGACGGCGATTCGAGCGCTGATGCGCGAAGGCGACGAGCCGGTCAAAAAGACGTCCCGCAAGAGCCTGCGGCTGCTGGGTTCGGTCGGCGAGCCGATCAACCCCGAAGCGTGGGAGTGGTATTACAACGTGGTCGGCGAGGGCCGTTGCCCGATCGTCGACACCTGGTGGCAGACGGAGACGGGCGGCATCCTGATCACGCCGCTGCCCGGCGCGACGGCGCTCAAACCCGGCTCGGCGACGCGGCCGTTCTTCGGCGTGCAGCCGGCTATCGTCGACCCAGACGGAAACATACTGGACGGTGCGGTCTCAGGCTTGCTGGTCATACTCGACAGCTGGCCCGGCCAGATGCGCACCGTCTATGGCGACCACGACCGGTTCGTGCAGACCTATTTCAGCGCGTTCGAGGGCCGCTACTTCACGGGCGACGGAGCGCGGCGCGACGAAGACGATTACTACTGGATCACGGGCCGCGTCGACGACGTATTGAATGTCTCCGGCCACCGCATGGGTACGGCCGAGGTCGAGAGCGCGCTCGTCGCCCACGAGGCGGTCGCGGAGGCCGCGGTAGTCGGTTATCCTCACGACATCAAGGGGCAGGGCATCTACGTTTATGTCACGCTCATGGAAGGGCAAGAGCCCAGCGACGAGCTGGCGATCGAATTGCGTAACTGGGTTCGCAAGGAGATCGGACCCATCGCGTCCCCGGATTTGCTGCAGTGGGCACCGGGACTGCCGAAGACGCGATCCGGCAAGATCATGCGTCGCATTCTCAGAAAGATCGCGGAAAACGACTACAGTAACCTCGGCGACACATCGACGCTGGCCGATCCGAGCGTCGTCGAGCACCTGATCGAGAACCGGAAGAATCGCTCATCGTTGCGGACGACCACCCCCTGTTTCGGGAGGCGCTGATCCACGCGATTCACAATTGCGTGCCCGGCGCCGTGATTCACGAAGCGGACAGCCTCGCAAGCCTGTACGAGGTGGTGGAAGCGAATTCCGACGCCGACCTGCTGTTTCTCGACCTGCACATGCCCGGTGTCAGCGGATTTTCCGCGCTGGCTTACATGCGTAACAACCACGAGTCCCTGCCGACCGTCGTTGTCTCGGCGGTCGACGATCCCGCGGTTATCAGGCGTGCTATCCAGCACGGCGCCAGCGGTTTCATCCCGAAGTCGTCGCCCATCCGTACGATCGAAGCGGCAATCGATGCCATCCTCCAGGGCGAAGTTTGGCTGCCGGACAACATCGACCTGGGTGCGGGCGGGCTCGATAACGAGGAGGCGCGAATCGCGGCGGCGATGAGTGCATTGACGCCACACCAGTTCAGGGTCCTGATGATGCTCGGCGAAGGGCTGCTCAACAAGCAGATCGCCTATCAGCTGGGCGTTTCGGAAGCGACCATCAAGGCGCATGTGACCGCAATCCTGCGCAAGATGCAGGTGACCAATCGTACCCAGGCGGTGCTCGCTGTGCAGCGGCTCAATACCAAGGAGCCCGGGCTCGTCGAATAGCTGGTTCGGTCTACTGGCGACTCAGGATGCGCGACATCAGGGCGCGCAAAGCGGCTGGCTTGATCGGCTTGTGCAATAACGCATGCCCGGAGTCGCGGATTTCCTCACGGACCGTCTGCGTGTGATCGGCCGTGACGATGATCGCGGGGATCCGTGTCTCCGCGTACTCTCGCAATTCGTCGATAACCTCGATACCCGTTACGTCGTCGTCGAGATGGTAGTCCACTAGTAGTATCGACGGGCAGCCGCCGCCGTTACTGCCGAGTTTTCGCAGGTGCTCGAGGGCCGTTTCCGAGTTGTTGGCGATGAGGGGGCTCGCACCCCATTTGCTCAGGAGGCCCTGCATGCCTTCGAGGATCGTGTGTTCGTTGTCGACGCACAGTATGATCGTTCCGTCCAGGGACGATGCTGGTGCCCGGTCGATCAGGCCCCTGAAAGTCGGCATTGCATCGGCGCGATCCGCGAGCGGAACCAGCATCTCGAACGTACTGCCCCCGTCGATTTCGGATCGCATGCGGATTTCGTGGCCGAGAAGCTTGGCGATGCGATCCACGATCGCGAGCCCGAGCCCCAGGCCGCGCTTGGTTGCCTTGCCGCGTTTGCCGAGACGCTTGAATTCATCGAACACGACTTTCTGGTCTTCGGGTGCAATACCGATGCCCGTATCGACAACCTGTATCGCTACGTATTCACCGCGGCGGCGGCAGCCGACCAGGACGCCGCCTGCGGGTGTGTAGCGACGCGCGTTGCTGACGAAGTTCTGCACGATGCGCCGCAGCATCGCCGGATCGGAACGAACATACAGGGAGGATTTGGCAAAGCGCAGCTTCAGGCCGTCTTCCGCGAACGCCGCGGAGAACTGGCTTTCGATCGCCTTGAAGATGTCCGAGATCGGGAATACCTCCAGCTTGGGTACGGGCGCAGACGTGTCGAGCCGCGATATGTCGAGCAGTGCGCCGAGCAGGTCCTCCACGGCGACGAGACTGCTTTCGACGCGTTCGACGAGGCCCTGCTGCTCCTGTGGCATGTTGTCGCGGTGTTCGTTCAACAGTGCGGCGAAAAGCTTGGCCGCGTTGAGTGGCTGCAACAGGTCGTGTGCGGCAGCGGCAAGAAAGCGCGTTTTCGATGCATTGGCATCTTCGGCCTCCGCCTTGGCCTGCTGCAGCGCCGTCATGGCTCGCTCCAGTTCGGCGGTGCGGTCCGCCACGCGCTGCTCCAGCATGGCCTTGGCTTCGACGAGCTCGCTTTCGACTATCTTGGAGTCCGTAATATCCGTGTAGGTTGTTACATAGCCGCCACCGGGCATGGGTTGCCCGCTGATTTCGATGACCTTGCCGTCGATGAAATTACTCTGGTACCTGTACGGGGTCCCGGAGCGAATGTGCTTGATTCGCTTGTTGACTTCCGCGTCGACGTCCGCATTGCCAAAACGGCCCTGCTCGCCGTTGTACCTGATCAGATCGACGATCGATTCCCCGACGTGAACCATGCCGGGCGGATAGTTCATCAGCTGCTCATAGCGACTGTTCCAGCCGATGAGCCGCTGCGACGAATCGACAACGCTGACGCCCTGGGTGATGTTCTCGAGTGTTGCGTCGAGCAGGCGCCGGTTGAAGGTCAGCGCCTGCGACGTTTCGTCGAGCAACAGTACGACGTCGCCGATTTCCGTCCCGGTCTTGCGCAATGCGGCGGTCATGACGACGCGGGCGGACGAAGCCCCGATCGCGCCGGCGATCAGGCGCTCCGTAAACAGCAGCAGCCGCCGGTCCGCGGGACCGGATGAATTCAGGTCGATGCCCGTTGACGCCGCAAAATCCGCAAATGAGCGTTCCACGTTGTGGACACCGAGAAAGCGCTCAGCCAACGACCGAAGGTCCGCGTTCGAAATATCGTGACGGGCGACCGCTGCCCGCACCGGCCCGAACCCGATGGTCGGGCCCGCGAAGGTCCGCGCCTGGATCTTCTCGACCAGTGACTGCCGCGTCATCATCGAGACCAGGACCGTAACGAGGATGTTGGCACCCAGCGACCAGGCAACGCCGTGCGTCAGCGAATTGGTCTGGATGTCCAACACCAGCGCCTCGGGGCGCAACCACGACTGCGAGAACAGGCCTTCGGTAATGAATGCGTCGCTGAATGCACCGGCGCGGGCGAGGTTCGGCAGGAACAGCGTATATGACCACAATGCGAAGCCCGTGGAGAGTCCGGCAATGGCGCCGGTACGGGTGGCACCAGGCCAGTACAGCCCGAACACGATCAGTGGCGCGAACTGCGCAGCAGCAGCGAACGACAACAAGCCGATGGATGCCAGCGCCGCAGACTGGTCCGTAGCCTCGAGATAGAAATATCCGAGAGCGGCGATGCCGATGATGGCGCCGCGCCGGACGTGCATCAGGATGCGGGTATAGTCCTCGCGCTCGGACAGACCGAGCATCTTGATGCTCATGAGCGCCGGTATGACGATCTCGTTACTGATCATCGTAGACAGAGCGACGCTGGCTACGATCACCATACTTGTCGCGGCGGAGAAGCCACCGAGGAACGCCAGCATGGTCAGCAACGTGTGCTCTCCCTGCATGGGCAGGGCAAGCACGAAAGCATCACCGCTGAATTCGCCGGTCGGCAGAATCTTGAGTCCGGCGATCGTTATCGGAATGACGAACGCTGAAAATATCAGCAGGTAGAGCGGGAACGACCAGCGCGTCGGCCGTATATTGGCGTCTTCATAGGCTTCAACGACTGCCACGTGAAACTGGCGCGGCAGGCAAAAAATAGCCGCGCTCGCCAGGAGCAGCTGGGTGACGAACATGTCCGGCACGTGATCGAGCCTGAATACGGCTGCGGCGCGTGCAGCCGCTTCCGGCGAGACGGCGGGCGTGTTGCCCAGCAGGGACCAGGCGAACAGGCCAACTGCGATGAAGGCCAGTATTTTTACGACCGACTCGAACGCGACCGCCAGCATCAGGCCGTCATGGTGTTCGGTAACGTCAATCTTGCGGGTTCCAAACAGTATGGCGAATACGGCAAGTGCTGCCGCGAACACGAAAGCGGTGTCGTTTTCCGCGGCACCCGCGGCGGAGTAATTCGAGACGATGTCGAAACCGGCGACGACGGCCTTCAGCTGCAGGGCGATATACGGGACCGAACCGATCGTGGCTATGACGGTAACCAGTACCGCCAGGCTGCGCGCCTTGCCGTATCGTGCAGCGATGAAGTCGGCAATCGAGGTGAGATTCTGGCGCTTGCTCACCGTTACGATACGGTGGATCATTCCCCAGCCGAAAAAGATCACTGCCATCGGGCCCAGGTAGATCGGTATGTAGCCCCAGCCGCTCTCCGCGGCCGTGCCGACCGCGCCGTAGAACGTCCAGGAGGTGCAATAGACGGCGAGGGTCAAGCCGTAGATCGTCGCACGCGCGGCGCCGGAAAAGCGGCTCGGGTCCGCCTTGTCACCCCAGTGCGCAATCGCGAACAGGAGCGAGACGTAGCCCAGCGACAACAGCAGCAGCGCCCACCAGCTGATCAACGCAGCAATCTCCCCTCTAAGTGGCGTTCGGCGTCCTTTTGCGGACGCTCTATAGTTCTGCGCCAAGTCTACTACTATCGTCGAACGCGGGCGACAAAAGGTGCCCGGAATGACGTGACAAGCGAGTATAACTATATAATTCTATTAGATTTATTGGGTCAAGCGCCGCCTGGCCGTCGATACTTTCCGGCACCACCTACGACTAAAGTCTGTACTGTCTCCTGGAACCCGTTTGATAGATTGCGCGGGTGACAAATCCAATAAAAGCATCATAAGGGGGACGTATGTCTCAGAAAGCCGACTACTGGAAGGCAAACTTGCGCTTGATCGCGTTTTGCCTCGCAATCTGGTTTGTCGTTTCCTTTGTCTTCGGAATCATTCTCGTCGAGCCGCTAAACACCATATCCCTGGGGGGATATAAGCTCGGCTTCTGGTTCGCGCAGCAGGGATCGATATATGTATTCGTCGCGTTGATTTTCTTCTACGCCAATCGCATGGGTAAGCTCGATCGAGAGCATGACGTGCACGAAGACAAGGACTAGGGGGGAAAATCATGTCACTACAAGCAATGACCTACCTGGTTGTCGGGCTCACGTTCGCGCTTTACATCGGTATCGCGATCTGGTCACGCGCCTCAACAACCAAGGATTTCTACGTCGCAGGCAGTCATGTCCATCCGGTAGCAAACGGAATGGCGACGGCAGCCGACTGGATGTCCGCCGCATCGTTCATCTCGATGGCCGGCCTCATCGCCTTCATGGGCTATGGCGGTTCGGTGTTCCTCATGGGATGGACCGGTGGTTACGTACTGCTCGCCATGTTGCTCGCACCGTACCTGCGCAAGTTCGGCAAGTTCACGGTTCCCGAGTTCATCGGTGATCGCTACTACTCGAAGACTGCCCGCATCGTGGCCGTCATCTGCCTCATCATCGCGTCGGTAACCTACGTTATCGGCCAAATGAAGGGCATCGGCGTCGCGTTCTCGCGCTTCCTCGAGGTGGACTACAACGTCGGCCTGGTGATCGGCATGGGTATCGTTTTCGTCTACGCGGTACTCGGCGGCATGAAAGGCATTACGTACACGCAGATCGCACAGTATTGCGTCCTGATCTTTGCGTACACGATCCCGGCGATCTTCATTTCCATGCAGCTCACGGGTGTGCCGATTCCACAGCTTGGTCTCGGCTCGACGATGACGGGCAGCGAGGTGTTCCTGCTTGACCGGCTCGACCAGGTTCTCTCGGATCTAGGGTTCGCGGATTACACGACAAATGCACGATTAAGTTATCTCAACATGTTCGTGTACACGATGTCGCTGATGATCGGTACCGCAGGCCTGCCGCACGTTATCATCCGCTTCTTCACGGTTCCCAAAGTGAAGGACGCTCGCAGCTCGGCCGGCTGGGCGCTGGTTTTCATCGCTATCCTCTACACGACGGCACCTGGCGTTGCGGCAATGGCGCGTCTGAATCTCATCGAGACCGTCAACCAGCCTGATGGCACGCAGCTCGTCTACGCCGAGCGGCCCACCTGGATCAAGAAGTGGGAAGAGACCGGCCTGCTCGCGTTCGAAGACAAGAACGGCGACGGTGAAATCGTTTACTCCGCCGATCCGGAAGTAAACGAGATGGTCAAGGTCGACCGCGACATCATGGTACTGGCCAACCCGGAAATCGCGGGTCTGCCGAACTGGGTAATCGCGCTGGTCGCAGCGGGTGGTCTCGCAGCGGCATTGTCGACAGCTGCAGGATTATTGCTCGCAATATCTTCGGCGATCTCGCATGACCTGCTCAAGGGCGTGTTCAGACCGGATGTCACCGAGCAGCAGGAACTGCTGGCCAGCCGTATCGCGATGGCCTTCGCAATTCTGCTCGCCGGCTACCTCGGGTTTAACCCGCCGGACTTCGCAGCTGGCACCGTGGCCCTGGCCTTCGGCCTGGCAGCATCGTCGATCTTCCCGGCACTGATGATGGGCATCTTCAACAAGAACATGAACAAGGAAGGTGCAATCGCAGGTATGGTTGCCGGTATCGGCGTGACCCTGCTGTATGTATTCCAGCACAAGGGCATCATGTTCATCGCGAGCACCTCGTACATGGGCGACATGCCTCAGAACTGGTTCCTCGGAATCGAGCCGAACGCGTTCGGTGCGATCGGTGCCCTGGTCAACTTCGGTGTGGCCTACGGCGTATCCAAGGTAACGGCACCGCCGCCGGAGCATATCCAGCATATCGTGGAAGACATCCGCGTGCCGCATGGAGCCGGCGAAGCCATCAGTCACTGAGATCCGTTCTCGGCCTGAGAAAAGGGGGCAGCGATGCCCCCTTTTTTTTTGCGCTAAGATTAGGGCCTGTTGACAATCAGTCTGTTGCCGCATTGCTGCCCGAAAAAGCCTCGGGCAAGGCGCGAGGAGAGAGGTTTGGTATCATCAAATGAACGACGAGCAACGCCGCCCGCGGCCTTTTCGGGCGCAACCCTTCGGGGC
>JAACFJ010000122.1 GCA_009937505.1 Gammaproteobacteria bacterium
GCACCCTGTTTGTCCGTGGCGCGCATGTACATCGACAGGAAGTCGTAGGTTTCCGCGTTACCGGCGTTCCGTCGCGACTCGATGATCTCCAGCAGCAGTCGCCTGAGGTTCCGCGCTTTCATGACGACGCTCAGGTCGCGCGTCGAATCGCTTGCGAGGAACGCGAACGGATTTTCGCCTTTTGACAGCAGCCTGGACTCGTAATCGTCCCCGAAGATGCTGATCAGGATCAGCTCGAGCGCAAAATCGCTCGTTTCCGACGTGATGTTGACAGACTCGCCCTTCTCCGCTGCGGCGGCCCAGCGGGCCGCCCTGTTATCGCAGCACTGCACCATTAACTTGAGCAGGCGATGCACATTCTGGCGGCTGAACGCCGGTTGTATCATCGTACGCGAGCGCCGCCATACGTCGCCGTCGCTGACGATCAGGCCGTTGCCGAGCAACATCTTCACGCGCTCGAATCCGGGCCCCTTCACGTATCGGCCGTGCCGGCGCACGAGGATGCGCCGGACTTCGGCCGGGTCGTTAATGAAATACGCCAGGCGCCCGTTGCGACGCGTCATGCTGACGATATCGCCGTACTTGTCGCGAACCTGCAGCAAGGTATCGAGCGTTTCCGGATCGATACCCAGGTGGACCTGACCCGCCGGGCCCGGCGGTCTGCGAACTGCTGAACGCGTATCACTCATTACGACGGGGGAAGGCCTCCGGCCTGTCGGAAAGCAGGCGCATTCTACATTGACCGGCGCTTTACCGATACTGCAAACTGGTCCCGCACGGTAGCGGGAAATCCCATTGAGCGATAAGCAACCTGTCGATTTCGATTCCGTCGAGTCGCGCCGCAGTAGCGCCTCGATGCGTCGCATGACGCTCGCGAGGCGACTCTACTACTCGCTCGGCTTACCCCTGTTGCGGCTCATCAACTGGGCGCTGCTCAAGAGCTACCGTTTCGAGCCCGTCATCGGCGAGGAACATGCGACTGCGCTGCTGGCCGGGAAGACGGTTTCGGCACCATCTTACTGGCACCAGCATCACGTAGTCTGTTCGGCGTACATGCGCAGCTGGCTGCGTCGCGGCTACAAATTGTGCTTCCTTATTTCCGGTTCGGTCGATGGCGAAGTACCGGAGCGGATCGCACATTCCTGGGGCGCGGAAGTCATCCGCGGCTCCGCCAACCAGAGCGGCGCGCTGGCGCTTCGTGACCAGCAGCACATGCTCAGGAACGGCTACTCGATCGTAACGACTGCGGACGGGCCACGAGGCCCGAAGTACGAATTCAAATCCGGTACGGTGCTGATGGCAAGGATCGCCGGCGTGCCGATCGTGCCGATCGCCTGCGCGGCTGACCGTGCCTGGTATCTCAACCGCTGGGACGACTTCATGATCCCGAAGCCGTTCGCCCGCGTAGTTGTTGCGGTCGGCGAGCCTTACCTGGTATCGCGGGACGTGAAACTCGATGAAATCGAGCCCCACAGGCTGAACGTTCAGCGCAGAGTCATGTCTCTAATGCAACAATGCGAGGAAGCATTGGACATTGACTCCGGAGCCAGGACTTGAACAAAACGCCGTTGCGAAGACTTCTTCTGCACCCGTCTTGGCGGAGCAGCCTCTCACGCCACACTCAGCCGAGTACAAGGTCAAGATCAGCGTGCTCAGCGGACGTCTGACGACGGAACTCCGGCCACTGGCGAATGGCTACGAGGCCATCCACGTCATCGAGCCGCAAGGACTCGCGAGCATGCTGAAGAACGGCGAGATCAGCGAACGATCGCGCTTTTCCGCCAACGACGATGGCATCAGGGCGAGCTGGTACCGTTCCGAGGACTCACTATCGAGCGACGAGACCCGCGCCGAGGTAACCTTCGACTGGTCGGCGAGTGAAATTTCGGGCACGGTCAACGACGAGGACATTCAATTCGCGCTCGACGGCATCGTTCACGACCGAGTCGCCATCCAGTACCAGCTCATGCACGACCTGCTCAATGGGGGTCCCGATGAGCGTTACGTCCTTTTCGACATCGACGAATTCAAGACGCTGATCGTGCGCAATGTCGGCGAGCGCACGGTCAGTACGCCGGCCGGCAACTTCCAGGCGGTCGGCATTCAGCACCAGGCAGAAAATTCTTCGCGCATAACCACCTTGTGGTGTGTGGAGGAACTCGGCTATCTGCCCGTACTCATCGAGCAACACCGAAAAGGCAAACTGCGGATGCGCGCGGAACTCAGTAACTACACGGAGCTCGCGACCTGACGTCAGTTCATGCGATCGAACGCCTGCCGCAGCGAAAGGACTTCTTCTTCGTCGTGGACAACCGACACGGTCCTGATGAGGACCTCGCCCCCTGAGTCGAGCGCGTAAGTCTCCTGCAAAAGCGCGCCTTCGCTGTCGAGTGTCCGGATGACGTATCTGCCATCTTGCCAGCCTGATGCGCGGTCCGCCTCGATAGGCCCTATGCCCACCAGCCGATGTTCCCGGAACCGGTATTCCTCGACGACTGACCGGTCGAAGCTGATAAACAAGCCATGGGCCGTCTGGGTGATCTTGAGCTTGCTCCCCATCCTGAGAAACACGTAGACCGACAGCCCGTCGGTGTCTTTTCTGCCGCGACCGGTGTCACGCCTCGACGTACTAATTACGTCCTCTATCCCGCCACTGGACTTGTGCTCTGCCTCCTGGATGCGCCGTTTGGCATCGTCTCCCTCTGCAGGCAGTTGCCAGCGTCCGGCCAGGCTCACTCCGGCCGGAATAACGCCACCTACAGGAGTAAGTTGCGGGCGCGGTTGCGTCACGCAGGCCACCAGCGCGAGAGATGCAATAGCCAGTATCGCGGCAATTCTCGACATCGTTAAACGTTACCTCGAAACGAACTGACGCAAAATACACAAAATTCCGGGGCTTATACAGGGTTGGGAATTCGAAACGGGATCCGGTCCGGCCCATGCGTCAACCGTTTGCCACACGATGCGTTAAAAAAGAGGACGTCGATCAATTGCAAACTGAAGGAGTTCTCCCCATGACGCAATCATCATCAAGCGGGTTCATTGCGGTGGCGCTGGCTTCTGCCATCCTGGCGCTGCCGATAGCGCTGCAGGCGCAATCATTCTCTGAATTTCACAGTCTGAGCCCCGACGAAAAGCACGCCTACTGGGACAGCATGTCGGAGCAGGAGCGCCAGGCGAAGCGGCAACAGTGGCGCGCAGAACGTGACGCCATGAGCGACGCAGAACGTGCTGCGATGCACGCGCAACGCATGGCGCGACGAGCAGAGATGCGTGCCGGGTGGGACTCGATGTCCGAAACGGAGCGCGACGCTTTTCGCGCCGAACGGCAGGCACGCCACCAAGAGCGGCGTGTTGCATGGGACGCGCTATCGGACGAGGAAAAGCAGGCAAGACGTGAAGCCATGCGCGCGCATCGGGAAGAACGGCGAGCGATGTGGGAATCCATGAGCCCGGAAGAGCGCGCGGCCATGAGCGAGAGACGCGGCAACCACCACCGCAAAAGGCAGGACGAGCAGTAATTCGGGCCAGACAGGGTAAAGCGGCGGCTACGCGCTGCCGTTTCGCTGCAATGTTTTCTAGCGCTCGGGCAGTGGTATGAAGTCAGTTTCGCCCGGGACTGCGTCGAAGCGCTTCTCACGCCAGTCCTCTTTCGCACGCTCCAGGCGCTCACGTGAGCTACTGACGAAATTCCACCAGATGATGCGCTCGCCCGTGAGCGCGTCGCCTCCCGCGAACATTATCCTGGCCTGCGTGTCGGCGGCGACTCTGCCGCTGGCTCCGCTTTCGAGCACCGCGAGCACCCCTGCGTCGACGAACTCCTCGTTGATGGCGACGCTGCCCTCGACGACATAAACCGCGAGCTCCTCGGCCACCGGGATATCGATCGACTGTCCGGCCTCGAGTATGACTTCGACGTACAGGGTCTCGCTTTGGGTCGCTACGGGTGACGAAACGCCGAATGCAGCGCCGAGTACCACACGCACAACCGCGCCGTCGACCGTGACGTCGGGTATGTCTGCGGCCGGATAGTGCTGGAACGTCGGCTCGATTTCCTCCGCTTCAAGCGGCAAGGCGAGCCAGATTTGGAGTCCGTGCAGGCGCTGACCGCTCGCCAGTACCTCCTCTGTCACCTTTTCCGAATGAACAATGCCCTTGCCAGCCGTCATCCAGTTGACGGCGCCGGGACGAATCGGCTGGACATAGCCGAGACTGTCGCGGTGCAGGATCTCGCCCTCGAACAGGTAGGTAATGGTTGCAAGTCCGATGTGGGGGTGTGCGCGCACGTTGACCCCCGTTCCAGGCTGAAATTCCGCAGGGCCCATGTGATCGAAAAAGATGAACGGCCCAACCCGCTGGCGGCGCTTGTCCGGCAGCGATCGGCGCACGGTGAATTCGCCGAGATCCCGCGTCTTGGGCTCTATCAAAAGGTCGATGACGCTGTTACTGGACATGTCCGGCTCCGTGGTCAGGTTCTCAGGGCGGCGGCCAACTCGCGCGCGAACACACTGTTGCGAGTTACCCGGATAGTGTCAAGAGAGAGCCATTCGCTCAACAATCGGAGCTCCCCGGCAAGTGCATCGGCGCATTCCCCGGGATGTACGCCGGGCTCTTCGTGTGCCGCGAGCACCAGAAGTCGCCCAGCCTTTCGGTCCGCCTTGAGATCGACTCTCGCGACGATACGGTCGCCGAGACGAAAAGGCAGCACGTAGTAGCCCCATTTGCGCTTCGCGGCAGGCACGTAGATCTCGATGCGGTAGTGAAACTTGAATAACCGCTCCGCCCGTGGCCGGCACCATGCGACCGGGTCGAACGGCGACAGCAACGCCGCTCCTTCGACGGCACGGGGAAAGCGCGCGGAGGCCGACAGGTAGCCCGTCTCCTGCCAGTTCTCCACGTCGACGCAGGACAGCGCGCCCTCTTCGACCAGTTCCTCGATCCGCGGTGCGGCCTCACGGGGCGACATGCGAAAGTAATCGGCGAGGTCGCGCCGCGTGGCAACGCCGAGCGCCACCGAAGCCCGCCGCAGCATCTCGCGATCGGCTGTCACCTTGTCGTGCGACGTGGTCATCTGACGTTGCGGAATGATGCGTTCCGGCAGGTCGTATACGCGCTGAAAATTGCCGAGGCGATGCGACACGGCAAGGTCGCCGCGCGCGAAGTGATACTCCAGCGCCCAACGCGGTATCGAGCGATGCCAGTCGCCGGGCTTGCGCTTCGGCCCTGGCAGCGGCGGCAAATCCGCAGCGGTCAACGCGCCGTCGCGGCGAACCTGTTCCAGAACGGCCCCCAGGTAGCCCTTGCGATCGCGGAGCTTGTGCAGCGGGTTGTGCTTCGACGGCTGGTAAGCTGCGCGGCGGTGCGCGAGCAGAGGCCAGGCATCGCTCGGCACGATCGATGCCTCGTGCGCCCACTGCTCCGTGTAGTCGCCCTTGCCATAGACGAAGCGATCGAATCGCTGCCGGTCGTAGGCGCCCAGGCGCGACCACAGGATCAGGTAGTGAGCGGGAACGAGTACGTTGACGAAATCGAGCTGCAGCACCTGCAGCGCCTGCATGGCCCGGCGGAAGTGCCGGGCATCCGGCGCACACGCGGGCCGTTCACGGTGCATCTCCTGTGCAGCCAGTGCAACGCGACGCGCCTCCGCCGCTGAAAGTCGAACGCGTCGTCTCATCCCTTGCGCGTATCACGAAGCCCCGTCGCTACCTCACCCGCTGCGACGGCGAAGCGACCATCGACCACTTTCGTGTAGTCGCGCGAATGCACGGTGTCGATCAGGTGCCACTCGGCAGCGCATTCCTCGCTCGTTACCGTTAGATATACCCAGCCGCGCCGCCGCGTATCCATGTAACGGACGGCCGGATTGACAGCCTGCGTCGCTGCGATGAGCGCATCCGGTTCGCGCAGCGGCAGATATTCGTCGAATCCCGGGGACGACACGGCTGGCGGCATGATCTCCACGGTGACGGGCTTTTCGCCGTCATGCGCAAACACATTATTGGCCATCGACGTGTGCAGGTCGCCGCTCAACACGACCGGGTTACGTGCAAGTTCCTGAAGGTCCCGGAGCAAGTTCTCGCGTGCGTGCGGGTAGCCGTTCCAGGTATCGAGCACCAATGGCGGACTGCCCTTGCTTAGAGCCACGTAGTGATCCAGCTGTTCCCGCGGCAACATCGACGGGCGCTCGCGGTCAAGCAACGGCCCGAGTTCCGGCGCGCGAACCGGTGCCAGCATGACCTGCTGTCCGATAACCTGCCATGTCGTGTCCGCATCTGTCGCCAGCGTTCGCCGCAGCCATCCTTCCTGGCGATGCCCCAGCATGCGCCGCTCCGGGTCCTGCAGTGCGGCCGTCACGGATTCGGTCGTGGCCGAATCGCCGGCGTCCGGCTGCCTGTCACGCCCGTAAAGGCGAGTATCGAGCATGATCAAGGACAGCAAGTCGCCGTAGCGAAAACGCCGGAAGATGCGGGTGTCGGCGCCGTTTGGCACGCCCCGCACCGGCATCCACTCGAACCAGGCACGGATGGCCGCATCGCGGCGATCCTGCCAGCGCCCCTCGTCGTCCTGGTGATTCTCTGCGCCGCCCCGCCAGGCGTCATTGGCGATCTCGTGGTCGTCCCAAACCGCGATCATGGGATGCTGTTTGTGCATTGCCACGGAATCCGGGTCAGCTTTGTACTGCGCATGCCGCCGGCGGTAGTCAGCGAGCGTCGCCACCTCGTTTGCCGGTTCCGGAACCCGGCCGAGTTTTTCCGCGTGTTCGGTCGCATACTGGCCCAGGCCGTATTCGTAGATGTAGTCACCGAGGTGAATGACGGCGTCGAGATCGTCGGTCAGCGCTATGTCGCGGTAGACGTTGAAATAGCCGGCCGGGTAGTTCGAGCAGCTCACGACCGCAAATCGTGCCCGTTCGACAGCGCCCAGGGGCAACGTTCGCGTTCGACCGACGATCGACTCCGCATCGTCGATCTCGAAGCGGTAGTAGAACCCCGATCCGGGCGGCAGACCGCGCACGTCCACCTTGACCGTATAATCAGACCACTCATCAGTCCATGCGACGCCCTGCCGCACGATCTGTGTCATGTCCGGATCGTCCGCAACCAGCCAGCGCACCGGCAAAGAACGGCCGCTTGCGCCGCTCACACGCGTCCACAGAATGAAACCGTCGTGCAGCGGGTCGCCGCTCGCGACACCGTGGTCGAAACCGGGCGGCATGTCCGCTACAGCCGGACCGGATCGCAAGCCGGCCAGCGGCGCCAGGAAAAGACCGACGATCGAACGTAAGAAGTTTCGCCTTAGCACATGGCCCCCGGCTGCTCGGTTAATATTACGAAGTCATGGCATCATACCGGGGACGATCGATGATTCCAGCGCTCGGCAGAGTCATTATCGGCACAATTCTTCTTGGCATCATTTCCTTGAGCATCGCAGACGACATGCCACCTATCGAAGGAACCTGGCTCAGCGGCGATGGCGATGGCTGGATCGAGATTATGCCGGCAGGTGACGGACTCAGCGGGGTCATCAAGGGATCACCCGACCCCGACGATGAGCGCCCTGACACGGACGAGAAAAACCCGGATCCGGCACTGAGGAAGCGGCCGCTTAGCGGTCTCGAACTGTTCGGGAATTTCTCCTATGACGGCGATGGCCGCTGGACCGGCGGCACGATCTACGACCCTAACAGCGGCAAAACCTACCGCTGCATCATCACCTGGGTGGATGACGATACGCTGAAGGTTCGCGGCTACATCGGCGTGCCGATGCTCGGACGCACCGAGACCTGGACGCGAGTACCGGACTAGCGCCTTTCAAAAGCTCTAATCGTCGCCAATAATCGCGTCCGCCTCGATCTCCACGAGCATGCGGGAATCGATCAGCCGGGACACCTCCACCATCGACGTCGCGGGCATCACCTCACCAAAGGCTTCCTGGTGGGCGCGGCCCACCTCGGCCCAGCGTTCGATATCCGTCACGAAAGTTCGCGTGCGAACGACGTCGGCCAGGCGGCCGCCTGCCTTTTCGAGCGCAGACTCGATGACGGCGATACATTGCTTCGCCTGCGCATACATATCTCCCTCGCCGACCAGCTGTCCGCCAGCGTCGATTGCCGCGGACCCGGAGATCGCGATGAAGCGTCCCAGTCTCACGGCGCGCGAATAGCCCACTTGCGCCTCCCATGGAGCGCCGGACTGCACGTTGCTGCGCTTGAATTCCGTCATGCCTATATTCTCGACTT
>JAACFJ010000123.1 GCA_009937505.1 Gammaproteobacteria bacterium
CGTCGCTACCCGAACGGTGAAGAACGCTGCATCGCCTGCAAGCTCTGCGAGGCCGTCTGCCCGGCGCTCGCCATCACGATCGAGTCCGACGTGGGCGATGACGGCACGCGGCGCACGACGCGCTACGACATCGACCTGTTCAAGTGCATTTACTGCGGCTTCTGCGAGGAGGCCTGCCCGGTCGATGCCATCGTCGAGACCCGGATCCACGAATACCACATGGAGGAACCCGGACAGAACATCATGACGAAGGACAAGCTGCTTGCAGTCGGCGACAAGTACGACACGATGATTGCAGCGGATAAAGCGGCGGACGCCACATACCGGTAGGACGAGCGATGATATTCGAGGCAATGCTGTTCTATCTATTCGCTACCGTCACGGTCGGTGCCGCGCTCGGCGTCGTGTTCTCGAGGAACCCGGTGCACTCGGTCATGTTCCTCGTGCTGACATTTTTCAACAGCGCGATCCTTTGGCTCATGGCCGAGGCCGAGTTTCTCGCCATCGTGCTGGTGCTCGTCTACGTCGGCGCGGTCATGGTGCTGTTCCTGTTCGTCATCATGATGCTCGAGGTCAACGTCGAAGCCGTGAAGCGCGGGCTCACCCGTTACGCGCCCCTGGCCATCGCCATTGCGCTGATCATGGTCATAGAGCTGATCCAGCTGATCTGGCTCAGGAGCCGCGACGTGCAGATTTCCTCGTCGTTTGCGCCGACCCCGGAGGGTTACGACAACACCAAGGCGCTTGGCGCGGTGCTTTACACCGAGCACGTGTATGCGTTCGAAATCGCTGCCGTGATCCTGCTGCTCGCAATCGTCGCGGCGATCACGCTCACCATGCGCAAGCGACCGGGACTCAAGGTGCAGGACATCGGAAAGCAGGTCGCAGTTCGCGCAAAGGACCGTATCCGCATCGTCAAGATGGACGCGGAGAAGAAACAGTGATCGGCCTGCATCACTACCTCACCCTGTCCGCGATGCTGTTCGTGCTCAGCATCGCCGGCATTATCATCAACCGCCGCAACCTGATCCTGTTGCTGATGTGTATCGAACTGATGCTGCTCGCGGTGAATTTCAACTTCATCGCGTTCTCACGCTACCTGGGTGACGAGACGGGGCAGGTGTTCGTGTTCTTCATCCTGACGGTGGCGGCCGCGGAAGCCGCGATCGGGCTGGCAATCCTGGTGGTGCTGTTCCGAACACGACGTTCCATCGATGTGCAGGAACTGAACAGGATGAAGGGCTAGCTGCGCATGTATTCCTACTACCTGACAATCGTGCTGGCGCCACTGTTTGCGGCGATCGTTGCCGGCCTGTTCGGCCACAAGATCGGCCGGACTGGCGCGCATTTGATCACGATCGGCGCAGTGGGCCTGTCCTGCCTGCTGTCCTTCCTCGTGCTCTACCGGATGTACTGGGGTGGCGCTGAGCCCGAGAACATCGGCGTCTACACATGGGCGGTGACTGACGGCCTGCACATGGAAGTCGGTTTCCTCGTCGACCGGCTCACGGTGCTGATGATGGCCGTGGTCACTTTCGTATCGCTCATGGTGCACGTCTACACGATCGGCTACATGCACGACGACCCCGGGTACCAGCGCTTCTTCAGCTACATATCGTTGTTCACGTTCTCGATGCTGATGCTGGTGATGTCGAACAATTTTCTGCAGCTGTTCTTCGGCTGGGAAGCGGTCGGCCTGGTTTCCTACCTGCTCATCGGCTTCTGGTTCAAGCGTGAGACGGCAATTTTCGCCAACCTCAAGGCGTTTCTCGTCAACCGCGTCGGCGATTTCGGTTTCATCCTGGGGATAGCTGCGATCGTGACCTTCACGGGCTCGCTCGATTACGCGACCGTGTTCGGCCAGGCCGGGGATGTTGCCGCGCAGAGTATCGAGGTGTTCCCGGGCAGCCCCTGGAACGCGATGACGCTGATTTGCATCCTGCTGTTCATCGGCGCCATGGGTAAGTCCGCGCAGGCGCCACTGCACGTCTGGCTACCCGACTCGATGGAGGGCCCGACGCCCATCTCGGCTTTGATCCATGCCGCCACGATGGTGACCGCCGGTATCTTCATGGTGGCGCGCATGTCGCCGCTCTTCGAATTGTCGACGATGGCGCTGGCGGTGGTCATCGTGATCGGCGCTATCACGGCGTTCTTCATGGGCCTGCTCGGCATCGTGCAGAACGACATCAAGCGCGTCGTCGCGTACTCGACCCTGTCGCAGCTCGGCTACATGACCGTGGCCCTCGGCGCATCGGCCTACGGCGCCGCGATCTTCCATCTGATGACGCACGCGTTTTTCAAGGCGCTGCTGTTCCTCGCGGCCGGCTCCGTGATCATCGCCATGCATCACGAACAGGACATTCGCAAGATGGGCGGCATCCGCAAGTACATGCCGATCACTTACTGGACGTCCCTGGTCGGTTCGCTCGCGCTGATAGGCTTTCCGGGGACGGCCGGGTTCTTCTCCAAGGACCTGCTGATCGAGGCGGTGAAGGAATCACACTGGCACGGCCAGGGCGCCGTGTACTGGATCGCCTACCTGAGCGTGCTGCTCGGCGTATTCGTGACGGCGCTGTATTCGTTCCGCATGTTCTTCCTCGTGTTCCACGGTGAGGAGCGCATGGACAAGGCCACGAAGTCGCACCTTCACGAGCCGCCCTGGGTCGTCACCGTACCGCTCATCATGCTCGCAATACCGTCACTCGCCATCGGCTGGTTTACGGTTGAGCCGGTGCTGTTCGGCGGTTTCTTCGGTGACGCTATCGTCGTGGATCAAGGCCGCGACGTCCTCGCAAACATGGGCGAGCACTGGCACGGCCCCGCGGCGCTGCTAATGCACGCGTGGCAGACGCCGGTGTTCTGGCTCGCGATGGCGGGCCTTGCGACGGCCGTGTATCTCTACCTGCTGCGGCCCGACCTGCCGGCGAAGATCAAGGCGAAGGTCGAAGGCCTCTACAACCTGCTGGATCGCAAGTACTACTTCGACGACCTGTACATCAAGGGCTTCGCGGCCTGGGGGCGTAACATCGGCCGTACCCTGTGGCAGCGCGGCGACGAGTTCCTGATCGACGGCGTGCTCGTGAACGGCACGGCGAACTCGGTCGGCAAGCTTGCCGTCGTAATGCGCCAGCTGCAGAGCGGCTACCTCTACACCTATGCCTTCGCGATGATCATCGGCCTCACGATGTTCCTCGGCTGGCTGATCTGGTTCCGTTAGGGCAGGGGTGCTGACGCCAATGTCCGACTATCTGCTCAGTATCGTGATCTGGCTGCCCATCGCGGGTGGTGTCGTCTTGCTCGCCATGGGGGACGACAACGATTCCGTCTCGGCGCGCGCAAACGCGATGCGCTGGGCGGCGCTCGGAATTTCGGTGCTGACGTTCGTACTCAGTATCGGGCTGTATACGGGGTTTGATACGACGACGGCAAACATGCAGTTCGTCGAGCGCGCGCCGTGGATCGACGCTATCGACGTCTGGTACTACCTCGGTGTGGACGGCTTGTCTGCGCCACTGATCCTGCTGACAACGTTCATCACGCCGCTGGTCGTTATCGCCGGCTGGGACGTTATCAAGGCACGGCCGGCGCAGTACTTCGCTGCGTTCCTGATCCTCGAAGGGTTGATGAACGGCGTGTTCTCGGCGTTGGACGGCCTGCTGTTCTACGTGTTCTGGGAAGCGATGCTGGTGCCGATGTTCCTCATTATCGGCGTGTGGGGAGGCAAACGGCGCGTATACGCGACGCTGAAGTTCTTCCTTTACACCTTCCTCGGCTCGGTGCTGATGCTGGTCGCATTCATCTACCTCTACCGGATGACCGGCAGCTTCGACATGGCCGGCTGGGTGGAAGTGCCGCTGAGCCTGGCCGCGCAGAAGCTCATCTTCATCGCCTTCCTGCTCGCGTTTGCGATCAAAGTGCCGATGTGGCCCGTGCACACCTGGTTGCCGGATGCCCACGTGGAGGCGCCGACGGGCGGCTCGGTTATCCTGGCGGCGATCCTCCTGAAGATGGGCGGCTACGGATTCGTGAGGTTTTCCCTGCCGATGGTGCCGGACGGCAGCCACTACTTTGCCGGCATGATGATTGCGCTGTCCCTGATCGCCGTGGTTTACATCGGTTTCGTGGCCCTGGTGCAGAAGGACATGAAGAAGCTGATCGCGTATTCCTCGATCGCGCACATGGGCTTCGTGACACTCGGCTTTTTCATCGTCTGGCACATGTCTGGCGAGAGCGGGGCGGTGCTGGGCGTCTCGGGCGGCATGGTGCAGATGGTGTCTCACGGCCTGATCTCGGGCGCCATGTTCCTTTGCGTAGGTGTGTTGTACGACCGCGTCCACAGCCGACAGATCTCGGACTACGGCGGTGTTGCCAATACCATGCCGGTATTTGCGGCGTTCATGGTGCTGTTCGCGATGGCCAATGCCGGCTTGCCCGGTACATCCGGTTTCGTCGGTGAGTTCATGGTGATCATCGCGAGTTTCAAGGCGAACCCCTGGTTTGCGTTCTTCGCGGCGACGACACTGGTCCTGGGCGCGGCGTATACGCTGTGGATGATCAAGCGCGTGGTGTACGGAGAGGTTGCAAACGACAATGTCGCGGCACTTCAGGACCTGAACAGCCGCGAATTTGTCGTGCTCGGTATCCTGGCCATCGCCGTATTGCTCGTCGGGCTTTGGCCCGCACCGTTGATCGACATGATGAACGTGACGATCGAACACCTCGTTGAACAGGCAGGACAGACGAAGTTCTGAGTATCGATACTATGGACTTGATGAGTTTCATTAGCGCGGCACCTGAGATGGTCCTTCTCGGCCTGATCTGCGTCGTGCTCGTCGCGGACCTGTTCGTCGAGAACGATCGGCGCAACCTGACTTTCTGGATGACGCTCGCGAGCCTCGGTATCACGCTGTGGGTACTGCTTGCGACGGCCCCGGACGGGCGCACAGAACTCTTCAGCGGCAGTTACGTCAGCGACGGCCTGTCGCAGGTCCTGAAGATCTCCGTGACAGGGTTCGTCGCTATCGCATTCATGTACGCGCGCGACTACCTGCGCGCCAATGACCTGCACAAGGGCGAGTTCTACATCCTCGGGCTGTTCGGGCTGCTGGGCATGATGATCATGATCTCGGCGAACAGCCTGCTCACGATGTATCTCGGCCTCGAGACACTGGCCCTTTCGCAGTATGCGCTGGTCGCATTCGACCGCAACAATGAGACCTCGGCCGAGTCCGCCATGAAGTATTTTGTGCTCGGCGCCATTGCGTCGGGTGCGTTGCTCTACGGTATCTCCTGGGTCTACGGCGTGACCGGCAGTATCCAGTTCAACGAGATCGCCGCCGCGATTACGCGCGACCCGGCGCTGAACAGCCTGCCCCTCTGGTTTGGTATCGCGTTCATCATCGTCGGCATCGCGTTCAAGTTCGGTGCCGTGCCGTTTCACATGTGGCTGCCGGACGTGTACCACGGTGCCCGTTCGCCGGTAACGCTCTACATTGCATCGGCGCCCAAGATCGCGGCGTTTGCACTCACGATACGGATCCTCGTCGATGCGCTTGGCGACCTGCACGAAGTGTGGAGCGGCATGATTATGGTGATCGCCGTGTTATCGCTATTGCTCGGTAACATCGTCGCCATCGCCCAGACCAACATCAAGCGTATGCTGGCGTATTCGACGATCGCGCACGTCGGTTTCATCCTGCTCGCCATTTTCTGCGGCACGGAGGAGGGCTACGCGGCCGCGATGTTCTATACCCTGACTTACGTAGTGGCGGCGGCCGGTGCCTTCGGGATGGTGATCGTGCTGAGCCGCAGGGGATTCGAGGCGGAGGCGCTGGCTGACTTCAAGGGGCTGAACGCCCGCAGCCCGTGGTTCGCCCTGATGATGATGTTCCTGATGATGAGCATGGCCGGCATCCCGCCCTTCATCGGCTTTTTCGGCAAGCTGAACGCTATCAGCGCCGTTCTCGGCAGCGGCTACACGGGCCTGGCCGTGCTCATGATGCTGGCCTCCGTTCCGGGCCTGTACTACTACCTGAAGGTGGTCTGGTACATGTATTTCGAGGAGCCGGAGGACCTCTCGGTCCTGCAGGCGAACACCGACACGCGCCTGGTGATGAGCTTGAACGGCGTGGCCGTGCTGGCCCTCGGCATCGTCCCGGGCTGGCTTTGGGCGCTTTGCCTCACCGTCTTAGGGGGACAGTGACTTAAAGTGCCAGGCGAAAGCCGAAACAATGTCCGAAACTCATCAAAGGCTCCAATCGCCTGATGTCTTCACAGCGACTGGCACTTAAAGTCACTGTCCCCTAATTTCCCCATTTCTGGAAGAATCCCCGAAGTGCCAGACTTTGATCTTAAATATCATGCGCTTACACTTACTTTGTAGATATTTTGTGATCATTAATTCGAGCGCCGAGACATGGGCACCGTCACCGCATTGAACGAACCGGACCCGGGTTTCCACGAGCGCGGCGAGGCCCTGGCGAACGAGATCACCGAGCTCTGCTCCTACCTCTACGCGGCCGAGTACCAGCTGCTCGTGAAGATCCGCGAATTCGACGAGAACGGTTACTGGGGTGGGCCCGGGCTCATGTCCTGTGCCCACTGGCTGAATTTCAAATGTGGCATGGGGATGAACGCGGCACGCGAGCGCGTCCGCGTGGCCCGGGCACTGGCCAGCCTGCCGAAGGTCTCCGCTGCCTTCAATGCCGGTACGCTGAGCTACTCCAAGGTACGCGCCATGACCCGCGTGGCGACGCCCGCAAAC
>JAACFJ010000124.1 GCA_009937505.1 Gammaproteobacteria bacterium
CGCTCACTCCCTCTCGTGTGTCGCCGACCAGGTGTCCTGCCGCATAACGGCAATTCCATCCCGTTGGAGCTTGAGCAGGTGTGCCAGCAAGGACCGTTCCGCAAGCCTGAACAGGTGCTCGGCAACGTCCTGGTATACGTGCGGCACGAGGTTGCGCGCCGAGAGGCCCGGATGCTGCTTCAGGGCAGCGAGCACCCTGGCCTCGCGCTCCAGCCGGTGGTCGATAATCCAGTCTATGGCGCGTACGGGGTCGTCGATCCTGTCGCCGTGACCGGGCAGCAAGGCGGCGCAGTTCAACGTCCTCAGTCGCCGCAGCGAATCGATATAGTCTTTCATGTCGCCATCGGGCGGATTGATCACGACCGTGGAGCCGTCGATGACCTGATCGCCGGTCACCAGCCAGTTGGTCCCGGCATGGCGGTAACACAGGTGGTTCGAGGCGTGCCCCGGCGTGTGTACGGCCTCGAGAGTGAATTCGCCCGTCTCGAGCATATCGCCATCATTGAGTATTCGCGCGGGCCTGTACGTCCTGTCCTGCGGCCCGTGGTCCGGAGCCGGCCGGCCGACGACCTGTGCGCCGGTACGGGCGGCGAGCGACATCGCGCCAGGCGAGTGATCCGGATGCGTATGCGTCGCGAGTACCCAGCGGATCGGCGCGCCCGCCGTCTCGATGATCCTGTCGATATGTTCATCGATGTCCGGACCCGGATCGACGACGGCGATTTCCGCAACGCCGAACAGGTAGGTATTCGTACCGGGACCGGTCATCATCGACGGGTTGGGCGCAAGCAAGCGGCGCACGCCCGGCGCGAGTTCGGCGAAGCGCGGCAGCTCGGGGCCGAAAGCCGTCACTCGAGCGCCCCGGAATCCCGGCCCGCGACGATCACCCGCGGCTCCCCGCGGCGCTTTTCGATCTTGGGGAAGATACAGGGAACGCCTTCGCGCGCACGGGCCGCGGCCCACTCCAGGAGCTCGTCGAGCGTGCGGTGCGCGGCGAGCGCCTCGAGTGTCCTGATCGTCGGAAAGTGCAGCGATATCGCGCCGTCGCGATGCGCGGCGAGTGCAGCGTCTGCGCTCAGCCAGCAAGAGTCCGTCAGCTCGCCACCGCAATGCCCGGCATCCTGATCCTCGGGCATTGCAGCCAGGAAGAATCGCGTCGAAAAGCGCCTGGGAAGCGCTTCCGGCGTTATCCAGAAACTGAAATACTGCAAGGTGTCGCAGTGCAGTCGCACGTCGTTATCGGCGACGAATGACCGCCAGTCCAGCGTTCCGTCATTGAGCCCATCGCGCGCAGCATTCAGGTTTACGCCACGCCTGCCGATCGTCGCAAGCAGTACGCCGGATTCCTCGAACAGCTCCCTGATGGCCGCGCTGAAGTATGCGAGGCCATGATCCACGCCCAGCATGGCATCCGCATCATCAGGCGTAATGCCGGCGCATTGATCCGCAACGAGTGAATCCGCATCCTCGAGTACGCCTCCGGGGAACGCATGGGCCCCGCCGAATGCCGAGCGCTGGTGACGACGCATCAGCAACAGCTCGGGGGTGTCACCGGATTCGCGCACCAGCACTACCGTCGAAGACGGCCTCGCGACGGTGACGTCACTCAATGGCCGCGCGCTCCGGATCGCCGGTCTCGACGTACGCCTGCATCCGCGCGAGCGCCTCGCCGATAACGTAGTCCACCGGCAGGGCAATGGCGTTCAGTCCGCCGGGCCGGTAGCCACCAACGACGTACGTGAATTTCACGCGCGTGCCCTCCTCCGCATCGAAGAACTCCCAGGTCATGTTGCCGCTCACGCCCAGCAGTCCCAGCGGGCCCAGGCCGCCCGTCAGCCGCAGGATGATGCCGGGATTCACGAAGGTCACGTTCATGTGGACGACGCCTCCGCCGTTCTCGAACGTCTCGCAGAAACATCCCTGCGGCACGCTATTGATGCTCATGCGCCCGGCGTCGCCGTTGACCGTGTGATCGTCGCTCCACCACTTTCCGATCTCGTCGACCGCCGCCTGCCAGGTGCGCGTCCGAGGCGCATTGATGATCACTTCGTGCGCCGTCGTAAAGCCGTTTTCCGCGGAGTCGGTCACCTCCGCAGCGGCGGCGCTGCTGAGCATTAGAAGCGCAGCAAGGGAAATCAGCTGCCTCATCGGGACTCCTGGCGATTGATCGGGCTAGCTACTTTAACCAAAATGCCCCAATGAATCCCGATGCCCGCCAGTTAGGGCGCTTCATTGCGCGCGCCGGACGTGTCGCCGTTGTCACCGGCGCCGGCGTCAGTACGGCGTCCGGCATCCCGGACTACCGCGATCGAAATGGCGACTGGAAGCATGCACGTCCCGTGCAGTACGCAGATTTCGTGGCGAGACCGGAAGTTCGCCAGCGCTACTGGGCTCGCAGCTTCGCCGGCTGGGGACGGATCGCAAATGCGAGGCCGAACCTCGCCCACACTGCCCTGGCGACGCTCGAGGCAGCCGGCAAGGTAGATACCCTGATAACCCAGAATGTGGACGGCCTTCACCGCCGCGCAGGCAGCCGCCGCGTGATAGACCTGCACGGCCGGCTGCAGACCGTTCGCTGTATGGGCTGCGGCAAACGCGTCGGCCGGGAGCGATGGCAGGAGCAGCTGGCTGCAGCCAACCCGTCATGGCGTTCCGACACCGACTATTTCGCGCCGGACGGGGACGCGAAGCTGCAGGATGAAGACGTCGGCGCTTTCGTTGCGCCGGACTGTGAAACCTGCGGCGGATTCGTAAAACCGGACGTGGTGTTTTTCGGGGAGAACGTCCCGAAGAATCGGGTCGCGTCTGCCTTTGAGGTCCTGGACCGCGCCAGAGCCTTGCTGGTCGTCGGCTCGTCGCTGATGGTGTATTCGGGCTATCGATTCGCGCGCCGGGCCGCCGAAAAAGGCACGCCTATCGCCATTGTCAACCAGGGCCGCACGCGCGCCGACGACGTTGCCGCACTGAAAATCGATGCGGACTGCGGCGACATACTCGATCATGTGAGCAAGAACGTTGGATGATGATCTGCGCATTGTCTTCGAGAGCCGCAACCGGGCGGCCTGCGCGGACCGCTCGCTGGTTCTCGCCGCAGCTCAGATCCCACACCAGGTCCTGCACGACCAGGGCGGCTCCATGATCGTGGTGCCTGCCGGGCATTCGGCGCGCGCCATCGAAGAGATTGCGATTTACGACGAAGCCAATCCGCCCGTCGTCCCCAAACCGCGCAAGACCATACGCTACCAGAACGCGATGCCGGGCATCGCCGCGTACGTGCTCGTCGTCTGCGGGGTCGCCTGGCTCGCGGGCGAATCGGCGTTCGGCGAAAACTGGTTCCGCGCAGGTCGTGTCGATGGAGTGCTCGTTCGAGCCGGCGAAGTCTGGCGCACCGTGACGGCCCTGACGCTGCATTCCGGCCTCGGGCACCTGGCCGGCAACGTGGTATTCGGCGCCCTGTTCGGGCTGTTCGCCGGCCGCATCCTCGGATCGGGGGTCGCATGGTTCGCGATCATCACGACCGGCGCCCTGGGCAACCTCCTCAATACGCTGGTGCTCGTGCCCGACCATCGCTCGATAGGCGCGTCAACCGCCGTATTTGCCGCTCTGGGCATCGTCGCGGGCTATGTGTGGCGGGCAAAGCTGATGTCGCAGGAGCGCTGGGTCTATCGCAACGGCCCTGTCGTTGGAGGACTTGCCTTGCTGATGTACACCGGAACGGGTGATGAGAACACGGACATCGGCGCGCACCTGTTCGGTTTCCTGTGCGGTTTCGGTGGAGGCGTCCTGCTTACGCTCGCAAGGGACCGGATACTCGAGGACCGCTGGCAATGGCTCGGTGGCGCCGCCGCCGTAGTCTTCATTTTCGGCGCATGGGGTATCGCGCTGCTTTCATGAACCCGAAGTCAATCAGGTAGAATCGCTGCCCGTAACCAGTCGCCGGTATCGGATCACCATCGATGAAACACGTTCTGCTGTTGCTGTTGACGTTGCTGGTTGCGGCGGCCGCCACCGCGTGGATTCGTTACGGCGGAGGAGCGCCTTATGCGGATTTGACGAGCGCGCCGGTCCTGCAACAGGAAGTGCTGGAAGAGGTGCTCTCGTATCCACTCCCGATTGGAAACGTTGCCGTCAGCGCGACGGGCCGCGTATTTTTCACGGTGCACCCCGAGGCACGACCCAAAGGCAACAAGCTGCTCGAGTTCGTAGACGGTGCAGCGGTGCCCTATCCGGGCATTGGCCAACAAGCGGAGCTGTTCGACACCGTGCTCGGTGTCGCCATCGACCGGCAGGGAAATCTCTGGACGATCGACCACGGCAATCACGGGACACGATCCGTACGCTTGCTGGCGTTCGATCTCGACAGCGGCAAGATCGTTCACGACCATCGTCTGCCGGCGGAAATAGCGCCAGCGGGATCGTTCCTGCAGGACCTTCAGGTCAGTGCAGACGGTCGAACGATCATAATTGCCGACGCGAGTTTCTGGCGCAAGCGCCCGGCGATCATCGTCTACGACGTTGAATCGGCAGCCGCAAGGCGCGCACTCGAATCGCACCCGTCGGTCTTCGCCGAGAAATTCGTCATCGCACACGGCGGCAACGAAATGCGCTTCTTCGGCGGGCTCGTCGCGCTGCGCGGCGGCGTCGACGGTATCGCGCTCGGCCCCGAATGGCTGTATTACGGTGCACTGAGCGGCTCCTCGCTTTACCGCGTGCGGCTGCGCGATCTTCGCGACTCGGCACTGCCGCCGGCGCAGCTGGCGAGGCGCGTGGAAGAATACAGCGCCAAGCCGCTTTCTGACGGCTTCAGCACCGATGTCGAGGGCCACGTGTACGTCACCGATGTCGAGCACAATGCGATATTCAGGATCGGGGAAGATCGCGATCCGGTGACGCTGCTTCGTTCCACTCGGGTGCGCTGGCCGGATGCACTGTCGTTTGGGCCCGACGGCTGGCTGTACGTTGCCGACAGCGCGCTGCAGGAGGTTGTGCTGCAGCCGCAGGAGAACATCGAGGCAAATAGCCCTTACAAAGTATTCCGCTTCCGCCCGGGGTACGAAGGCGTGCCCGGGCAGTAGTTTGCAGGTCCTGCTTCAATCACTCGACGGTCGTCCTCATCTGGGGCCCGACGCGGGCGGCCACACCCTTTCAGCCTGGCGTGGTCGCCGAGGGAGAATTATTCCCATACCGGTGGACGATTCCTGCCGCGATCGGCATGCTACTCACCCTCGCAGGCAACTGGCTGTTCGTAAGCCAGCAGAAAAACAAATAGCAGCAATAAGGGAAAATCAATGAACACAGATAATCTCCCCGATCTCGGTTTTGACTGGGCCGAAGTCTGGACAATGATACAGACCACCGGCGTCGATTTCGGGATCAACCTGATCACCGCGATCGTCATCTTCTTCGTCGGTAAGTGGGTCGTAAACCTGGTCGTGAAGGGCCTGCTGAAAGCCATGCAGAAGAGCGAAGTGGACACCACGCTGCGGCGCTTTGTTGCCAACCTGGCGCGCATGCTGCTAATGCTGTTCGTCATCATCGCGGCCATTGGCGCGCTTGGCGTCAAGACGGCTTCACTGGTTGCCCTGATCGGTGCGGCAGGCCTCGCGGTCGGCCTGGCATTGCAGGGTTCGCTGTCGAATTTCGCGGCCGGCGTGCTGATCGTGCTGTTTCGCCCATACAAGGTGGGCGACTGGATCGAGGGCGGCGGCGTCTCCGGTTCTGTCGAGGAAGTGCAGATCCTCACGACGGTGTTGAAGACCGGTGACAACAAGCGCGTGATCATCCCCAACAGCCAGATCATGGGCACCACCATCACCAACTACTCGGCGAACGAGACGCGCCGCGTCGATCTTGTCGTCGGCGTGAGCTACAGCGACGACCTGGACAAGGTGCGCAAGGAACTCGAAGGTCTCGTTGCGGCCGACGATCGAATCCTCGACGAACCGGCGGTTACCATAGCCGTCTCGGAACTCGCGGACAGCAGCGTGAATTTCGTGCTGCGCCCGTGGGTCAACACGTCGGATTACTGGGGTGTGTACTTCGGCCTGACCGAGGCCATCAAGAAGCGCTTCGACGAAGTGGGCATTTCGATCCCGTTCCCGCAGCAGGACGTTTACATACACAACGTGCCGGCGGACTGATCGTCAGTCGGCGACGTCGGCCTCGAGCAGGATTGCAAGCGACAGCACAACGATCGCCACCCAGATCATCGCTAGCGGCTCTGGATGCTGCCCGAACCCGTCAGCCCGGCCGCCCGGGTCTTGGGAACTGCGATGCCGAAATTGGCGAGAAATGCGTGGTGGATGGCTCTGGCCATAGACGAATGTGAGGATGTGGCCATCGGCGCTCATTGACCCTGTCAACCGAACGCGCCGTCGCGCGTTACCGGCAGTAAACGCCTCACGCAGCTTGACGCCGGCAGCGGCTGCAGGCCAGTTGCAGCCGGATCGTTCAGCCAGTGTTCAAGCCACTGGGGCATAATGCGCGGGCGCGCCCGACAGGAATTGGAAACGTTATGGCAGGAAAGATCCGATCGTATGCCGCCGTTCTTATCGCACTCGCATTGGGGGGCTGCGCCGCACATCCTGACCCGATCATCGACACCAAAGGTGTGGACCCTGACCGGCTCGCTGAAGACTGGGAAGAGTGCGAGGCGTATACGGAAGAGATCTTGATGGCAAAAGGCGTCGGCAAGGGCGCAGCCCTGGGTGGGGCTGTCGGCGCCGCGACAGGTGCGGTGAGCAATCGGCGCGAA
>JAACFJ010000026.1 GCA_009937505.1 Gammaproteobacteria bacterium
CACGATCTGACCCGTAACATAGGTCGCATCGCGCACGAGGTAGAGGACGCAGCCGGCGATATCGGCCGGGTCGCCGGCGCGTGCCAGCGGCACCTGGTCGAGTATCGACGCCTTGGCCTTGGCGCTCATGTCGCTCTCTGGCCAGAGAATTGCGCCGGGCGAGACGCCATTCACCCGCACTTCCGGAGCAAGATCCTTTGCCAGCGCACGTGTCAGCATGGCGAGCCCCGCTTTTGCGGGGCTGTAGACGAGATGGTCCCGCAATGGCCGCTGCGCATGGATATCCACGATGTTGACGATGCTGCCGCGGCGTTCGCGGAGGCTGGGCGCCGCCGCCTGGGACAGGAACAGCGGTGCCTTGAGATTGCTGCCAACGAGGTCGTCCCACTGGGCTTCCGTGATCTCGCCGAGCGGCGTCGCATAGAACGTCGACGCGTTGTTGACGAGTATGTCGATTCCTCCGCGCCAGTCCGTGACTGCGCTGACAAGCGCCGGGATTGCCTCGGTGTCCAGCAGGTCCGCCTGGAATGCGGCCGCCGAATCCGGCCGCAGTCCGTTCAGGCGTGCCACGAGTTCCACGGCATCTCCCGAGGAGTGGCGGTAATGAATGCCGACATCGGCGCCTGCTGCGTGCAAATGTGTGGCAATCTCGGCGCCCACGCGCCGCGCCGCGCCGGTCACCAGTGCGACGCGGCCTTCAAGACCCGGTGTGCTGTTCATTTGGCGATGATAATCCTCACCCGCCGACAATTTTTTGCGGGTCACGTTATAAAGGCGACATTCTGAAAGACGATCGACGCAACATGCAACACGATTACGCATTCTCTCTGCCGCAGCCCGATGCGGTCAGCGCAGCACACAGTGAGCGATGCGCCGACTATATCCGTTCGCGCATCCACGACGCCGGTGGCAGCATCAGCTTTGCGGAATTCATGCACTATGCGCTGTACGCGCCGCGACTCGGTTACTACAGCGCGGGTACTCGCAAGTTTGGCGACGACGGTGATTTCGTCACCGCGCCGGAGATCTCGCCCCTGTTCGGCCGCGTCATAGCGAGGCAGTGTGCCGGGGTGCTGCGGAATGTACCTGGCGGAGCGATTCTCGAGTTCGGCGCCGGGAGCGGAAGACTTGCGCTCGAAGTGCTGCGCACCCTCGACGAGCTCGACGCCCTGCCGACCGAGTACAGCATCATGGAAGTCTCCGCGGACCTGCGTGAACGGCAGCAGCGTCTCCTGCGCAGGGAACTCCCAGGGATTGCAGATCGAATCAGCTGGCTCGATCGGATGCCCGAGACCCAGCGTGGTGTAGTGATCGCCAACGAAGTTCTGGACGCATTGCCGGTAGAGCGCTTCATGCGCAGGAGCGGTGGCGTCTGCCAGCTGCGCGTCGGGGACGAGGGTGGTGAGTTCGTTTTCGTCGACGAACCTGCGCCCGATATTCTGGCGGCGGCCGTCGAATCGATCGAAAAGGACATCGGCGAGCGGCTCCCGGACAACTATGTATCCGAGGTATCACTTGCGGCGCCGGCATGGCTCCGGGATGTGGCGCAGATACTCGAACACGGAATGATCCTGCTGTTCGACTACGGCGTGAGCCGGCGCGAGTATTACGCTCCTGATCGTAACGAAGGCTGGCTGCGCTGCCATTTCCGGCATCGCGCGCACAGCGACCCGCTGATTCTAACGGGCATCCAGGACCTCACCGCCTGGGTGGATTTTAGCGCCATCGCCGAGGTGGCTGAGCGCGGCGGCCTCGAGATTCTCGGCTATGTCAGCCAGTCGCAGTTCCTGCTGGCAGGTGACATCGAGGCGGAGCTGCAGGACTTTGCCGATATGCCAATCGAGTCACAGCTGCAAACCGCCGCACAGATCAAAATGTTGACTCTGCCCGGCGAGATGGGCGAAAACGTGAAGTGCCTCGGCCTCGCCCGCGGAGACATCCCCAGACCCGCAGCATTCGATTCGGCCGACAGGACACATACTTTATGACGTTACCAGCGCCACCAGCGACGCAAGGAAGACAGCTTTGACCTGGCTGCAAGTGGTCGTGCTCGCCATCGTTCAGGGCCTCACGGAATTCCTGCCTATTTCGAGTTCCGGGCATCTCGTACTTGTCCCGTCGGCCGCCGGCTGGGCCGACCAGGGCCTTGCCTTCGACGTCGCCGTGCACTTCGGGTCGCTGCTCGCGGTATGCGTGTTTTTTCGCGACGACATCGTTGCCCTGCTTCGCGGCAGCGGCCAGCTGCTGACTCTGAATCACCAGACGCCGGAAGCACGTATCGCATTGGCGCTCGGCATTGGGACCGTGCCTGCTGCCATCGCGGGGCTCTCGCTGGCAGGCTGGATCGAGGCCAACCTGAGAAGCCCGGCCGTGATCGTAGTCACGCTCTCAGCCTACGCCATCGTCATGGTCCTGGCGGACCGGTTCGGGCGCCGCGACAGGAACGTTGCGGACGTCACGCTCCGCGATGCGCTGGTCATCGGTTGCGCTCAGGCGTTGGCGCTCGTGCCGGGAACGTCGCGCTCGGGCGTCACCATTTCCGCGGGTCGGCTGCTCGGATTCGATCGCCGCGATGCCGCACGTTTCTCGTTCCTCTTGTCGGTACCCGTCATCCTGCTGGCGACCGTGTACGAGATGGGTGGCCTGCTCGTCGGCGACGAAGTAGTTGACTGGACGCAACTGTGTGTTGCCGCGCTGGTATCCGCCGTGGTCGCCTACGCAAGCATCGACTTTTTCATGCGGTTCGTCAGCCGGATCGGCTTGCTGCCTTTCGCCGCTGGCCTAGGTTCACTGCAGTCCTGCTGCTATCCGGAAATTGCTGGGCATCTGGCGAGTACGTGGTTGCGGGCGGCCTGGAAGGAGATTCGGCCGATGGCCTGGCGGCAGCCCTGTTCGGCGACCTGGCGGTTGGCGAGGAAACCTGGCTGTCTGCCGGTGTTGCGCGCAGCAGTGTAGACCTCCCGGTACGCGACGAACTCGAAACCTGGTACGCGGATGTCGGGCTGGATCATTTCTTCGACCCGGCAGGTATCCGCCTCGGGCTCGCCTACTGGGGTGACAACAGC
The DNA here is from genome assembly GCA_009937505.1 of Gammaproteobacteria bacterium. GTDB lineage: Bacteria > Pseudomonadota > Gammaproteobacteria > Steroidobacterales > Woeseiaceae > UBA1847. Next base: position 3,066 of record JAACFJ010000026.1, read on the forward strand.
GTGCTCGACTCGACGGATGCGCGCGCCTCGCTGTACTTCCGTGGCGGCAGGGGTTCGCTCAGTTTCGACTACGAATTTCGCGATTTCGAGCTGGAGCTGCCGGAATTCGATTTCTTGCGCCGGCGCAAGGTGAACTTCGACGCAAACGGCATTGGGCTGGGTGCGCGCCTGGATCTGTCGGAAAGCGTCGACGTCAGGCTCAAGGGCATGAGTTACGACTACAGCGTCAACCTGCGCCTCGACCCCAACCGTGACATCGTCGACCTGATTTCCGTGACGCGGCTCAGCCTCATCAATACGCTCGTCGACTATCGGGCCAGCCTCAGCCTCGGTTTCGATTTCGGGCTCAAGCGCCTGGAGTTCGAGACCGCCCAGTGGGAGGGCGCGGTCGCAGGCAGCCGGACGAACTCCTACTCGGTCCGCTTCCTTACGCCGATCGGCAATCGCAACGATATCGAGTTCGGGTTGGGTTACGACGACTCCGAGAATTACGGCGAGGTGACCGTGTTCTCCGTCTTCCTGTATTTCTACGGCGGCGGCTGAAAGCCGGCGCGAAACGCTTCGACGGCTGCAAGCCTCTCGCGACGAATTGCCTCGCCGATCCTCTTGCCCTCATGTTCGGCTGAAATTGCGGCCGCGTCGATCCCGCTGGCTGCAACAAAAGCCCCGCGCAACAGGTCGACCTGCGTGTAGTGCCGGTCTTCGAGTCCCTTGCGGCCCCGCGCATCGGCTTCGCAGGTCAGCAGGAACTGTTCGAAACGACGCGGCCGCCGGAACGCGTCCGTGGCCTCCAGCATGCGCAGTATGGTGGCCGCGCGCAGCTCGAAAGCGCGGTGGCAATGCGTGTGGTACTCCGAAACGAGGATTCCCAGGTCGCGACACGCGTTCGGCACCGGCAGGCGCTCCGCCAGGTGGCGGATGAGTTTCACGCCGCGCCGCTCGTGCCCGGGGTGGCTCGGCAGGCTGTGCTTGCGCGTCGTGCCCTTGCCGAGATCGTGTACCAGCGCCGCAAAACGCACCTCGAGATCGGGCGAAATCTCCTCGGCCTGATCGAGCACCATCATGACGTGCTCGCCCGTATCGATCTCGGGATGCCACTGCTCGGGTTGGGGTACACCGAACAGCCTGTCGACTTCGGGGAACAGGGTATTCAGCGCGCCGCATTCGCGCAGGGTCTCGAAATAGATGCGGCTGTCCGAACCGATGAGCGCCAGCTCGGTCTCCTTCCACACACGGTCCGGAACCAGTGCGTCGATCTCGCCACTGGCCGTCATTGTGCGCATAAGCGAAATAGTCTCCGGCGCGATCACGAACCCGAGCGACGCGAAGCGAGCCGCGAAACGCGCAACTCTGAGCACCCTCACGGGGTCCTCGGCGAACGCGTCGGAGACGTGTCGCAGAATGCGGTCCCGGATATCGGCAACGCCACCGTATGGATCAACGAGACTGCCGTTAGCATCCCTGGCAATTGCGTTGACGGTCAGGTCGCGCCTTCCAAGGTCGTCCTCGATCGTGACGCCCGGATCCGTGTGAAACTCGAAGCCGTGGTAGCCGGCCGCCGTCTTTCGTTCCGTGCGCGCGAGCGCATACTCTTCGCCGGTTTCAGGGTGCAAGAAAACGGGGAAGTCCTTGCCGACCTGCCTGTAACCGGCCCCCCGCATCTCCGCCGGTGTCGCGCCTACGACGCACCAGTCCCGCTCTTTTACGGGGAGTCCGAGCTGCTCGTCACGAACAGCGCCACCAACGAGGTACACTTGCATCGCGCGATTCTAGCAAAACGACCTTCATACGCTGCCCGTGATTTCGAAATCTCTGCTCAGAACAGCCGCCTTGCTCGGGCTTTGTTGCCTGTTGCCGGCCTGTTACTACGTGCAGGCGACGCGGGGCCAGATAGAGGTATTGAGCAAGCGGGAGCCGATTGACGAAGTCCTGGCGAGTCCCGACACGGCAGACGAACTGAGTCGCCGGCTCCGGCTGGTCCAGGAAGCGAGACAGTTTTCCATCGACGAACTTGGCCTGCCCGACAACAAGAGCTACCGGGCCTATACTGACCTGGAACGCGATTTCGTAGTCTGGAATGTATTCGCCGCGCCCGAATTCTCGCTTCACGCGCGCGAGTGGTGTTACCCGATCGTCGGCTGTGTCAGTTACCGCGGCTATTTTTCCGAGGAAGCCGCAAACAAGGAGGCCGACAAGCTCAGGCGAAAGGGATTCGACGTCGCCGTCGGCGGTGTTCCGGCCTATTCGACGCTCGGCAACTTCAATGATCCGGTCCTGAACACGATGCTGCGATGGGATGACGTGAAACTTGTGTCCACCCTGTTTCACGAGCTGGCACACCAGGTTCTCTATATCAAGGATGACACCGCTTTCAACGAGTCCTTCGCGACGGCCGTGGAGGAGATCGGCATCGAAAAGTGGCTGGCGGCAAACGGCAAGCAGGACGATATGGCGCGTTACCGGAAGCAAAAAGAGCAGCATCGCCGGTTCGTCGAACTCGTCAATGCGGCGAAACTCGACCTGGCCGATTATTACGGCCGCGACATCGACCCGGACGCCATGCGTGATCTGAAGTCCGCACGCTTGGAACAACTGTCGTCGGACGTGCGCGCCGAACTGAGGGCGGCTGGCCGCAACGAAAATCACTGGCTGACTGGCGATCTCAACAATGCACGCCTGTTGCCGATGTCGCTTTATGACGGACAGGTACCGGCGTTCCTCGCGCTGTATACGGATTGTGGCTCCGAGCTGGGGTGCCTGTACGATGAAGCCGGGAAGATTGCGAATCTCGATCCGGAGGCGAGGCAAGCGCGCCTGGACGCGCTCAAAGCCCGGCAGGAGGGTTCGCGCGGCGACTAGCGGCTTGCCAGCCGCTGATCGGCGGGCAGAGGTTCGACTTGCGGCAGGCGGTCAGACAGTCGCCGCATCTCGCCTGTCAGGCGCCAGTGGAAAATGGTCTCTGCGGCCATGACGCGGCGCACATACTTGCGGGTCTCGTTGAACGGGATATTTTCGATCCAGACGCGCGCATCGACGACGCCCGATTGCGGCAACCAGCGGTCGACACGATGCGGGCCGGCATTGTATGCAGCCGTGGCGAGTACGTGGTTGCCGTCGTAACGTGCGGCCATGCTGCCGAGGTATGTCGTGCCCAGGCGGATGTTGTGATTGGGGTCCGTGAGCGTATCGAGCCCTGAGTAGGCCAGCTTGATTTGCCGTGCGACCTGGCGGCCCGTAGCGGGCATGAGTTGCATCAGGCCGATCGCCCCGGCATGCGAACGGACGTCCCTCATGAACAGGCTTTCACTCCGAGCGATGCCGAGCGCCCAGGTTGTGGGAATGCTGGCCGACGTCGCGTGCTGTTCGAAAGACTGTCTGAACGGCAGCGGGTATCGCAATGCCAGGTCGTCGTAGTGCCCCACGCTTGCGGCCGTTGCAATTGCCCGAGAATGCCAGCCCCAGCGGTGCGCAAGCACGGCCGCCTGGGATTTTTCCTCGGCGGACAGGCCGGCCACGGCGGCGTCCCACTCGGACCGGCCGCGACCGTCGAGCCCCACCAGGAACAATTCGCGAGCCCGCACCAGGTCCTGGCGGCGGGAGAGTGCCTCGATGATGGACTCGTCGGGCCGCAGGGCGTCGTGCTCGAATGCGTAGGCGACACCGAGTTCGTCCGCGGCGAGGAACCCGTAATAGCTGCGTTCGGCGGCGAGTGGTTCGAGCGCGGTCCTCGCTGCTACGTCGCGGCCACTGCGAGCCAGCGCAATTCCGCGCCAGTACCGCCACTGTTCGAAATCGCGTTCGTCCGCGGTCATCATTGCAACGTCATTCAGGAGATCCGCCCACTGTTCAGCGCGGAGGCTAACGCGTGCACGCCACCGCATGACCTCCTCGTCCTGCGCTTCGAGCGGCAGACTCGTCAGCAGGTCGTAGGCGCCGGGAAGATTATCGCGGGCCGTCCACAGCGCGATGTGACGCCGGGTGGCATGGCGAAGCCGTGCCGGAAACGCGTAAGCGCTTTCCAGGCGCTTCCACAGTTCCAGCGCCTTCTGCGGATCGCGATACGTGATTCGCTCGATCGCGTATGCGAGCTGTTCGCGCGATAGTGCATTGTCGGCGCGTTGCCTATGCGTATCGACGAACTGCTCCGGTCTCGATTGCGCCTGCAACCAGTCGTTGGCCTGTTCGAGCAGCGTCTCCTCCAGCGACCGCGCCAGCCACCGCGCCCGGGTGAATTCGCGGGCCTCGATTGCAAGCGCCAAACGCGCCCGGTAGTCGTCGTCCGTCAGCTGATCCTGCTCGCGCATGTAGGCGAACACGGGGTCGCATTCCTTCGCCTGGCTGTGACCGGTCAGCCACAGGTCGCGGCCCCTGTGAGCGATGCGATCGCCGTTTCCGGCTTCGATCTCGGCATGCAGCGCAATGCAGTCCAGCCTCGCCACTCCGAGTCCCTGGTAGTACGCCCGGTAGATACGCATAAACCGGTCCAGCTGCTTGGAGCCCGCGAGATGCAGGGCATAGCTGTAACGCAGCTCACGCGCCGGCTTGAGGGTTCCGTGCCGCTCGAGAAAGGCCTCGAGGATGTCACGGTCTGTGGTGCTGATGGTGGCCCTGAACCAGGCTGCGCGCAGGTCCGGCCACAATACATATTCCTGCAGTAGCGCGCGGTCCTCGGCACTCAGCGCATCGACGGAATCCCAATTGCCACGTTCGACATCCGCATAGACCTGGCGGAACAAATCGCGTTGCTCGTCGGCGCCGGGACTGGCGATGGCCGGTCCCTGAAGCAGCAGTGTCAGCGCGGCGACGATGCCGGCTACGAGCTTCAGGAAGGTTTTACGGGGCGACATCGTTATTGCGCAATCCCTTGTGCGATGAAAGAGGCCTTGATAATGAGACCTTACTCAGCGGCGAAAAGTTGCGCAACCGAACGCTTCGCAAAATAAAGGCCGGAACGCCTTGCGGCGCCCCGGCCCTGGTATCCGGCCGCCTGCCGGGCGTCAGCGAATCTGCAGCATCAGTGCACGATCGCCGCGCTGCACGAGCAGGAAGAGGATTCTGCTGCTCGAAGCGATATCGTCGAGTTCGCTCAGCGACCTGACGGGCCGCCGATTGATCGCGGTAATGACATCGCCGGCGCGCAGACCCCGCTGCGCAGCAGGACTTCCTGGTTCGACGGCGGTCACTTCGACCCCGCCGTCGCGCGTGGTCGAGGATTCGGCGAATTGCGCCCCAACGAGGCCCGGATGAATCTCCGCGCCGACGCTTGCCGCCGCGCGCTGCTGACCGAGTGCAGTGGTCGCCCGGCGCTTGTCGTTCTCGCGCATGAAATCGATCTCGACCTCGTCGCCCGAACGCATCAGGCCGATCGTATTCCTCAGTTCCGCCGCGCCGGCAATCTTCTTGTCGTTTACACCGATAATGATGTCGTCCACTTGCAGTCCCGCGTCTTCCGCCGCGGAACCCGGCTCGACCCGCGTAATCAGGGCGCCACTGGTGACCGAGGAGCTAAGCGCCTCGGCGACTTCGGGATTAACGTCCGCGATAGAGACGCCGAGCAGCCCGCGCCGGACCTCGCCGAAATCGAGAATCTGGCGCATGATCGAACTCGCAATCTGCGTGGGCACTGCGAAACCGATACCGACGTTACCACCCGTGCGGCTGATGATCGCCGAATTGATGCCGACCAGTTCGCCACGAAGATTCACCAGCGCACCGCCGGAGTTACCGGGGTTGATCGAGGCGTCGGTCTGAATGAAGTCCTCGTAGCCGTCGCGACTGATGCCGCTACGGCCCAGCGCGCTGACGATGCCTGACGTCACCGTATGGCCGAGGCCGAACGGGTTGCCAATCGCGAGCACGAAGTCGCCGACTCGCACTCGCTCGGAGTCGCCGATCGGCATGTCGGTCAGTCCACTGGCCTCGACCTTGATGACGGCAATATCGGTAGCGGCATCCGAGCCGACTACCTCTGCATCAAACACTTCGCCGTCGATCGTCGAAATCTGGATCTGGTCCGCCTGGTCCACCACGTGGTGGTTGGTGAGGATATAGCCGTTTTCCGCGTCGATGATTACGCCCGACCCGGCGCTGGCAACCTCGCGTTCCCCGCCGCCCGGCATGTCGGGCAAGCCAAAAAAGCGCCGAAATGCCTCATCGCCAAAATGCCCGCCCGCGGATACCGTCTGGCTGACGCGGATATTGACGACAGCCGGGGACACCGTTTCCACGAGTGGAGCGAGGCTCGGTAACTCCTCGTCATTGACCATCGCCGGGAGTGCCGCCCATGTCGTTGCAGACAGAATCAACAGCAGGCCTGCGGTTAATATTCGAAAGTTCCTGATCATTTATTGCTTGCCTCGAGCTTACAGACGCCGCATGTCATGCTACGGCAGTTCGGCTGAATCACCGGTGAATACGGAATTATAGGCCTAATGCCGTCGACACGAACAAGGCAGTTTAGTTCCGGCAGGCCTCGTGACCTTTTGATGCGCGGGCGCGACCGTTCGTCGCGCCCGGCACGGCAGCCTCAGGCTGCTTCTACTTCGATACGGCGCGCCTGGATTTCCGGCAGCTTCGGAATCGATACCTCGAGGATACCGTTCCTGCACTGCGCCTTGATGTTCTCGGCATCGGTCGTATCCGGGAGGGAAAAGCGGCGGAAGAAACGCCCACTGACGCGCTCCATCCGCTGCAGCCCCACGTCCTCGCTCCGCGATTCCTGCAGTCGCTGGCCCGCGATGCTCAGTACGCCCGCATCCATGCTGACCTCTATGTCAGCCGGATCGACACCCGGTAAATCGGCGCGCAGCACGAAACGGTCTTTCTCTTCGATAACGTCGACCGCCGGTAGCCAGTCGGAAACGGCGGCCTCGCTGTCGCCGGCCGGCATCCGCCGGGCGGCGAGCCGGTCGAGGTCCCGGTTCAACATGTCTACAATGCTCCAGGGCTCAAATCGTGTCAGGTTCATGGTTCTTGCTCCTTCAGTTACGGTTCGTGGCGCCGCTGCCGGCCGCCATCCAATACCTGTTGAGCGCTTATCTGTGGGCTCGCAATAGCAATTCAAGGCGCCGGAAAACGCGTATTCGGGCCGCCAAATTGTCCTATTTGAAGCGTCGATTGACTTGACTTACTGGCACTATATGTAGTGGATGCGGGATTTCACAAAAGTGTCACTTTTTTTTGTGTTTTTTTAATGTAAAGAATTCGGTAAAACGCATAAGTTATTGTTTTAACAAATATAAAAGCTCAAGAAAAAAATCGGCCAAAACCTTGACAGAGGCAGGCTACGGGCATAATCTTGATGCAACTCGGACACAACATCTTGTGTTCAATCAACGAGGGTCTGGAGGCCACCTCTGACGCTCGCCGCCAAAAATAGATAAGCGGCGAGAGGGTATCTATTCCCTCGCAAAATTGGGGCAACTCCTGGTTTCGGGTCTCCGAAGGGAGTTAAGGGGAGTATTTTTACCAATGAAGTCTGCCGTTCATTTGGATGCGCACACGGTCGCCGACATCGAATTTCAGCCAGCATCGCTCGACATCTGGGACGCAAAGTACCGGCTTATCGCGAAAGACGGGACAAAGCTCGATGAGAAGATAGACGATACTTACAAGAGGGTCGCGAGAGCGCTCGCGAACGTCGAACCGGAATCAAAACAGGAACACTACTTCAACGAGTTCCTGTGGGCACTGAGAAGCGGTGCGATTCCGGCGGGGCGCATCATTTCCAATGCGGGTGCCCAGGAACACAAGCCGGCCACCTCAACCATCAACTGCACGGTATCCGGCACCGTCGGCGATTCGATGGACAACATTCTCAACAAGGTGCACGAGGCGGGCCTGACGCTGAAAGCGGGATGCGGCATCGGCTACGAATTCTCGACGTTGCGGCCGAAAGGCGCATACGTGACCGGCGCGGGTGCGTACACGTCCGGTCCTTTGTCGTTCATGGATATCTACGACAAGATGTGCTTCACGGTGTCGTCGGCGGGCGGCCGGCGTGGCGCGCAGATGGGTACCTTCGATATCGGCCATCCCGACGTCATGGATTTCATTCGCGCCAAGCGCGAGGACGGGCGCCTGCGGCAGTTCAACCTGTCGTTGCTCATTACCGATGAATTCATGCAGGCCGTTATCAATGAAGACGACTGGAAGCTGGCATTCCCGGTGACGCAGAAAGAGGTCGAACAGGACGATCTCGATATCACGGACGAGCATCAGTTCGTCTGGCGGGAATGGCCGGAGGCCGGCAACTACGTCTCCAATGCCGAGGGCCTCGTCGCCTGCAAGATCTACAAAACATTGCCGGCAAGGCGCGTGTGGGACGTCATCATGGCGTCCACCTACGATTTTGCCGAACCGGGCTTCGTGTTGATCGACAAGGTCAACGAAATGAACAACAACTGGTTCTGCGAAAACATTCGCGCAACCAATCCCTGTGGCGAGCAGCCCCTCCCGCCTTATGGTTCCTGCCTTCTCGGTTCAGTCAACCTGACCCGATTCGTGGTCGATGCGTTCACCGAGGACGCGCGTTTCGACTGGGCGGCGTTCCGCAAGGTCGTGAAAGTCTTCACGCGAATGCTCGACAATGTGGTCGAGATCAACGGCTTGCCATTGCCGCAGCAGCGCAACGAGATTCAGCGCAAGCGGCGGCACGGCATGGGGTTCCTGGGACTGGGCTCGACGATCACGATGCTGCGCATGAAATACGGTGAACAGAAGGCCGTGCTGTTCACGGAGGACGTGGCGCGTGAGCTGGCGCTGGCTGGCTGGGAGGAAGCCCTGGAGCTCGCCAAGGAAAAAGGCCCTGCGCCGATCATGAACGAGCAGTTCGAAGTAACAGAAGAGATGCTCGCGCATCGGCCGGAGATGCGTGGCGACGGTTACCAGGCAGGTGACAAGGTTCCCGGCCGGATTCTCCACGCGCGCTACAGCCGTTACATGCAGCGCGTGGCGACGGAAGCGCCCGAGCTCACCAGGGAACTGGCGGAAGTCGGCGCGCGGTTCACCCACCACAGCTCGATTGCGCCGACCGGCACCATATCGCTGTCGCTGGCCAACAATGCCTCGAACGGAATCGAACCGAGCTTCGCGCACCATTACTTCCGTAACGTGATCAGGCAGGGCAAGAAAACGAAGCAAAAAGTCGACGTATTTTCTTTCGAGCTGCTCGCCTATCGCGAACTCATCGACAAGGAAGCGATGTCGCCGGGAGTCGAGGACGGGGGGGCTGGAAACAGCCTGCCGGACTACTTCATCACCGCGGAAGATGTTTCGCCGACCGAGCATGTCGATATCCAGGCTGCGGCGCAGAAATGGATCGATTCGTCGATATCGAAGACCGCCAACGTGCCGACCGATTATGCCTACGACAATTTCAAGGATATCTACCTGTACGCCTACAAGCAGGGCCTCAAGGGCTGCACGACCTTCCGGTTCAATCCGGAGGCGTTCCAGGGCGTACTGGTGAAAGAGAAGGACCTGAAGAAAACGGTTTACACATTTACGCTGGACGACGGTTCGACCGTCGACCTCAAGGGTGACGAAGAGATCGAATACGACGGTGAAACGCACACCGCGGCAAATCTCTTCGATGCGCTTAAAGAGGGTTACTACGGAAAATTTTGATACAGGTTGCAGCGACCAGCGCCTGTCGAGGAATGCAGGAAATGAAGATTGAAAAGAAAATAGTCGGTTATGCGGTAAAGCAGCCGGTGCCGGAAGAGAAGAACGAACGCCCCGAACTCCGTCGCGAGGGTGGCGGCGGCAATCGGGCCGAAGTCATCAGGATGCACGAGAAGCTCGAGCGCCCCGAGATGCTGATCGGCTCGACGTACAAGGTCAAAACGCCCGTGTCCGATCACGCCATGTACGTGACCATCAACGACATCATCCTGAACGAAGGAACCGAGCACGAGAAGCGTCGGCCGTTCGAGATCTTCATCAATTCCAAGAATCTCGATCACTACCAGTGGATCGTGGCGCTGACGCGGATCATATCAGCCGTATTCCGCAAGGGTGGTGACGTCGCATTTCTTGTAGACGAACTCAAGGCGGTATTCGATCCCCGTGGTGGCTACTGGCAGCGCGGTGGCAAGTACATGCCGTCCATCATCGCGGAGCTGGGCTATATCGTCGAGAAACACCTGATTTCCATTGGGCTGATGTCCGGCCAGGAACTCGACGAAGGCCAGCAGAAGCTCATCGCGGAGAAGCGCGCCGAATTCGAAGAGTCCAGAAAGCAACAGGATGCGTTCTCGAAGAGCGAGTATCCCGAAGGCGCGCAGCTCTGCAACAAGTGCAACACGGCAGCGGTCATCATGATGGACGGGTGTATGACGTGTCTCTCCTGCGGCGACTCCAAGTGCGGCTGATTGAGCGCGCCTGAGGCGGCGCTCTGCAGCGTCAAACAAAGCGCGGAATCTGCTCACGTACTGACATGTACGCTGCGCGATTCGCGTTGCAGTTTTCTTGCAGTGCATCCACCTCAGCCACGCTCAACGGCTGCGAGGTACTCGCGCCTGACCGGGCGTGGTAAATTTGCGCCGTGACCTTATCGATACCTGATTTCTCGAAGACACATGTCGTCGTTGCCGGCGATGTGATGCTCGATCAATACCTGTTCGGTGCGACAAGCCGCATTTCGCCGGAGGCGCCCGTGCCTGTCGTGCACGTGCAGCAGACAGACGACAGGCCTGGTGGGGCGGCGAACGTCGCCGTGAACCTCGCATCGCTGGGTGTCAAGACGCGCCTCATCGGTGCGGTCGGCAATGACCAGGCGGCGAGTACGCTCGAGAGCCTGTTGCAGACGCAGGGTATCGACTGCGATTTCGCGCGCGTGAGCGATCGTCCGACAATTACCAAGACGCGTGTACAAAGCCGCGGTCAGCAGCTCATTCGGCTCGACCAGGAGAATGCCGCCGAACTCAGGGACAGCGCGCTGGTCGAAGCCGTCGGCAGAGCCGCAGCGGGCACTGGCGCCGTCGTGCTTTCCGATTATGGCAAGGGCGCACTGACCGACGTTCGTGCGATGATCGAACTGTGCCGCAAAGCGAGTGTGCCCGTGTTGGTGGACCCGAAAGGGCGCGATTTCGAAAAATATCGCGGCGCGACGCTGCTGACGCCGAACCAGGGCGAGTTCGAAGCCGTAGCCGGGCATTGTGGGAGCGACGCGAAACTCGTGGCGCGAGGCTGGCAAATGGTCGAGGAACTCCAACTGACCGCTTTGCTGGTGACGCGCAGTGAAAAGGGAATGATGCTGCTGGAAACCGGCAGCGAGCCGTTGTTCCTGTCGACACAGGCGCGCGAGGTCTATGACGTTACCGGCGCGGGCGATACCGTCATCGCAACGCTCGCCGGCGCACTGGCGAGCGGCCAGTCCCTCGCAGCGGCGTCGGCATTGGCGAACATTGCGGCGGGCCTCGTCGTTCGCAAGATCGGCGTCGCCACCGTGACGCCCGGCGAGATCCAGGTGGCCCTGCACCAGCGCGGCCAGGGCGGGCGAGGGCTCGTATCCCGCGATGAACTGCTGGTCGTCGTCGGGGAGGCACGTGCTCGCAAGGAGCGCATCGTCATGACGAACGGCTGCTTCGATATTCTGCATGCCGGTCACGTTGCGTATCTCGAGGAGGCCAAGAGCCTCGGCGACCGATTGATCGTCGCGGTTAACGATGACGACTCCGTGCGACGGCTCAAGGGCGAGTCGCGCCCTGTCAACGCGCTCGAAGATCGCATGCTGGTGCTGGCCGGGCTCGCTGCCGTCGACTGGGTGGTCCCGTTTTCCGACGATACACCAGCCGCATTGATCGCAGCCGTGCTACCCGATGTGCTGGTCAAGGGCGGTGATTACCAGCCCGAGCAGATCGCCGGTGGCAAGGAAGTCCTGGAGAACGGCGGTGAGGTCCGGGTGCTGAGTTTCCGCGATGGCCATTCCACGAGCCGCATCATCGACAAGCTCGGCGGCTGAGCGCCGCTGCGCGTTCCGGGCACGGCGTGCGTATATTATACAACCTTCTGACCTATGTACTGTTCCTGCCGTATATCGGCTATTGGCTGGTACGCGGAATTACCAATCGCTCATACCTGCAGCGGATCGGCGAGCGTCTGGGCATCGGCTATCCCCGGCTCGAACGATGCATCTGGATTCACGCGGTTTCGGTAGGAGAGGTCGTTGCGGCCGTACCGCTGATCCGCTCATTGGGCAGGCAATATCCTGACCGGCCAATGCTGGTGACCACGGTCACGCCGACCGGGGCGGCGCGCGTTGCCTCGTTGTTCGGCGACGAGGTGTATCACACCTATATTCCTTTTGAAGCGCCGCACGTAGTCGACCGTTTCTACTCGGCAACGAACCCGGAGATCGCCCTGGTACTCGAAACCGAGATATGGCCGAACCTGTACAGGGGTTGCGGCGTGCGCGACATCCCGCTGGTGCTGGTGAGCGCCCGCATCTCGCCGAATTCCGTGCGCAGCTACCGCCGCCTGTTACCGCTGTTTCGCGAGACGCTGTCGCACGGCATCATCATCGCCGCGCAAAGCGACGCGGACGCAGAGCGTTTCCTGTCGTTGGGCGCCGCGCCGGAACGCACGAGAGTCACCGGCAACATCAAGTTCGATGTCGAGATGCCGCCGGATCTTCCGCTTCGAGGTCGCGAACTGCGCGCGAAGCTGTTCGGAGACCGGCCGGTGTGGATTGCCGCGAGCACGCACGAAGGTGAAGAAGAGATCGTGCTTGCCGCCCACCAGGCCCTGTTGGAAACCTGTCCCGAAGTGCTGCTCGTGCTGGTGCCGCGGCATCCGCAACGATTCCCGGCAGTGCGCGATATGGTCGTGAAGCAGGGAATGAGCGTCGTATCACGAACCGACGGCGAAGCCTGCGACGTGTCCACGCAGGTATTTCTCGGCGACACGATGGGTGAACTGACGCTTTTCTATGCGGCCAGCGACGTTGCCTTCGTCGCCGGAAGCCTCGTCCCCATCGGCGGCCACAACCTGCTGGAGCCCGCGGCACTCGGCTTGCCGCTGCTGAGCGGACCGCACGTGTTCAACGCCCAGGAAATCGCTGACATGTTTGCCGCCAGGGGTGCTTGCAAGCTGGTGCACGATTCCGCAGAGCTGGCCGCAGCAGTTGACAGCCTGTTGTCTGACCCCGGAACGGCAGAGCGCCTGGGCAACGCCGGGCGCGAAATCCTCGAGCGCAATCGTGGTTCGCTGGCGCGACTGATCGCGATGATCGAGCCGCTGATGGAGTGAGCGGTTACTCCGTCTCTTCTTCGGCTTGCTTCCTTGCTTCCTCGGCGAACTGGTCTTCCGGCGGCTTGCGTACGACGAGGAACGGTTCGAGATTCTCGAGGTCCTGCACCTGCAAGGTTCCGGCCGCCTGCTTGAGGCGCATAACGTTCAGGAGATAGTCGTATCTCGCCTGGTAATAGTTGGTGATCGACTGGTACAGGTTACGCTGCGAGAGCAACACGTCCACGATGGTACGCGTACCGACATCGAAGCCGGCCTGAGTTGCATCAAGTGCGGTCCTGGCCGAGGAAACGGCCTGCTCCAGCGCCTCGACACGGCTGATCTCGGCGAGCACGCCGAGGTATGAATCGCGCGTCTGCCGGTCCGTTTCACGCGTGACACGCTGCAGCTGCTCGCGCGACGCTCGATGCAGGTAGATGGCTTCCTTGACGCGCGACGACGTCGTTCCGCCGGCAAAGATCGGCAGGTTGAACTGGATACCGATGCTGTCCCTCCGGAAATCGCTGTCCGCCGGCAGCGGGCCGAAACCATTAAACGTGTCCTGGTCCTGCTTCGAATCCGAGGAGCTGACATTCGCGACGAGATCGACGGTCGGGTAGTGACCATTGCGGCGGAACGATATTTCGTCGCGGGCGAGGGCTTCATCCAGCCGGCTCGAGATCAATGCAAGGTTTTGGCTCATCGCGAGGTCGAGCCAGGCCTGTTCACTCGCCGGGTCGGGGTTCCTTAGCGGGAGGTTTTCAGCAGGTGCCGCGAGGTCCCTGACGAAGGAACCGGTGATTTCGCTGAGCAGGTAACGCGCGGTCGCGAGGGAGCGCTTGGCGGCGATCTCGTTCGCGACCGACTGGTCGTAGGCGGCCTGGGATTCCTGGACATCCGTGATCGCGATGAGCCCGACTTCGAAACGTTGCTTGGCTTGCTCGAGCTGGCGCGCAATTGCATTGCGGTCGGCGTGGATGGCGAGCAGGCGGTCTTCGGCACCCAACACGTTGAAATAGGCCTCGGTCACCCTGACGACGAGGTCCTGCTGCGCGGCTTCACGATCAGCCTCGGCCCGCGCCACGACCTTGTCGGCCTGCCGGAGGCCTACGATCTGGTCCCAGCGAAACAGCGTCTGCCGGAGATTGAACTGCCAGCGTGTCGTCTCGTCCTCGACTTCGGTCTGAAATCCGAACGGCACGACCACGAAATTGCCCGATCCCTCCGGCTGTTCCACAACCGTGTTCTGCACGCCCGAACCCGACGTTTCCGTCTTTGTCCAATCGGCGCCGAAGCCGATCTGAGGCAGCAGCACCCCGCGCGCCTGCGGCTCCGCTTCGAGCGCGGCAAGCCGGCGCGCTTCGGCTTCGTGAATGCGCGGGTCGCTCTGCAATGCCTGCTGGTAGATTTCGAGCAGCGTGGCGGCCTGGCCGGGCGACGATGCTGCGAAAATAGCGGTAGCTAACAGTAATGCCTTGAAAGTCCGAGGGTTTTTCATACTTTTGTATTCCACGAGGTCCGGGGGCAGGGGACTAAATCCAAGTGTTATAGTTTACTATATCACTAAACCAGTTGCGAGAATCAACGTTTTCTACGCTGTCCGACGCCTTCAGGGATGCGAAGTTCGCCCGAATGGTACATCGTTATTGCTACAACATAGATGCAGCTTACGCCCAAGTGGTTTCGTTCGAGCGCAAAAAGTTGCCTATTTCAGAACACGAATTGCGGTGGCAACGTACCATGAACGAGGGGGCCGAGAGTCGTTTCGAACAGGTTTTCGCTTCTCCATTCGCTGTCACCGGTACGGCGAACGAGACGGGCTTCCATAACCGGGGGCGATCCGACAACCACGAAGAGGCGACCGCCCGGCCTCAGGGCGTCAGCGAAGCGGGGATCGAACGTCTCGATCGAACCGGTCACTGCAATGGCGTCATAACGATCGTCCGTCAATTCACGGGTTGCGTCCATGGTCCGAAATTCGACGTTTTCCATGCCGATATTTGCAAGCTTGCGCGCCGCGCTGCGGACGAAATCCTCGTGGATGTCCACGCTCGTCAAGGTTCCAGACAGTTTCGCAAGGCAGGCCGTGAGGAAACCGCTGCCGGTGCCGATTTCCAGCACGTGCGCGTTCCTGTCGAGTTCGAGCGCCTGCAAAACGCGGCCTTCCACCGTCGGCGTCATCATGAACTCACCGTGACCGAGCGGGATTTCCGTGTCCGCGAATGCCAGGGACTCGTAAGGCCCTGGCACGAATTCCTCGCGCGGTACGGCGGACAAAACCTCGAGAACGGCCGGATTCAGCACTGTCCAGGCGCGAACCTGCTGGGCAATCATCTGTTGTCGTGCGAAATCGATGTTCATAATTCAGTCGTTTCCAGGAATCCCTGTGTCTTTCAAACCACTGTCGCTTGCCGGTACTCGCATCTACAGCCGCCGAATTATGGTGAATCAAGGCAGTCGGCCTCAGCCACTGGGATATGCTTACTGATGCCTTATCTTACGGCGCTTTCAAGCTCGAAGTCTCGCCTGCGGCGATGACCTTCGAGCGGATAATAATAACAAATGATAGATGAGCGGCATCACATCCGGCACAAGCTGACTGCGCTTGCAGAGGCGCCCCCGAGCCCCGATATTGGCGCCTGAATGGACTCGATGATTCTAATTGTAATCGCGTTGTCGCTGCTATTGGCGGCGGTGATCATCACGGCCGTTATCGCCATGGTCGCCAGACGCCGCCTGCAAATGCGGGTGCGGAGACTGAGTGAGGAGATGGTCGCGGTATCGGCCGATGCCTCGGTCGGTCACAGGCTTGACGTTGGCGAGCACCGCGATACGGCAGACCTCGCGCTCACCATTAATAAACTGTTCGATGCGGTCAGCGAGCGCGATCAGAAGATCCAGGGCCGCGACCGGCTGTTCCGGGATTTCGCGCGCACGCTGCCCGAGATTGTCCTGATTCATGACGAGAAGATTCTGCTGGCCAATGACTCGGCAGCGGCGCTGATCGGGCTGGAACCGGCTCAGCTGGTCGGCCGGGACGTCGTCGATCTCGTCAAACCCGCGTACCGCGCACTGTTCCGCAAGTCCGTGACGCGCCGCCTGGATGGGCAGGATGTGCCGCAGCGGCTCGAGATCCAGCTGATCAACGGCGCGCGGGCCGGGCTCTGGGTCGAGGCGCAGAGTTCATCAATCGAATTTCACGGGCGTCCGGCAATCCTGACGGTGGCACGTGACGTGAGTCACCGCAAGAGCCTCGAGGTTTCGCTGTCGCGCAGCAAGCGGCAGGCGCAATACACGCTGGAGTCGGTTGGCGAAGGCATCATCACCACGGACAACGACGGCCACATCGACTACATGAATCGTGCGGCGGAGACGCTGATCGGCACCAGCCGGGACGATGCCGCCGGGCACAGGATCGGAGAGTTATTCACGCTCGTTGACGATACCGACCGGCGCCCGCTGGGAGATCCGGTCGATCGGTGCCTCGGGATGCGCCGCCGCGTGAACATGGGACGACGGGCAGTCATGGTGACCCAGGACGGCGAGCAGGAGCACTCGGTCGAGCTATCGGCGTCGCCCATCCGCGGTCCGAGCGATAGCATCTCCGGGGCTGTCGTCGTTTTCCATGACGTCGGCGAGCTGCGAGGCCTCACCCGCAAGATGAGCTACCAGGCCACTCACGATCCACTGACGGGCCTGGTCAACCGCCGCGAATTCGAGCGCCGCCTCGACGAGGCAATGGATTCAGCGCACGCCGAGGAGGCCGTGCACATGCTGTTCTACATGGATCTCGATCGCTTCAAGGCAGTCAACGACAGCTGTGGTCATATCGCCGGGGACAACATGCTCCGCGAAGTCGCAACGCTCATAAAGGACCAGGTGCGGGATTCGGACTTCGTCGGGCGCCTCGGTGGCGACGAATTCGGCGCGTTGCTCATCGGCTGCCCGATCGACAAGGCGCGGCAGATCGCGACGGATATCTGCAACGCGGTTGCCGACTATCGTTTCGTATGGAAAGACAAGATTTTCAATATCGGCATATCGATCGGCCTGGTCGAAATCAGTCACATAAGCGGCACCGTCCAGGACGTGATGAGTGCTGCGGACTCGGCTTGCTACGTCGCCAAGCAGGAAGGTCGTGGCAAAGTACATATCTACTCGGCGCGGGACGAAGCGGTCGCGCGGGAGCGCGGCGATATTCGCTGGCTGCGGGAACTGCAGACGGCGCTGCACGAGGACAACTTTGAGCTCGCCATTCAGCCAATCATCGCCATGAGCCGCGAGGCGGACTCCGGGCCGGCCGTCGAGGTCCTTATCAGGCTGCCAGGTCGCGGCAGCGATTCCGATACGGCAGACTTCCTGCGTCCTGCGCAGCGATATCAGCTCATGCCGCAGATCGATCGCTGGGTCGTCAACGCGACACTGAACGCGATCTCCAGCGGCGAACTGAAAATCGCCGGCCACCGCAGCTGCGCCATAAATCTGTCCGGCCAGACCATCGCTGACGACGCGTTCCTCGGATTCGTCGTCGATTCGCTCGATCGAACCGGAGTGGCGCCATCGATGATCTGTTTCGAGGTTACCGAGCGAGCAATTCTCGACAACGTAAAGCAGTCGCAGCGCTTCATAGAAGTGCTCCACGGGATCGGCTGCGAGTTTTCGCTCGACGATTTCGGCAGCGGCATGGGTTCTTTCTCCAGCCTGAAGCACCTGCCGATCGATTACCTCAAGATCGACGGCAAGTACACGCATAATGTGCAGACCGACGAAGTGAACCAGGAGATGGTGGCGGCCATGATCAAACTCGCCCGCACCATGGAATTTCGTGTCGTTGCGGAGCAGGTCGAGCGGCAGGAGGATTTCGACTGGCTGCGAGACGTGGGCGTCGATTACGTGCAGGGCTATTTCGTCGACCGGCCCGTCAACCTGGGCTCGACGGCCACGGCCACGGGCGCGTATCGCGCACTCAATCCGTAGCAGCGCTACTACTACAAGAAAGGCCGCCCGGCGGGCGCCGGGCGGCCTCCTGTTTCAGCGATTACTGCCGATCAGACGAGCAGCGGAACCATCAGCAGTGCGACGATGTTGATGATCTTGATCAGGGGGTTGATGGCAGGGCCCGCCGTATCCTTGTACGGATCGCCCACGGTGTCGCCGGTCACGGCTGCCTTGTGAGCGTCCGAGCCCTTGCCACCGCAATTGCCGTCTTCGATGTACTTCTTGGCGTTGTCCCAGGCGCCGCCGCCTGCTGTCATCGAGATAGCGACGAACAGGCCGGTAACGATCGTGCCGAGGAGCAGGCCACCGAGTGCCTCAACGCCGAGGGTGAAGCCAACGATCAGCGGCACAGCGATCGGCAGCAGAGACGGTACAATCATCTCCCTGATCGCAGCCTTGGTCAGCAGGTCAACCGCCCGACTGTAGTCGGGCTTGCCGGTGCCTTCCATGATGCCTTCGATCTCGCGGAACTGGCGGCGAACTTCTTCAACCACCGCGCCAGCGGCGCGGCCTACGGCTTCCATCGCCATGGCGCCGAACAGGTACGGCACGAGACCGCCAATGAACAGGCCGATGATGACGCGGTAGTCGTTGAGCAGGAACGTGACGTCCTTGCCGGCAGTTGCCAGTGCATTGTTGTAGTCCGCGAACAAGACCAGTGCGGCGAGGCCGGCAGAACCGATGGCGTAACCCTTGGTTACAGCCTTCGTCGTGTTGCCGACAGCGTCGAGCTGGTCCGTAATCTTCCGCACCTCAGGAGGAAGCTCGGCCATCTCGGCAACGCCACCGGCGTTGTCCGTGATCGGGCCAAATGCATCGAGAGCAACGACAACGCCCGTCATCGACAGCATCGTCGTAGCAGCGATGGCGATGTTGTACAGACCGCCCATCGCAACACCCTCTGGAGCCAGCTGGAAAGCGCCCCAGATGCTGGCGCACACAGCCAGAACCGGCAGAGCCGTCGCTTTCATTGAGATGCCGAGGCCAGCGATGATGTTGGTGGCATCACCCGTGAGCGATGCATTGGCGATCGTCCTGACCGGCTTGAAATCCGTGCCCGTGTAGTACTCGGTGATAACAACCATGGCAGCGGTTAGCGCCAGGCCGATCAGCGCGGAGTAGAAGATGTTCATCGCAGCGCCCGTGCTACCCATCATCAGGTCGGTAATGAAGTAGAACGCGATTGCCGCAAGAATTCCGGCAACGATCATGCCCTTGTACAGGGCGCCCATGACCTTGCCACCGTCCGAGGTCTTGACGAAGAACGTGCCGATGATCGACGCGATGATCGAAACCGCACCCAGAACCAGCGGATACAAAACGGCCTCGATGCCATAGGAATCGACGACCAGGCTGCCGAGCAGCATCGTGGCGATAATCGTTACCGCGTAGGTCTCGAACAGGTCGGCTGCCATACCGGCACAGTCACCCACGTTGTCACCCACGTTGTCGGCGATTACGCCGGGGTTACGGGGGTCATCTTCCGGGATACCGGCTTCGACCTTACCGACCAGGTCGGCGCCAACGTCCGCACCCTTGGTGAAGATGCCGCCACCGAGTCGCGCGAAGATCGAGATCAGCGAGCCACCGAACGCAAGCCCAACCAGCGCGTGGATGGCGTGATCGACGGTCGAGCCCATCTTCATCAAGATCATGTAGTAGCCAGCGACACCCAGGAGACCGAGGCCAACCACGAGCATGCCCGTGATGGCGCCACCCTTGAAGGCGACGTTCAGTGCCGGGTTAACACCCTTGGTGGCAGCTTGTGCCGTCCGTGTGTTGGCGCGTACCGACACGAACATGCCGATGTAACCGGCAAGGGCAGAGAAGACAGCGCCGATCACGAAACCGATCGCCGTCGCCCAATCAAGCGCGAATCCAAGAACAACTGCAAGCACGACGCCGACCATACCGATGGTCATGTACTGGCGATCCATGTAGGCCTTAGCGCCTTCCTGAATTGCCGCGCCAATTTCCTGCATACGGCTGTTGCCGGCAGGCTGCTTGAGAATCCACTGTGTAGAGACAATCCCGAACAGGATGGCGAGTACACCAGCACCGATCGAGAGCCACAGGGCCAACTCGTTAGACATCAGATATCTCCTGACTTTGTTACTTTGAGATCAAACGCATTCGGCGGCGCCAGCCCCCAGGGCGAGCGCAAGGAAGCGTTCGATTGTGAAATCCCCCAAAAAGGTTTGTTATTACCGTGTTATTACCGGCTGAACCGGGCGCGCATCATACCACAAATTTTTTGCCTAGCCGCGGCTTTACTGCCTTGGACTTTAGTCGTGCGGTTTTCGGTAAACCATTGATATATGGAGGATAATCTTCGCCCTTGATCAGTGGTTCGAGGTAGCGTCGAGCGGCGGGCGTGATGCCGAAGCCGTCGCTGCTGATGTAGCGCCTGGGTAACATCTTTTCCTTGTTGGCAATGCGGCCCAGCGGCGCCGACTCGATCGTCCAGCGATACGGCTTGTCCGAGACCCGCTTGATGACGGGCAAGACCGCGGTCTTGCCCTGCAGGGCGAATTCTACGGCCGCCTTGCCGACGGCGTAGGCCTGCTTCACGTCGGTATCCGACGCGATATGGCGTGCCGAACGCTGCAGGTAATCGGCAATGGCGTAGTGATACTTGTAGCCGAGGTTTTCCCGCACCATGTTTGCGACTACCGGCGCCACGCCGCCGAGCTGTGCGTGCCCGAACGCATCACGGGTGCCAGCTTCGGCCAGGAACTTGCCGTTGGCGAAGCGAGCGCCCTCGCTGACGACGATGACACAGTAGCTGTAATCGTTTACGCACTGGCGAACCTTCTTCAGGAACCCGCGTTTCTTGAACGGAATTTCCGGGAACAGGATGATGTGAGGCGCGTCGCCTGGCTTCTTGCCCGCAAGTCCGCCTGCTGCGGCGATCCAGCCCGCATGGCGACCCATGACCTCGAGAATGAACACCTTGGTCGAGGTCTTCGCCATCGACAGTACGTCAAGCGCCGCTTCCTGCGTCGATACGGCCACGTACTTGGCTACTGAGCCGAATCCCGGGCAGTTATCGGTCACCGGCAGATCGTTGTCGACGGTCTTCGGGATGCCCAGGCACTGCACCGGGAAGCCCATCTTCCTCGAGATCTGGGAAACCTTGAGGGCGGTGTCCATCGAGTCGTTGCCGCCGTTGTAAAAGAAGTAGCCTATGTCGTGTGCCTGGAACACCTGGATCAGGCGTTCGTATTCCGCCCGGTTCTCCTCGATGCCCTTCAGCTTGTAACGCGCGGAGCCGAATGCACCGCCGGGCGTGTGACGCAGTGCGGCGATCGTGCTGGCGCGCTCCTTGCCGGTATCGATCATGTCCTCGGTGAGCGCCCCGATGATGCCGTTCCGTCCCGCATAGACGTTGGCGATTTGCGCGCGATGTTTTCGGGCGGTTTCGATAACACCGCAGGCCGTGGCGTTAATTACGGCGGTGACGCCACCGGACTGGGCATAGAACGCGTTTCTTCCGGGCATGCTTTGGACACCTCTGGCTTAGGGTCGGGAGGCGCATCAGCATAGCGGAAACGAAAGTCCGTATCACGAGAGCCCGTTTCCCCCGGATGCCTTCTTTAGTCGAATTGACCTTGCAGGCCTTTGGCGGTAGCGTCTCTGAGCGGTCAGGGCATCTGCCTGATTACCCTCATTGAATCGTATCGGAAAAGAAAAATGCGAATTGTTCTGCTGGGCGCACCGGGGTCGGGGAAAGGTACGCAGGCCAAGAGACTGGAAGCCGACAGGGGTATTCCGCAAATATCGACGGGCGACATGCTGCGTGAGGCCGTCGCTGCCGGCACGCGTTTCGGCGCGCAGGCGAAAGAAACCATGTTGGCCGGTCAGCTCGTTTCCGACGACATCGTGCTGGGCATACTCAGCGAGCGACTTACCAGGGCGGACGCGGCCGACGGCTTCATACTCGACGGTTTCCCGCGCACCAGGCAGCAGGC
>JAACFJ010000125.1 GCA_009937505.1 Gammaproteobacteria bacterium
CGAATAGTGCGAATTATGGTCGGTTATGCGACCGAGGTCGACATGGATGCGAACGGACGCATCCTGGTGTCACGGGAGTTGAGAGATTTTGCCTCGCTCGAGAAGAACGCAATTCTGATCGGGCAGGGCAACAAGTTCGAACTTTGGAATGAAGCAACCTGGAACGACAAGCGGGACGCATGGCTCAGTGAGGAAGACGACGGCGAATTGCCGGCCGAACTTGAGTCGATCTCATTCTAGGTCGCGAATCATCGCATGAGCAGCAAGGCGCATTTGCCGGTGCTGCTCAGGCCGGTCCTCGAAGGACTGAATATAAGAGCGAACGGTTGTTACGTCGACGGGACGTTCGGCCGTGGGGGGCACAGCAGCGCCATTCTCGAACGATTGACTGCGGACGGACGCCTTATCGCGATCGACCGTGACCCGCAGGCAATCGCATCGGCACCGAGGGCACTGCTGTCGGACCCGAGATTTGAGTTGATACGAGGTGAATGTGCGCAACTTGAGAAGTTCATTGATGAGAGAGGTCTCCGTGGAGGCGTGGATGGAGTGCTCCTCGACCTCGGCGTCTCATCGCCACAACTGGACGAAGGAGGCCGTGGCTTCAGCTTCCTCCGCGACGGCCCTCTGGACATGCGAATGGACCCGGATGCAGGCGTCAGCGCCGCCGAGTGGCTCGCAATGGTGGATGAAAAGGAATTGAGACGAGTTCTGAAAACCTATGGCGAGGAGCGCTCTGCTGCGCGCATAGCACGCGCGATCGTGTCCGCACGCGACGAAGCGCCGATCGAGCGAACGGTGCAGTTGGCCAACATCATCGCGGCAGCCGCGCCTGCTCACGGGCAGAAGCGCCATCCGGCGACAAAGTCCTTCCAGGCGATCCGCATGGTCGTCAACGGTGAGCTCGAACAGCTCAAGAGCGCGCTGCAGCAAAGCGTCAATGTCCTTCGGAGCCGCGGACGCCTGTGCGTAATCAGCTTCCATTCACTGGAGGATCGCCTGGTCAAGCGCTTCATCCGGGACGCGTCGCGCGAAACCGAACAGTATCGTGGCATGCCGTCGGTGCCGGCGGAATACCGGCCGAAGCTGAAGCCTGTCGGCAAGCTCATCGAGGCCACGGCCGAAGAAATAGCGGCCAACAGGCGCGCACGGAGTGCGCGGCTGCGAGTGGCGGAGAGGCTGTGATGATCTTCGAGGCGAAAGCTCAGCCGGCTGCACTGGTACTCGCATTTGCTGCCGTATGCGTGATGAGCGCGATGGCGCTCATATACACCAAGCACGAAGCTCGCAAGCTGTTCGTCGAACTCGAGACGCTGACCCATGAACGCGACGAGCTGAATATCGAGTGGGGTCAGCTGCAGATCGAGCAAAGCACCTGGGCCACCCATGCCCGTATCGAGCAGGTCGCACTCGACAAGTTGTCGCTGGTGCGGCCCAAATCAACCGAAATCTTTGTCATCGAACGCCCATGACGCGCGGAGCCGAAACGAAAACCCGGACGGCGAAACGATTTGTCGGCAGGGTGACGCTGGTATTGGTGTTCTTCTCGCTGATCGCGGCCGCCCTGGCGGCGCGCGCGGTGCACCTGCAGGTGCTGAACAAGGAGTTCCTGAACCAGCAGGCCGATACGCGCCACCTGCGCCGGGAACGGATTTCCGCGCACCGCGGCACGATCACCGACCGCAATGGTGAGCCGCTCGCAATAAGCACGCCCGTCGACAGCATCTGGGCAAACCCGAAGGAACTGGCGCCCGCCGTTGACGAAGTGCCGCAACTGGCGCGCACGCTGGGTATCGATCCGCAGCTGCTCATACGTCGCATCACGCGCAGCATGGACAAGGAGTTCCTGTATCTGAAGCGGCACCTGAGTCCGGAACAAGCGCAGCAGGTCCTTGCGCTCAAGCTGCCCGGCGTCAACGTGCAGCGCGAATACCGGCGTTACTACCCGGCCGGCGAGGTGACGGGACACCTGGTCGGGTTTACCGATATCGACGACGAAGGCCAGGAAGGCCTGGAGCTCGCGTTCAATCACTGGCTGGCGGGAGAGTCGGGCGCAAAACGCGTGCTCAAGGATCGCCTGGGCCGTTCCGTCGAGAATGTGGAGAGCATCCGGCCCGCGCGTCACGGCAAGAGTCTCACGACCAGCATCGACCTGCGCATCCAGTATCTCGCCTACCGGACACTGAAAGCCGCGATCCAGTCTTACAACGCGGAATCCGGTTCCATCGTCGTGCTCGACGTCAGGACAGGAGAAGTGCTCGCGGTCGTGAATCAGCCTACCTACAACCCGAACGATCGCTCACAGTTTTCTGCGGAGCGATACCGCAATCGCGCGGTTACCGACATCTTCGAGCCCGGCTCGAGCATCAAACCGCTCGTCATTGCAGCCGCACTCGAGAGCGGTGAGTTCCGGCCGAGCAGCATCATAGACACCGCGCCGGGCTACGTTACGGTCGGCGCCAAGACCATCGAGGACCGCCGTAATCTCGGGCGGGTAAACCTCACGACGATACTCGCGCGCTCGTCCAACGTCGGCGTGACCAAGCTTGCGATGTCCCTGCAACCGGACCAGCTGTGGCAGACGATGACGCGGTTCGGCCTGGGTTCGCTTACGTCGAGCGCGTTTCCCGGCGAGTCGGCAGGCCTGCTGACCCATTTCAGTAACTGGAAGCCGATCAGCCAGGCGACGCTCGCCTACGGCTACGGTATTTCGGTCACTGCGCTGCAGCTGGCCCAGGCGTATTCGGCCCTGGGTAACGGCGGGCACCTGTACCCCGTATCGCTGGTTGCGCTGGAAGCGCCCGTCGAGGGTGAGCAGGTCGTTGCGCCGGACACGGCTGCAGCAGTGCGCCGCATGCTGGAAGAGGTCGTGCGTCCCGGGGGCACCGGCACGAAGGCGGCTGTTGCCGGATACACGATAGCCGGCAAGACCGGCACGGCCTGGAAGTTCGCGGCCGGCGGCTATTCTGAAGACAAGTACATTTCGATCTTTGCGGGCCTGGCGCCGGCCAGCGATCCGCGGCTGGCGGCTGTCGTCGTCATCGACGAGCCGAGCGGTGAACTTTATTACGGCAGCGACGTTGCGGCGCCGGTCTTTGCCGACATCATGACAGAGTCGCTGCGCCTGCTGGCCGTGCCGCCTGATGCGCTGCCGGCGCGCGACCCCGGCAGCGTAATGCAGGCGATGAGTCAATGAACATGCCGGCACATCGTCTGAATTCCTCGATCACTGTCGCGACCTTGTTACAAGGTCTTGCAGAGGCGCCCGAGATCGCGATCAGCGGCATCGCGAGCGATACGCGGGACGTCGGCGAAGGATTCCTGTTTCTTGCCTGCCGCGGCGAACGCAGCCACGGCCTGGAGTACGCGGCCCAGGCGATTGACGCCGGTGCCGCGGCCGTCGCCTATGACGCATCGACGGCTGGCTCGATCCCCGAAATCGACGCGCCGCTCATCCCGGTCGACGCGCTGCGCAGCCGGCTCGGCGAGATCGCGAATCGCTTTTACGACCATCCGTCGCGCTCGGTAAAGGTACTCGGCATCACGGGCACGAACGGTAAGACCACCGTTGCATGGCTGCTGGCGCAGTGCCTGCAACGGCTCGGGAAGACCTGTGGTTACGCCGGCACGCTCGGTTACGGCGTCGACGAACTGAGCGGTGGTGAAGGAATGACTACGCCCGATGTTGTCGAGTTCCACAGGCGCCTCGCCGTATTTCGTGATGCCGGCGCAGCTTACGCGGCCGTCGAGGTCTCGTCGCACGCCTTGACGCAAAACCGGGCAGACGGGGTCGAGATCGATACTGCGGTGTTCACGAACCTTACGCGCGACCATCTCGACTACCACGGCGACATGGAGGCTTACGGCGAGGCCAAGGCGTCACTGTTCCTGGAGGCGGAGCCTTCGCGGCGAATCATCAATGTCGATTCGGAGTTCGGCAGCATTCTCGCAACGCGATGCGGGCCGGACGTGGTCGCCGTGTCGATGGATCAGGCTCGCGTCGACAAGAGCTTGCCGCATCTTGTCGTTCGTTCCGCCGCGGCGACGGGAAACGGTTTCGATGTGTCGGTCGCGGGTTCATGGGGGGAAAGCAGCTTTCGGTTGCCGCTGCACGGCGAATTCAACGTCGCCAATGCGGCGCTCGTACTTGCGTTCCTGCTCAGCGAGGATGTGGCCCTGGAGGCTGCGAGCGCCGCTCTCTCTGCTGCACAAGCGCCGCCCGGACGTCTGCAGCGTGTTGACGTCGGTACGGGCCCGGACGTATTCGTGGACTATGCGCACACGCCGGCCGCGGTCGAATCGGCACTGCGCACGTTGCGGCCGCACTGTGACGGCGCGCTCTGGTGTGTGTTTGGCTGCGGCGGCGATCGTGACGCGGGCAAACGACCGCTGATGGGCCGCGCCGTCGAGGAGCACGCCGACCGGGTCGTCGTTACGACCGACAACCCGCGCAACGAAGACCCTGTGAAGATCATCGAGGCGATCCTCGGAGGATTGGAAGCAGCGGACGCTGCCACCGTTATCGAGGACAGGGGCGCCGCTATCGCCTGGGCGATCGGCAACGCGGCAACGGACGATGTCGTGCTGCTGGCGGGCAAGGGTCATGAGAACTACCAGTATATTGGTGGCGAGCGTCGCGACTTCTCGGATTACGGGGCCGCAGCCGCCAACCTGCAGGCGCGCTCGGGTCGCGGGGAGGGAGGCGAGTGATGTCAACGCTGGCCGCCGCTGCCGACTACATGCACGGCAAACTGCAGGGTGCGGACCACCCGTTCAATGGTGTGAGCACCGATACCCGCTCGTTGAAGAAGGGTGAGCTCTTCGTTGCATTGCAGGGGCCGAATTTCGACGGTTGCGACTACGTCGATCAGGCTCGCGCCAAGGGTGCGGCAGGTGCCGTCGTGCCGACCCTCGTCGACGAGGACATCTCGCAGATCTCGGTCGAAGACTCCAGACGCGCACTCGGACAGCTCGGTGCCGCCTGGCGGCAGCAGCTGTCGCCAGTCGTGGTGGGAGTGACGGGCAGTAACGGCAAGACAACGCTGAAGGAACTCACGGCGGCGTGCCTTGCCAGTGCCGCGCCGACACTGGCCACGCACGGAAACCTGAACAACGACATCGGCATGCCGCTGATGTTGACCCGCATCGAGGAACAACATCGCTTCGCAGTACTGGAGATGGGCGCGAATCATGCGGGCGAAATAGCCTACCTGACGGCGCTGGCGAAGCCGGACATCGTCGTCATTACCAATGCCGCGGCTGCGCATCTCGAAGGCTTCGGCTCGCTCGACGGCGTCGCTCGCGCCAAAGGCGAGATCCTGCGCGGGGAAATCCGCCCGAAGGTCGCCATCCTCAATGCCGACGATCGCTATTTCGAGTACTGGTCGACGCTGGTGGAGGATACCCAGTTGATTACGTTCGGGATCGACGCCGATGCCGATGTCCACGCCTGCAACATCGACGCCGTCGCCGGCCGCTCATCCTTCGATCTGCACCTGCCCGTCGGCGAGATCGACATCAGCCTGCCACTTTCCGGGCGACACAACGTCAGGAATGCGTGCGCTGCCGCTGCGATTGCGGTCGCAGTCGGAATCGACATTGCAGATATCAAGTCGGCGCTGGAATCGGTGGCGCCCGTCGAGGGCCGACTGCGGCGCCTTACGGGGATCGGCGGCGCGACGATCTATGACGATAGCTATAACGCCAATCCCGTGAGCGTTGCTGCCGCCGCGGAATTCCTGGCATCGTTGCCGGGCGACAACCTTCTCGTGCTCGGCGACATGGGCGAGCTGGGAGACGACGCGGCAAGGCTGCATGCGGAAACCGGGGCGCAGGTTCGGGAAGCCGGAATTTCGCGCCTGCTGGCCACCGGCGCCCTGTCTCGCAGTACCGTGGAGGGCTTCGGCGACGGCGCGAGCTGGCATGCCGATATCGACGGGCTGACCGCCAGGGTAAGGTCCGAACTGCACGCCGATAGCAACGTCCTCGTCAAGGGTTCCCGCTTCATGCAGATGGAGCGTGTCGTCGAAGCGCTGCTCGATCCGCAGGCCGTGAGCAAGGAGGCCTGATCGTGCTGCTTTACCTGACGAATTACCTGGCGCAGTTCGAATCCGGCTTCAACGTCTTCAACTACCTGACGATGCGCGCAATCCTCGGTGCCCTGACGGCGCTCGTCCTCTCGTTCGTCATCGGCCCGCGCATGATTGCGAAACTCAGCGTGAACCAGGTAGGTCAGCCGGTGCGCGAAGAGGGCCCGGTGACCCACCTGCCCAAGGCCGGCACGCCGACGATGGGCGGTGCGCTGATTCTTACCGCGATCGCCGTGAGCACGGTGCTATGGGCTGACCTCGAAAACCACTTTGTCTGGGTTGTCCTGTTCGTGATGTTGTCGTTCGGCGTTATCGGCTACGTCGATGACTACAAGAAACTCGTATTGCAGAACCCGGCCGGCATCTCGGCCAAACAAAAGCTCTTCTGGCAGTCTGCAGCGGCTATCACCGCTGCCATTGCTTTGTACGTTGCGGCGACCGATGAGGTATCCACCTCATTGCTGATCCCGTATTTCAAAGACCTCTCGATACCGCTCGGCATCTTTCAGGTCGTCGTGACGTACTTGCTCGATGGCCTCGCGATCATGCCGACCGTGCTCGTGGGCGGCGCCCTCGGCGTGTTCGCCTATGTTACCGGCAATGTCAATTTCTCCGGCTACCTGGGGATTCCCTATGTAGCGGGCACCGGCGAGGTCCTGGTTTTCTGTGCCGCGCTGGCCGGGGCGGGACTCGGATTTCTCTGGTTCAACACCTACCCGGCCCAGGTCTTCATGGGCGACATCGGTGCGCTGGCGCTCGGCGCGGCCCTCGGCGTCGTCGCTGTCATCGTGCGGCAGGAGATCGTACTCGCGATCATGGGCGGCGTGTTCGTAATGGAGACGCTGTCGGTCATCATCCAGGTCGCTTCGTTCAAGCTGACGGGGCGCCGAGTATTCCGCATGGCGCCGATACATCATCACTTCGAGCTCAAGGGCTGGGCCGAGCCGAAGGTCATCGTCCGTTTCTGGATTATTACCGTCATCCTCGTGTTGATCGGTTTCGCGAGTCTGAAGATCCGATGAGTGCGGCGAAGAAAAAGAAATCCGGAAAGAAGGCCGGGTCCCGGGCGAAGAGCAGGGACAAGGACCTCGTGCTGGGGCTGGGAGCTACCGGGCTGTCCGTCGCGCGCTACCTGAAACGCGCGGGCCGCGACGCGGTGTTCCTCGACAGCCGAGAGGAGCCACCGGGCCTCGCCGAGCTTGATGAACTTTGGCCCGGTGCGGACCGCGAACTCGGCGCGGCCGCATTGCCCGCAAACGTCGGTCGCGTGATCGTCTCGCCGGGTATCGCGGACAACGATGAAATCGTCGCGGCGGCACGCGACGCAGGACTCGAAGT